>NZ_BAABLI010000006.1:0-145486 GCF_039544265.1 Corallincola platygyrae | reverse complement strand
GTTATGTGTATACAGGTTTTTAAGGTGACTGATTACTTAAAACATGCATTAGAAGTGCTCCTGACCGTATTCAAGTGGAGTATTGGTGTATTGCTTCTTCAGCATTTGGCTTCAATGACCTCTGTAGTGCTTGATGGGATTGGTTACTTAGGGTTCCCTGCGGTATTTCTTACTTATCAGGCATATCCGGACAATCAGTACTTCGATAGATACAACTTGTACTTAGACGTATTCTTTGTCGCAGCAGTTTATTGTTATCTTCTGTTCAAGAAATTTCGTCAGCTGCGGGTTTCCACATAACAATGCAGCTCACTAACTCGTCGCTACGCTCCTCGGGGACAAAGGCCACAGAGCGGCGAGCCGCTGGCCTTTGCCCGTGGCTGCGGCGTTAGGTTTACTTAGAGGTTAAGATGAATTCACCATTACCTAGTGCAAAGGCTGCACGGAAGGAAGTTGAGAAATTTCACCTCCTACTAAACCATGATGCGATGATTCCAGCTCAGTGCTATCGTATGAGCGATAATTTGTACTCGATGGTTTGCTATACAAATCAGATTGTTGCCTTGTTTGTAAGTAAGAATTTTCAAATGATTCCTGTCTTCATCAATAGGGCTTACAAGCAAATGAAGCGGTTTGAAGATCAACCAGGTACAGCTGGATACAGGTCGTTGGTTCACGATTACCTGTGCCAAGTTTCTTATTACTTGGAAAACTATTGCAACCTTGACCCGGAGTGGTTCAAAGATCGAATTCCGGCTGAAATCAGTGAGGGTGGCTCTAAGGCAGCGCCCGAATACGATCATGAAAGAATGGTTATTGAGCTGCCGGCGCATTGGAAAATAGTTTCATAAAACGTAAACCTAACAATCGCATCAAGGCATTGGACACAAAACAGTTGGCTTGTGCTCCTCCGTCGCTCATTTTAGCCAACAGTTTTGTGCCCCTTATGCGGGGCGCTAGCTGCCATATAGAAATAATATGCGATTAGAGCAACCATTAGAGGTTTTAATTGGCTCGATTGACGAGTTGCCGTGGGATCATCAGCTTTACGTATTGAGCTCTAGTCTCGCTAACTACCATGAAATGGCATTGGTTCTTGATGATGATGCAGAGCTGGAACGCGACCAACACGACGAACCAGCTTTCGCCTCATCAAAGGGCTACCAATACTTTATGAGCATTGCTGATTTGCAGGAAGTTAAGCGCAATTTAGTGAGCCGAGAGTCCGGTTCTTCGCTTCAACGCTTGATTGACGCGATTCTGTATTATCACAAAAACGACGCATTTATCAGGTAATGGCAGCTTAAGAAAAACGCCACAAACAGCGTGGCTTGGGACTGGCGCTAAGACGCGCCCAAGGCAAGGAGGAGACTCATATGAAATATATACCTATACCATTTTTTATAATTTCAATTGTTTTTGCCTTATCTGCTTTTTTTGCTGATGGCTTTATTCCTTTGAAAAGCACAGATTTCGGAGGCTATCCAAAATCAAACGATATAGCTAATGCTGATTCTCTATTGAATCAGTTGAATGATAGCTTTGCTAAGCTAAAAGCAACATCAAGTTTAAGCTTTGGAGAAAGCCCTGGTAGCGAGGAAATGGCTATGGCTATATTTGAAAGACAACAAACGAAGTTGCGTCAAGAGCTGGATAGTACAAAGGAACAAACACAAGAGCTTATTGAACTTCTAAAAGTAGAAATAGAGCATAGAAAAATTCTGGAAAATCGAATTTTTCAGCAATCTGGCTCCAATACTGGTGCTAATTATTCTCTGGTAATTGCGTTCATGTCTTTGCTTGTATCTGTTATCGCGATGTTGCCATCATGGATTCAATTACTTCGCAGTGAAAGCAGCTAGCAAGTAGTTCAATCGGACTTGTAACGCTTGTCCCGGTTTTTGCAAAAAACGCAAAACACAAGCCAACCATTACAAGCCGGTTAACTAAAGCGTTAAATGGCAATATGAAACTAAAGCTCACAAGAGATAGTGTCGCTGCGGGTGATGATGCAGACGCACCTCATTTCTTCGATGTAGTTGTTTCCGATGATTCAACTACGGAGGAAATAATTGAATTTGTATGCGAGGGCTCCTATCTACCAAAGGTAGTTGGCAGTGCGACATGGTCTTTCTCTTCGCACAAACCATTAGCAGTCTTTGCTCAAAAATGGGGTCGCCCCAGGATGCTTTCGTTTATCGATTGTCCTGTTTCAGATCTCGCAACAGACGGAAGTGGAATAAGGTTTCACGTAAACTATCACGCGCAGATTGAGCCCGAAGTTGTATTCGAAGTGTTGCGTCGCACCAAACCCAATGCCATTTAACAAGAAAAACCATTGGGACAAGTTAAACAGCGCGGCTTTGCCGCTAACTTGCTCCCTGTTTTAGGCGTTAGCCTCATAAGGACAGGATGATATGTTTGAAAACATAAGCATAGGGTTTTGGTTGGAATTAGCTCAGA
This sequence comes from Corallincola platygyrae, assembly GCF_039544265.1. Classification (NCBI taxonomy): domain Bacteria; kingdom Pseudomonadati; phylum Pseudomonadota; class Gammaproteobacteria; order Alteromonadales; family Psychromonadaceae; genus Corallincola; species Corallincola platygyrae. The sequence continues at coordinate 143,023 of NZ_BAABLI010000006.1, read as the reverse complement.
TATTCATTATTCCAATAACGATAATCGTCTTGTCACTTCTATTTAGACCGTTTCTCCGTGAATTGATAAGCAGAGCTACTAAATTTGAGGTTAAGTCAATCGATTTTCATGCTTTGGATGAGTTCAAAGAAGGAAAAGAAGATGAAGGTATAGCAAGTTTAGCAAGTAGAGGAATTGAGGAAGGTTTAAAAGAAGGCTCTAAAGAAAAGCTAGAAAAATTAAGGCTAGCACTTGAAACTGAGCAGGTGAGCCAAGTTATCCAGTATCATCAAAATAGCCTTGCGCAATCGCGCATAAGCTTCTGGTTTAGTATTGGTGCTGGCACATTAGGCTTTCTTGTGATCATCGTTGGGGCATTGATGGCAATGGCAGGTGTCCAATCAACTACATCCATACTAACAGTTGTATCTGGCACAATTATTGACGCAATAGCCGCATTATTTTTCACTCAGTCTAACCAAGCACGTAAATTAATGACTGAGTTCTTTGACAAGTTAAGAGTGGATAGGCAGTTTAACGAGTCGCTTCGGCTATGCGAATCAATTCCTGATGAAAGTACTCAGAGTCAGTTGAAGGCTCGTTTGTCACTGTTTTTTGCAGGTGTGCCTGCTGATACGGTTTATGAATTTGACAAGCACACTGAGGCTAACAATCCTATTCAGCCGACGCCAAAAGACGGCGCGGCTGATAGTTANGCTCACTAACTCGTCGCTACGCTCCTCGGGGACAAAGGCCACAGAGCGGCGAGCCGCTGGCCTTTGCCCGTGGCTGCGGCGTTATACGAATCGTAAAAATTAGGGAGAAAATCGATTGCGTCGCAATTTTTTGGCAATATTTACATTAGGCTTATTGGTGGTTGCATGCGGCAGCACCCAAAAACATGTAAGCACTAAAAGTGTTGAGCGCTCGCCCGCGCCTATGATGAAACTTCTCCCTGTAAGCTTTTCAGATGAAGTGGCGTCAGGAAAATTTAAAGCCGAGTGCTCAATGCTTCAAGTTCTAAATGATTCCATCATAGAAAACTCGGCTAACGTGACGTTAAGCTCAGATGCTAGTGGGTATGCTCTTGAAGTATCTTTTGTTGAGGTCGTTCCACACCGTTGGGTATTTGGCTCCGTGAGACCAAGCTCCAGCGCCACATTTATTGCCTCTGTAACCAAAGACGGGCAAACAATAGATACAACTAAGAAAACTATTGGTTCTGCAGTTGCGTTTGGCGCATGTGATCGGTTAGAAAAGATAGCTCTTGCTAGCGGGAGGTATGTGGCGAAGTGGATAGTACGCAAATAGAGCTGAAAACGTATAACAAACAAAATCAGTTGGACGTGGACCTCACGCTAAAAAGCGCGGCTGGGACATCAAAACATGCAGGATCACGGGAAACACTTTTTGATGGGGTTGGTCGGGACTGTTGAAGGTCGGCTAGGTTGGGCGGATGATGAAACCAGAAAATTAGTTCCCGACATAGAGAATATAGTAGCAGAGGCAAACTGGCTCGAATCAGTGGAATTTGACACTATCCACTACGTGATGCGTTTTGGAGCAGAAACAGATTCAAAAATATATTGCCGCATAAACAGAAAATACCAAGAACTTGAAGTAGCAAGCCAAGTATCCATGCAAGACTTACACGGTGTGTTTCTCGATAGAGAAAAGCTAAGATTGTTCTTATGCGCGGAACTCTACAGGGTTCTTCAGTATCTTGAAAAGAAATATAAGCTGCCATCGCTGCCTGTTTTGCAGTCATTTTTGGGGTAGAGGAAAATGCCTAACAAGCGGGTCAAGGCCGCTCCCTACGGTCGCAGAACTTCGTTTAACTGAGCCGTTTCTGGCGGCGTGATTTTTCTCAGACTTAAGCGGTTAGCCACTATTCTTTCTTCAAGGACTGGAAGAAATTCTATGACTAAATTTATGAATTCTCTTATGGGAATCTTGGCTGGAGTAGTTATACCTGGCCCTTGGCTGGTAATTGGACATCCGAATTGGATCGGACTTCTAGCTAGTATTCAAAAAATAGTTGGGTTGTCCGGCCTAGCAGAGAAATCGTTCTTCATTTTCTGGGTTTATTTGCCAACAGCCGTATTCTTTGGGGTAGTGTCAGGCGTCGTGATAGGTCGGTTAGGTAACCTAAGGTGGTTTATATATAGTTTTTTATTAACGGTTATTTTTATACGATACGTCGTTCCAAGGCTGCCGATCCTCAACATTTTGTTTTATAGGGCTTTTAATGATCTTGCCTTGTTGGGTACAACAATATCTTGCTCCATCTTTCTGATTAGCTTTTTCGTGGTTACAGAGGTTTTAAAAAGGTATGGCTGGGTCGCCAAATCATAACGAACCAATCAAATGCGCTTTAGGCCGCGCGGCTTGCCGCTAACTTGCTCCCTGTTTTAAGCGTTCAACACCATGTTCCACTTTAAACTCATAGCAATAGTTTTATTATCAACTCTCGGTCTGATCGTACTTGGATTGGCGATTACTTTATTGGGTGAGCGCCCAAAATCTGAGTTTGACACCTATAAAGAAGCTGAAGCTGCGGGCATGATGCAAGCGGGTTGGATCCCTCCATTCATTCCACACTCATCGTTTAATATCAAAGAGCAACACGACATAGATACAAATATTGTGACCATGTCATTTGAATACCGGCCAGACGACACAGAGAGCACTAGAGAGGCTTGTAGCTCAGAGAAGAAAATAGACAAGGGTATTGAGTTTGACTGCCCGCATCTATCGAGTAATGTAACGATAACACTATTGAACAATGGCACTGGAACATTGCACAGTTCGGTAGATTAAGTATTTAACAAGTATCGTAAAGCACCGTCACTGAACATGGATAGTCTCACCGAAATCAAAACAATACTTGCTCTGCTGCTAGAGACTGAGGTCAAGTCAAAAGCTGATCTTAAAGATTGGTATGAACTTGCTCAATCTGTTGAGCAACTGGCATCTGCCTCATCTATCGAGCTTCCGCATTTGGTCTGGCATTACCTTTCTGATGCAGATATCAGACTAAAAGAGCCTGATTACGGCAAAGATCAAATCGAGGAAGTTCAGTCCTTTATTGATTCATGAGATAAGCTCTGAGCCAATACTCAATAAATCAATCAAAAGCGTGGCGTCTTATTTAGGCACGGCCTATGCTCTCAGTTTAGGATATATGGTGATGGTAATGGGTGATGTTACATAGTTAAGGCATCGCACAAAATGAAGGCCAGTAGTTCTCCTGTCGCTACAGGCATTTAACTAAGCACCAATAATCCTCCCGCCAGACAGCAAAATCCAACGCTCTAGTAGCCGACTTTTATCCCATTCCTACGGTTTTTAGCCTGCTAATCCTGTCCAGTGTTGTAGCATTAAGCTTGAACAGCGTAAGTTAATAATCAATCAACTCAACACCCGTTCATTACACAAGGGATCGAGATGAAAAAATTCGAGAAGATGACGAAAGCTGAAGTGATTAAAGCGCAGCAAGACTGGGTAAACGCCGTCGTAGCACAAGATGTTGAAACTCTGCTTGGACTATATGACTTTGGCACACCCGATGAACCGCTGCTGTTCAAACCCACCTTAGCTGATGTGATCCGTCTCGATGAAGCGGGCGCACGTTCCTATTTTGTGGGTGGAAATGCTGATTACCCTAATGACAGCGGTTTTCTGAAAAACGGCTGGAAACGTGTTGAGTTCCAAAGCGCTGTTGGTCCGGTTTTGAAGGCTGGTGGCATGGGATACAAGGACATGGGCCACTATACCTTTGTCAACGGAAATGGCGATGCAACACGTGCTGACTATACCTTTGCTTATCATAAGTTAGATGGCAAAGTGCTGATATCGCTGCATCACTCCTCTCTTACCTGGATCCCGCCGACGGACAAGGATCAATAACGCTTTTTACTGGATAATTTTAGGTTTTTTATATGGATATGGATTTCAATAAGCATAAGCGGTTTGTGGGTTTTGGCTTGATCGCCATCGGAGCAATTGCATTGATCCAGCTGTTGTTCCAACTGCCCAGCTACTTCTCTGATTTTTCCAACAGCGCGTTGGCGCAATTTGTAGCGACGATAAACATCGAAGAGCACCCCATCATGTTTGGTGACAGTGCGCTGCAGATACCCAACACCTACCTGAGCATCGTCACCATCATCTTTGGCTTTATGCTGTTACGGATCTGGCTTGAGATTGGTGGGATCTTTATAAAGTTTGGCCGCCAATTGCTAAGTGAAGACACCAGCGAACTGACGGCGACGTTAGAGAAGCTATTGAAAGAGAAACAGTCACCGCCTTAATCAGTAGGCTATCTCAGGATCAACACAGGCATAGATCTGCCCTACACTTTGCTCATCCGAGATAAGCAGGTGTGCTAACTGTGCCACTTCACTTCGTGTAATCAATCCGTGTACTTCCTGATTCTGAGATAGTTCTCCCGTTTGTGTTACGGGGCCATCTTTAAGTCCACCCGGACGAAGTATGGTGTAGTCCAGTTGGCTGCTCTGCAGCCAGGCTTCTGCCAGTGACTTCTCTCTTACTGCGGCACCAAACCCGCGCTTAGCACCATCAGATAAGTACTGCCAGCTATCGCCACACCCGAGCGACGTCACTAGTAAAAAGCGTTTGATATTGGCCTGCTCCAGCGAATCAATGAGGTAACGGTGGCCGATATAATCCACAGGCACAGCGGCTCTGAAACTGCCCATAGTGGAAATAACCAAGGCGTCTTGAGGCAACTGAGCGACGGTTTGAATTACCTGACTCTGGTCCGTTGCATCACAGCAAATTGCGGTAAGGCCAAGCTCTGTGATTTGGGGGTTCTTTTTCGGATCTCTCGCAATCGCAATAACTGAAAACCCTTGCCCAGCAAAGTACTCAACCATGGCTGCGCCCAACCCGCTGGCAGCACCCCAGATAGCCACTGTCTTCATTCGATAAACACCTTTAATGCAAATGATAGTATTTTGCATTTGGCGCGTTACGATTACTAGCGGTTTAAATCAAAAATAAGACGTTAATAAAGTGACCGCTAAATCAATAGTTATCCTATTATCAGAGAGATAGCGTATTCAATTGCGCTGCACACATGATAAAAAATCACGACAATAGAAAACAGTGGAGTGCAAATGGATAGTAAAAAGCTGGAACTGGTGGTGTATATCTCTGCGGTATTGCTGGCCATCGGCGTGTTTTTACCACTCACAGAGTTACCTGTGTACGGCGAAGTGAGTTACAACAAAATTGCGTCTGTAGAGAGCTATTTCGTGATCCTGTTTGCCGTACTTGGCCCGGCGCTGCTTGTGCTCAACAAAAAACGCCTGCTGATCCTAGCTCCGATCGGTGTTTGGCTTACTCTGCTGTTCCCCGCCTTAAAAGGCATGTTTAAGGATGAAGACGACAGTTTCCTCAGCACTGTCACCGATAAAGCCAGTAGCGTGATGCAAGAGTATGCGGGCGATCTGATACTCGACCTGTTCAGTAATCTGATGAATTTCAGTTGGGGTGGTTTTATCTTCCTGCTTGCCCTGCTTACTTTCACTCTGTCGGCCATTATTAAGACATTGAAATAAGCCGCCGCAAAAGCCCCGTTAATATACGGGGCTACTTCTATGTACATTCAGTCAAGGCTTAATCTGGGCCTAGTCTGATAACTTTACCCCGCCATATCGTACGCCTGACAGATAAGCCATCTCCCGCTTCCAGGTAGCCAAATCATCAATATTGAACTGACTGAGTTGGTTATGGCCACACGCTCTGGCCATGACGGACATAAGCTCTACCGACGCATTAAAGAAGTTGTTTAAACGCGCAGCAGCATCCTCGACATTCAGCCGTGCTCTTAGCTCTGGTTTCTGGGTGGCGATGCCTGCGGGGCAGTTATTACTGTTACAGATCCGCGCGCCGACACAACCAATCGCCTGCATAGCACTGTTTGATAACGCCACTCCATCAGCCCCCAACGCCATCGCTTTCACAAAATCGATTGGCATTCTAAGACCGCCAGTGATAATAAGTGTGACCTTTCCGCTTTTGCCCTGCTCATCCAGGTAACGTCGCGCTCGTGCTAACGCCGGAATAGTGGGAACACTGATGTGATCCCGAAACATCTCAGGGGCAGCCCCTGTACCACCACCCCGACCATCAAGGATGATGTAATCGGCACTGGCATCCAGTGCAAACTGAATATCTCGCTCTATGTGGTTGGCGCTGAGCTTAAAACCGACGGGAATGCCACCGGACACTTCGCGCACACGATCGGCAAAACGACGGAAATCATCCACGGTTTGAAGGTCTTTGAACGTGGGCGGCGAGATCGCAGGCTCGCCAGCAGGAATGCCCCGAACTTCACTGATTTTCTGCGTATTTTTATTACCCGGGAGGTGGCCACCCGTACCGGTTTTGGCGCCCTGCCCTCCTTTAAAATGAAACGCCTGTACTTTCTTAAGGTGGTCTTCGCTATAGCCAAATTGAGCGCTGGCCAGCTCATAAAAATAGCGCGAGTTAGCGTCTCTCTCCTCCGGTAACATGCCACCCTCACCGGAGCAGATACCCGTGCCAGCCAGTTCTGCACCCTTGGCCAATGCAACCTTGGCTTCCTGAGACAGCGCTCCAAAACTCATATCAGATACAAACAGCGGGATCTTTAAGTGCAAAGGTTTTTTCGCCTTGGGGCCAATCACTAACTCAGTACCCACATCGACATCTTCCAATAAGGGTTTGGTTGCCATCTGTGCCACCATCAGCTGAATGTCATCCCACTGTGGTAACAGGTCTCTCGGCACGCCCATGGCGGTCATCGGGCCATGATGTCCCAGCTTGCTTAACCCCTCTTCTGCCAGTTGATGGATAAACGCCACATGGGGCTCTTCGGGTGTAGGTGTCGCCACAGGGGCAGCCCCCGCCGCAACTTGCACACCCGGCCCCTCCTTGCCTACCTGATCCGGCGCAAACTGTTTATGGCTGCCGTCGCAGTAAGGTGGGTTTTTGGTGTGTTTACACATGCAGAGGTAGCCTTCATCCTGATCGGCTTTAAAGGCCAATGGCTTGATATCTGTGCCTGCATGGGAGCCATCGCAAAACGGTTGATTACCGGAACGACCACAGGCGCAAAAGTAGTACTCATCGCCTTTGTTCAGTTCTATTTTCTTTGGTTTGTTATCGAAAATAACCGGCTTATCCATCAATTTGATCCTTGGGCGTTGGGATAGTCTCTTCAAGATTAGTTGTGAGATAACAAGTCAGCGAACGTTTTGACCGTGATTTTGGGGTATAGGTTTTGGGGTATGAGTTATGGGTTTTGCCGCCTGCCAATTAAAACTCATGATTGAAGCCTCAGCTTCCGGTTCGTCCAATTCCAACGCTTTTACTTTGCGATAGAATCACTGATTCGCAGATAAAGTGAGTGCCTGGGAGCCGAGACAATGTTGATGAAAGATGGATTAGGACCTGACGCCATTCGGCGGATCTCAACAGCACTTAAACAGATCATGACCAACTTTAGTCTTGCGCAGTTTGATGTTGAGCGGTTCGAAAGGGACGCGCTGACAGGTCTTGAACCATTGGAGTTAAAGCAGCGCCTGCAGCACCTGATAACAGTGCTGAACCAACATCTGCCTGAGGATTTTGCTGAAACGGCGGTGCTACTGAAAAAACTCCCGGAGGTGTGGGATAGAGGCGATCCGGACGACCCTATCCGCGGTTTTGCTATCTGGCCACTGACCGATTACGTTGCTGAGCATGGTCTAGAAGAGCCTCAACTTGCACTCGACGTTATGGCGAAGCTCACCCCCCTGTTTAGCGCAGAGTTTGCGATCCGTCCTTTTATTGAACAGCATCCAGAGCTGACATTTAAGCAGCTGGAAGCCTGGTTACAGCACCCGGATGAACATATCCGGCGTTTGGTTTCTGAAGGGACCCGGCCACGTCTGCCATGGGGCATGCAACTGAAAGGTTTCATTCAAGACCCATCCCCTATCCTGCCTTTGCTGCAGCAGCTGAGATTTGATGACAGCCTGTATGTGCGACGCTCTGTGGCAAACAACCTGAACGACATCAGCAAGGATCATCCAGAGGTGGTGATAGCGCTTTGCAAACAGTGGAAAGCGGATAAACACAAAGATGTCGACTGGATTATTGGCCATGCCACACGAACACTGGTGAAGGCAGGTCACCCGCGTGTTTTTTCTCTGCTTGGCTACAGTGACAATCCGGCGGTTAAAGTCAGTGAGTTGAATCTAGAGACAAGCCAGGTATCCAAGGGTGATACGCTGCCCTTCAGTGTGACTTTCAGCGCGTCAGAGCCTCAGCAAAAGTTCGTTGCAGACTATGCCGTCCACTATATGAAAGCCAACGGGAAAACCGCGGCCAAGGTGTTTAAGCTCAAAAACCTGACCTTAAACAAAGGTGAAGCAGCAACGCTCGAAAAGCAGATTTCGTTTAAAGAGATCACCACCCGCAAGTTCTATCCAGGCACCCACAAACTGGCGATCCATATCAATGGTATAGAGCAACAGAGTGTTGAGTTTGAGTTGGAGTAAAAGGGGCGAATATACCGCCCCTTTTTTCTGATTACTTGTGATTGGTTACTTATGGCTGATTACTTGTGACTGATAATCACGGCCATTTCATCACCATCAGCGAGTGGATTGCCTCGCAGATCGCTGTATGTCGCTTTAATAGACAGCCCATGCGGCTCAAGTTCAGCGCTTAACATTTCGATAGTGAAATGCTGAAGCCAGTTGAACACTGTCCACTCCTTGCCTTCCTGGATGATGACATATTTGTCGAGGGTGACAGCGTCAGCTTCATATTTGAATGTAGACTGAATGCACCAATAATCTTCTGCACTCCAGAATCCATTCATCGAGTTTTTAGCAAGATTTACCGATTCAGCTTGCTTCTTAAACCTTGATGCTGTGTAGACATCAAGTGCGATCACCCCACTTGGCGCCAACATCGTTTTAAACTTCTTAAACAGCGCAGATCGCTGCGAAGGACTCAGTGCGCACAAGTCGCACATCACCAAGGTAATCAGGTCAAACGTCCGAGCATCGGTGTAATCCAGGTAGTTACCCAGGTGATATTCGATCTGCAGATCCGACTGTTTCGCTTGTTGAGTAGCGTAGCTAAGTGAGTTCTCAGAGAAATCCAATCCAACAACGGTGCCAATGCCCTTTGCTTTTAACCGCTGGGTATACAAGCCTGGGCCACAACCAAAATCGATCGTTTTTGACGCAGGGTTTAAGTTGAACTCAGAAACCAACCAATCAACCGAGGCGTCAATAAACGCAAATGAGCGAGAAGCCGCTTCGATCTCCGGGTTTAAGTGGTAAGCGAGCATCTGCTTGGCAATGTGGCTGTCAGCCCACAGCAAATCTGCGGTATATGCAGACCAAACTGCAGGTTTAGCCGCCGCTTTATCCAGTTGTTTGTACATGTGTGTAATTCCGACAATTAAGTGTACTTGCCGTCCTTACATGAATTTTGAAGGGCGTATTACCCTAAAACGCTGTAAGGACGCTTGTAATAAAAAGCTAAATGAGAACGAAACATTGCTTGAGCCTCCTTAAGTGATGGATAGAAAACGCGCGAACCATATCAGTCAAGAGTATGACTGGCTAGGACTTAATGATTAATAAAGGTACGGAGTTGATCCATGGCAAATCCCACAATGGGATTGTTAGCGTGCAGACGCGGTTTTAAGATGCAATCAATTGGCAGCTTTTCGGTACCATAACTTAACTTCCCTCGCGGTTTATCAAGAGAAGTTAGATGAAATCCGGCGTAGTCGCGCAACAGGCCAAACTAATCTCACGCTAGCCTAATCAGTATCCCGTCAAACTGGCAGAAGTTGCTTTGTATGAAGGGCTAATAGCAATCAGTTTTTACTGGCTTGTTCTCTCAGCACATAATGTAGGATGCCACCGTGATGATAGTAAGCAAGCTCTTCCTCTGTATCGATTCGGCATACCAATGATACCTCCTCATTTGAGCCGTCCAAACGTTGAATGTGCAACTTGACCGTGGTGCGAGGTTGAATCTTGGATACACCTCGAACATGGAACGTTTCCTTACCGCAAAGATTTAAACTTAAGCGAGATTGCCCTTGCTGGAATTGAAGTGGCAAAACTCCCATACCGACAAGATTAGATCTATGAATGCGTTCAAAGCTCTCTGCTATTACGGCTCGAACCCCCAGCAAGCGCGTGCCTTTAGCTGCCCAGTCTCGCGAAGATCCCGTGCCATATTCTTTACCTGCAAATATCACCAATGGGGTTTCTTGCTGCTGATAAGCCATTGCGGCGTCATAAATAGACATCTGCCGGCCGCTCGGGATATGCGAGGTATAGCCCCCTTCGACTTGGGGCAGCATTTCGTTACGGATCCTAATGTTGGCGAACGTACCCCGCATCATCACTTCATGGTTTCCGCGTCGCGAGCCATACGAGTTGAAGGCGTCTGGCGCTACTCCTTTAGAAATAAGGTAGCTGCCTGCGGGACTGTCATTTCTAATCGAACCTGCTGGTGAAATATGGTCGGTAGTAACGCTGTCACCAAAAAGTGCAAGGCAACGAGCGTTTTGAATATCTGGGACGTCTCTTACGTGTGGGCTCATGGATGCAAAAAATGGCGGTTGCTTCACATACGTTGAGTGTTTGTCCCATTGATACAATCGTCCTGAAGCGCTCTCAATATCACGCCACTCCGTTGTGCCTTCGAACACATTACTATAACGACGCTGAAACATCTCAGGGGTCAGGCTTTTGGCAACTACCTCTTCAATCTCCATCGCAGTTGGCCAAATATCCTTTAGGTAAACTTCGTTTCCATCCAAGTCGACACCCAATGGGTCTTGGTAAAGATCTACTCGCATTGAACCCGCAAGAGCATAAGCCACCACCAGTGGCGGGCTGGCCAAGTAGTTTGACTTAACGTGGGGGTTGATGCGTCCTTCAAAATTCCGATTTCCTGAAAGGACACCACAAACATTGAGGTCAGCGGCAGTGACCGCTTGCGCAATTGGCTCAGGAAGCGGGCCAGAATTTCCGATACATGTGGTGCATCCGTATCCAACCAGGTTAAACCCAAGAGCATCAAGATCACCCTGTAATCCTGCGTTTTGTAGATAATCAGTCACGACCTTAGAACCTGGTGCCAGCGACGTCTTGACCCAACTCTTGACCTTTAAGCCCTTTTTCAGTGCCTTTCTGGCCAGCAAACCTGCACCAATCATCACGGATGGATTAGAGGTATTGGTACAGCTGGTAATCGCCGCTATCACTACATCGCCATCGCTTAGCTGATATGACTGCCCTATCACAGGTTGTTTTCTGGGTTCAAAAACCTCAAGGTCAAAAGCTGATGCAGCAAGTGATAAAGGAATTTTATCCTGGGGACGTTTGGGTCCCGCAATCGAGGGCACCACTGTGTCTAACGAAAGCTCCAGGGTATCAGTAAACACAGGTTCAGAGCCTGCTTCACGCCAAAGCCCTTGCGCTTTAGCGTAGGCTTCAACCAGTTCGATTCGGGCAGGGTCGCGCCCGGTAAAACTGAGATAGCGCAATGTTTCATTATCGATAGGAAAGAATGCGCATGTTGAACCAAACTCGGGGGACATATTGCCAATAGTGGCTCTATCTGCCAAAGGTAGGTTATCCAGTCCATCGCCATAGAACTCGACAAATTTGCCAACAACACCTTTCGTTCTCAGCATTTTGGTTATGGTTAGAACAAGGTCTGTCGCAGTTGATCCCTCTGGCAGCGAACCCGTGAGTTTAAAGCCAATAACCTCTGGAATCATCATCGAGACAGGCTGACCAAGCATTGCGGCTTCAGCTTCTATCCCGCCTACACCCCACCCCAGAATAGAAAGCCCATTTATCATGGTCGTATGGCTGTCGGTACCAACCAGCGTATCAGGGAACACAACACCGTCCTCCTCCCACACTGTCTGACCAAGGTATTCAAGATTCACCTGATGGCAAATACCTGTCCCCGGTGGTACCACTCGAAAGTTGCGAAAGCCCTGCTGCCCCCATTTTAAGAAGGCGTACCTTTCAGCATTGCGCTCAAATTCACGCTCTACATTAGTTTGAAATGCGTTGGAATTACCGAACTCATCCACCATCACAGAATGGTCGATCACTAAATCAACTGGGGTCAATGGATTGATTTGTTCTGGGTCACCTCCAAGCGCCCCCATTGCTTCTCGCATAGCAGATAAATCAACCACGGCAGGCACGCCAGTAAAGTCTTGCATAAGTACACGCGCTGGCCGATAGGCTATCTCTCTTTCGGAACAACGTGTTTTTTGCCAATTCACCAGTGCCTGCAAGTCCTCCAGAGTCACGCTGGAACCGTCCTCATGACGGAGCAGGTTCTCTAGCAAAACTTTCAAAGTGAAAGGAAACTTACTGATATCGCCAAGCTTGTCGGCAGCGACTTTGAGGGAAAAATACTCATAGATGGTATCACCGACGAGGAGTTGCTTGCGGGTTTTGAGACTGTCGTGACCTGTGCGTGTCATTAGGCACTCCTTAAGCTAAAGCCAACCTACTATCCAACGTAACGACATGAGTCATATAGATTTGTAGCCAAAACCAATATTGCTTGATGAACTCGCTTGGAAAATAATTCTTTGCTTTTAATTAGTTAGCAAAATCAAAAAATAGTTTCGTCACCACAGCTTTTAGAGTGAACAAATACTATCTAGATGGTGGAATGTTTTTAACTTCAGATAATGCACTCACTCCCACGTAGTGGAGGTTTGAGCGGCAACTACTTTTCTAACGAGTAAAATGCCAAGATGGTTCACAATGCAGTTACTCTACCCCCTGCTCCCGTCATCCAGCTCCAGCACACGGCCAGCAAAGTAATCGTTCTCAACGATAAACCTTACTGTATGGGCGATCTCTTGAACCTGCCCTAACCTGCCGACGGAGAGCGCTTTGGCTAACCTTTCCATCGCTTCGGGTTTCATCACGGCAGTCATTGGCGTTTCAAACACATATAGAGCGAATCTGCGGTATATGCTGACCAAACTGATGGCTTAACCGCTGCTTTATCCAGTTGTTTGAACATTTGTGTAATTCGAGGGGGAGTGTTACGCGAAAATGCTGTAAGAGCGCTTGTAATAAAAAGCTAACAGCGAACGAGACATTGACTTGAAACAGATTGTCTATATAAAGGGCGCATTGAAATCAGTGCCCATTCCGATTGGCACTATCCACGCTTTAATTCAAGACGTTAGCTGCAAAGGCCGCTGCCACGCCCTATGCTTTTAGCACTGCTTGAAGGTAGTGAGTGACAAAGCAGGGTTAACAGATACATTGCTGGATAAGCTAATGGCGACTCAGCGACGTAAATAGGCAGACGCCGAGAAACTTGGGAACAGAAAACAACCATGATGGAATTAGCTTTTTGGGCGACTTTTATCAATATCTTTATTGGTCTGATGGCGATCGTTAATCCCGTTGGGATCCTGCCGATATTTTTGTCCATCACCAATGACCAGACACCAGAGGAACGTCAGAAGACCGGTACCACCGCTTGTATTGCTGTGGGTATTATTCTTTTGGTCTCTATGTTGGCTGGAAGCGGTATTCTGAAAACCTTCAGTATTTCACTGGACTCTTTTCGCGTGGCGGGCGGCATTCTGGTCATGCTGATTGCCTATTCGCAATTGCAAGCCAAAGGCAGCAAGATTAAACATACCGAAGAGGAAGACCGCGAATCGGTCCAAAAGGACAACGTGTCTGTGGTGCCTTTAGCACTGCCGATCATGGCGGGGCCAGGCTCCATCAGTTCCATTATTCTTTGGGCCAACGAATCACCAACCATTTCCCATAAAGTAGCCACAGCCTTTGCCATTGTTGCCCTGGCAATCGTTGCCGCAGCGATATTCCGAGCCGCCCCCTTTATCAATAAATTGCTTGGTATCACCGGCCTTAACGTGGTAACCCGAATCATGGGTTTGATACTTTTTGCCATTGGCATCGAACTCATGGCCAGCGGACTGAAAGGCTTGTTCCCAGCGCTGACGTATCTACCAAGCGTGACAGCCAACTAGTTGTAAATCGAGTCGCGACTATAGGTAACTGACGCCATCTAAGATGTGGTGTCAGTGCCTCTCTATTCTGCCCCCTTACTTTCTTGACCTTAGCGTTTGCATCTATTGGTTATATTCACCTGAGGTGCGACAAGCCACCATCTCCCTGTTATTTCTTGCACGTAAACTAGTCTACAAGCGCCACTTAGCCGTATTGGATTGTTCACTTTGAGCCAATTGCAGCAGCGTCCTACTGAGCTGCTAATCTGTAGTTACCCTACCTCGAGGAGCTAACCATGCTGGACTTTAATTTCTACAACCCCACGCAAATTGTGTTTGGGCAAGATCGCCTTGCAGAGCTGAATGATCAGATCCCGGCGGATGCAAAAGTGATGGTGTTGTATGGCGGAGGCAGCGTAAAACGCTTTGGCACCCTGGACAAAATTTCCGAATCCCTTGGCTCCAGAGAAGTGATCCAGTTTGGCGGTATCGAGCCTAATCCCCAGTTTGAAACCCTGATGAAAGCTGTCGAACTGGTGCATTCAGAGGGCGTAGACTTTCTGCTGGCCGTGGGTGGTGGCTCTGTGATGGACGGCACCAAGTTTGTTGCGCTGGCAACCCAGGCTGACAGCGAGCACCACACGCTGTTGTTCCATGGCTTCGAACCTGTGCCATTGAGTGAAGCCATGCCGTTGGGGTGCGTGGTAACACTGCCAGCCACTGGCTCTGAGATGAACGCGTTTGGTGTTGTCACCTTTAACGACCAAAAATACCCGTTTATGTCACCGCTGGTTTTCCCTAAGTTCTCTTTCCTCGATCCAAATCTCACGCTTACGCTTCCCGATGAACAGGTCGCCAATGGCGTCGCGGACGCCTTTGTTCACGTCATCGAGCAATACCTGACCTACCCTGTAAATGCCAGAGTGCAGGACAGGATGGCAGAGGGCCTGTTGAAAACGCTGATTGAAGTGGGCCCAGTCACCCTGGCTGACAGCAGCGATATCGAAGCGCGAAAGAACTTTATCTGGTCTGCGACCATGGCCCTGAATGGCGTTGTAGGCTCGGGCGTACCGCACGACTGGTCCACGCATATGATCGGGCATGAGTTAACCGCCATGTTCCATATTGCTCACGGTCGAACACTGGCCATCATTCTGCCGTCATTGCTACGGGAGCGGAAAGATAAGAAACACGCCAAACTGCTTCAGTTTGCTGAGCGTGTGTGGGATATCACAGAGGGAAGCGACGATGACAGGATCGACAGTGCGATCGATAAAACAGAGTCGTTTTTCAACTCTTTGGGGATCGTGACTCACCTGACCCACTACGACATCGACGACGCAGGAATCGATACCGTGGTTGCTAATATGGAGAAGATGGGCCTTACCGCGTTATCTGAAACCGGTGATCTGACTTTGGATATTGTTCGCAAGATCTTAATCGCAGCGAAGTAGTTCTTCGCTCTAACCATTAGCTGGTCAGTTGAACAACAATAAAGGGCGGTTTTGCAGATGCATTAACCGCCTTTTTTTAGTCGAAATGACTCTTATCTAGATTGCGCTAAACCCTGATCCCGCCATCCAGTTCAAGCACTCGGCCAGTAAAGTAATCGTTCTCAACGATAAACTTCACCGTGTGGGCGATCTCTTCCGCCTGCCCTAACCTGCCGGCAGGGATCGCTTTGGCTAGTCGCTCCATCGCTTCGGGTTTCATTACGGCAGTCATTGGCGTTTCAAATACGCCCGGCGCAATGGCAGCGGCACGAATATTATGGCGTGAAAGCTCTTTGGCCCAGGTCACCGTCATAGCGCTAACGCCGGCTTTGGCAGCGGAGTAGTTGCTTTGGCCAACGTTACCGGCGCGACTGACGCTGGCAAGATTGATAATCACCCCTTGAGATTGGGTATTTACCATCTGAATTGAAGCTTCACGGCCACACAAAAAGGTACCGGCAAGATTCACCTGCACCACGGCATTAAATTGCGCCAACGACATCTTGTCCTGTATTTCGCCATCTTTAGCTTTGATCAACATGCCATCCCGCATAATACCAGCGCTGTTGATCAAGATATTCAGGCTGCCGAAATCACTCGCAATGCTTTCAAAGCAATGCTCGACAGCGTGCTCGTCGGTCACATCCAATGGATAGCAACGGCACTGTCTGTCCGCTTGCATCTGACCGCCAATAAACTCGGCAACATCACTGAGCTTGTCGCCGTCAGCATCGATGAGCGCCAAGTGGGCGCCATGTTTGGCAAGCAGGGTTGCAGTCGCTTTGCCAAGCCCACTGCCCGCTCCGGTGATCACTGCGACTTTACCTTCAATCTGCATTGCGCACTCTCCTTATACTCATACTAAAAATGCGACGGTTACTGCTGTTTTGCTTTGAGCGTGGTGAGAATGCTGGAGAAATCACGCTCGCTCCAGCCTGACAGCTCATGCTGCCGATAGATATTTCGTGCCATGGCCCCTAGCGGTGTGGGCGTGTTGCTCTTCAGCGCAGCCGACATTGCCAGACCGAGATCTTTAGACATCAGTTTGACCATAAAACCGGGGTTGTAGTTGTTACTGGCCGGCGCTTGCGGCATCTGTTCTGGCCACGGATGGTACTTATGCAGTACCCAGTTATCGCCAGAGCTTTGTTTGATAATGTCGGTAAGCACACCGACATCCAGACCGTTATCTGCGCCAAGTTGTAGTGCTTCACTGGTGCCTATCATCAGGGCCGCCAGCAGCATGTTATTACACGCCTTGGCAATTTGACCCGCGCCTACCGCCTGACCAGCATGGAAGATATTCGCACCCATGGCTTCCAGATATGGCGATGCAACAGCAAAGGCATCATCATCTCCGCCCACCATAAAGGTCAGCGTGCCTGCTGCCGCACCTGCGACACCACCTGACACCGGTGCATCAATCATCTTCACGCCCATGCTTTTAGCCGTTGTGGACACCTGTTTCGCGGCTTCGGCGGAGATAGTGGAGCAATCCACAAACAGGGTGTTTTTATCAGCATGAGCCAGCAATCCCTGATCGCCTGACAGATACAAGTTGAGCACCTGGGGGTCGCCAGGAAGCATGGTGATCACCAGCGCTTCCCCTTTCACCAGCGCCTGCGCTGATTCGGCTACCCTGGCCCCAGCCTGCTCGGCTTCGGCCATCGCAGCTGCATTAAGATCGAAAACGGTGACCTGGTGGCCTGCTGCCAGTAGGTTTTTTGCCATCGGCAGCCCCATATTGCCGAGACCGATAAATCCTATTGCTGACATAGTTCACTCCTGACGATGTTTGAATAACTGTCATCAGATGTTTGAGCACCTGAAAAACAGTGCATATCTTTATTAGGCCAGATCCCGCAGCGGGTGCTGCTGCTCTGCCCATGGCGAATCAAAATAGTGCTCAATCACGGAGGGTGGCACCGCATTGATGTCTGGGTAGAGCCATTTCGGATCCCGGTCTTTATCAACCAGCAGTGCCCTTACACCCTCGGCGAACTCGCCACTTTCGGCGCAGCGACACGACAGGCCCAGTTCCTGGCGAAAAGCATCTGCCAATGAGTGCGGAGGTTGTTGCATCACCTGCCAGACAATATGTGCGGTGACAGGACTACCCGCTTTTAAGTTGGCTTTGGCGCGAGACAGCCACACCTCATCTTCATCGCAAGGGGTTTTAAGAATGTCTTCTACCACATCGGCAAGACTATCTCCCTGGCACAGTTGGCTGACCTGTTGTTGATGGGCCAGATACCCCATTGGCAGAGACAGATCTGGCGCTTGCGACGGCAATGTGAGTTTGTCGAGGGACGCTGACAACATGCCAAAATCGCTGGCATCACCTTGCCATGGCAGCTCACTTAAGCAGTGCATCAAGGCGTGCATATTCTCTGAGCCAATACGATGATCTGCCATGCCTAAATAGACCGCATCACTACCGTTAAT
Source organism: Corallincola platygyrae (assembly GCF_039544265.1). NCBI lineage: Bacteria > Pseudomonadati > Pseudomonadota > Gammaproteobacteria > Alteromonadales > Psychromonadaceae > Corallincola > Corallincola platygyrae. The sequence continues at coordinate 125,044 of NZ_BAABLI010000006.1, read as the reverse complement.
CTGCGCACCTGTCAGGCCGAGAAACAATCCTGCTTTATTGGGCATTTTTGGCAGAAACCAGGTACCAGCCACATCGGGATAGAGGCCGATACTGATCTCAGGCATCGCCAGCCGGGAACGCTCGGTTACCAGACGATGAGACGCACCAGCTAACAGACCAATGCCACCGCCCATAACAATGCCATCGCCCCACACGACAATGGGTTTGCTGTAGGTATGGATCTGGTGATCTGTGGTGTACTCCAGGGTGAAGAAGTCACGCACTTCGTTCTGGATCTGATTGGGTCTGGCTTTCATGGCGTGGTACATGTCGACGATATCACCGCCCGCACAAAACGCTTTTTCACCTTCGCCATCGAGCCAAACGGCAACCACGGAATCATCGTCAGCCCATGCAGTCAGTTGCTCTCCGATCCCTTTGACCATGGTCAGACTAAGCGCATTGAGTTTGCTGGGGGCGTGCAGGCGCAGTACACCCAGTTGTTTGCCGTTGGCTAACGGCATAAGGGCTGATTTCAAATCATCAGCCAATAGTTGCCAGTTTACCTCTGACAGGGGATCTATCGCTTGCTCTACCGGACTGCTCATAACGACTTCCTTGGCTCAATGTTTATCATCGGTTTTTCCAACTTGGAGAACGCTTGTCCAAAAATGCCTGAACGCCCTCTTTTTGATCTTCGGTGCCGAACAAGCCAACAAAAAGCTCACGCTCCTTGGACAAACCATGCCAGAGCGGTGATTTTCGTGATGTTTGGATTAAACGTTTGCAGGCTTCTATCGACAGCGGGCTCTGTTTAGTTGCTTTTTGTGCCCAGGCCTTTGCAGCAGTCAGCGCAGTACCATTTTCTACCACACTCTCAACTAAACCTATTTTCTCGGCAGTGTCAGCATCTACCCGTTCGCCCAGCAGTATCATGCGTTTCGCCCAGCCTTCACCCACCAGATGGGGAAGATTCTGGGTACCGCCAGCACAGGGAAGCAGTCCAACGGTCGCTTCCGGCAATGCCATCTGCGCGCTTTGTTCTGCAATACGTAAGTCACACGCCAACGCGACTTCTAAACCACCACCCATGGCGTAACCATTGATTGCCGCAATGGTTAGTCCGCGAAATTCAGACAAGGCTTCAAAGGCGCGACCAAAACTATCTGCCATCACAGAGGCGCCTTTGGCGTCGCCCTCTGCGAACAAGCTGAGCTCCGCACCAGCACAGAAGAATTTCTCGCCCGCGCCAGTCAGCACCAACGTATAAATCTCTCTGTCACGGGTCAGCTCGACCAACAGTTCGCTTAATCCATTCAGACTTTCTACCGTCCAGGTATTGGCGGGCGGATTGTTCATGGTGATAACGACGGTATGCCCGTCGCGAACAACATCTAATCCTGGATACTCAGTCATCGATTCACTCATCTGTTTACCTCGTCAAACTTCATTTGATGGCAGGCATAAGCACAAACTAGAGCAGCGGTGCCATACCGTCAGCCAGCGCTCTTCGACTGATGATCAGGCGCATAATTTCATTGGTGCCTTCCAATATTCGGTGAACACGCAGGTCTCGCAGGTAGCGCTCCAGCGGATACTCATTGATGTAGCCGTAGCCTCCGAACAGCTGCAAAGCATCGTCCACCACTTTAAAGCCAACATCGGTCGCAAAACGTTTCGCCATCGCCGCATAGGTGGTGGCATCGCTGTCTTTACTATCGAGTTTAGATGCAGCCAACCGCACCAGCTGACGGGCAGCGACCAACTCGGTGGTCATGTCTGCCAAACTAAACTGCAATGCCTGAAATTGAGCCAGGGGTTTGCCAAACTGCTTACGCTCAGTCAGATACTGCGTGGCATCTTCAATGGCCTGTTGGGCGGTACCCAGTGAACAGGTAGCGATATTGATCCTGCCGCCATCCAGTCCCTTCATGGCGAGGGTAAAACCCTCTCCCTCGTTCGCCAGCAGGTAGTGGGCGGGTACTTTCACTTTATCGAAAGTCACACTGCGGGTAGCCTGGCTGTTCCAGCCCATTTTGGGCTCGCGACGACCATAACTGATCCCGTCAGCATCGGCTGGCACCATAAAGGCAGAGATCCCTTTTGGACCCTCTTCTCCGGTTCTGGCCATCACTACCAACAGGTCAGTGTCACCGGCGCCAGAGATAAACACTTTTGAACCGGATATCAGGTAATGGTCGCCGTCCTTTTCGGCGCGGGTTTTTAACGCTGCGGCATCACTGCCCGCATTGGGTTCAGTCAAACAGTAGGACGCCAACTTTTGGCCGGAGGTCAATTGTGCAGCCCATTCATCACAGGCGGTATCGGTGCCCCAGTTGCTGACCATCCAACTGGCCATATTGTGAATGGTGAGATAGGCAGTGGTACTGGTGCAGCCTTTGGCTAGTTGTTCGAAGATCAGGCTGGCATCAAGACGAGGCAATCCCAATCCGCCATGTTCGGGTTTGCAATAGAGGCCACAGAAGCCCATCTCTCCAGCCGCTCTGATTACCTCAACAGGAAAGGTATGGTTGCGATCCCAATCGGCAGCATGGGGGGCAAGCATCTCTTTTGAGAACTGTGCAGCGGCATCAACAAAGGCGCGCTGCTCTTCACTTAGTTCAAAATCCAAAACAGCTATCTCCTGTTTGCAAATTCACTGTGGTTATACGGCCTGTATACCCGCCTCTACTTCAAGTGAATGGTCATATTCGGTGCCCCGGCCACATCACCTTCAAACCAGCGACTGGTGATAGTTTTTGTTTCGGTATAGAAACGCACCGCCTGTTTTCCATAGGCATGCAGGTCACCGAAAAACGAGCCTTTCCAGCCAGTAAATGAGAAACAGGGCAAAGGCACCGGGATAGGCACATTGATACCGACCTGGCCAACACTGACCTGATGCTGAAACTGGCGGGCAGCCGCGCCGCTGGAGGTAAAAATAGAGGTACCGTTGCCAAATGGATTGCGGTTTATCAGCGCCAACGCATCTTCCAGACTGCCTACCGTCATCACCAGTAACACTGGGCCAAAGATCTCCTGTTGGTAGATCGCCATGGACTCAGAAACATCGCTGAATAGGGTTGGGCCAAGCCAATTGCCCTGCTCTGCACCCGCCAGTTTTTCGCCAGGCTGCCACTCTCTGCCATCAAGCAGGCAGCTGGCGCCTTCATCTATACCTTGCTGAATAAGGTTAACGACTCGCTTTTTTGAACCTTCACTGATTAACGGGCCATAGCCTGCATCTGGGTCATTCCAGCGGCCGGGGGAGACTTTGGCCATCTCCTCCTGAAGCTGAGGGATCACGGCTTTGGCGTCACCCACTAGCACAGCAACGGAGATTGCCATACACCGCTGACCCGCTGCCCCCACCGAAGAGCCCACCAAAGCGTTCACCACCTGACTGGCGTTAGCATCAGGCATCACCACCATATGATTCTTCGCGCCAGCGAATGCCTGCACGCGCTTATTATGTTGCGTGCCCTTGTGGTAAACATGTTCGGCAACATGGGCCGAGCCGACAAACGAGACAGCTTTGATCTCCGGCGCTTCCAGTAAGCGATCTACCAGCGATGGGCCACCGTGCAGTACCTGCAGCAGATTGGCGGGTGCACCCGCTTCAATAAACAGTTCGGCAATGCGATTAGGCGTTAGCGGGTCCTGCTCTGATGGTTTGAGAATAAAGCTGTTACCACAGGCCGTTGCCAGCGGAAACATCCACATAGGTATCATTGCCGGGAAGTTAAACGGTGTGATCCCCAGGCAGACACCCAATGGCTGGGTATAGCTGTAGCAATCGATATCGCGGGCAGCGTTTTCCAGGGTTTCGCCCATCAGGTTGGAAGCGATGCCACAGGCTTGTTCCACAACCTCGATACCACGCCACACATCCCCTTTCGCATCTGCGAAAGTTTTACCTGTGTCCTGCGCCAGCAGCTCCGCCAATTCGTCATGGTGCTGCTTTAAAAGATGCTGGAAGCTGAACATTAACCGGGCACGTTCAGGAGCAGGCACTTCTCGCCACTCGTTGGCGGCTTGCTGAGCCGACGCCAGCGCTTCTGCCACCTGCTGTTCGCTGGCAGCATTTTGGGTGGCGAGGATACTTTGATCGGCGGGATTGATGACATCCGCCATTACCTCACCCATGCCCTGTTGCCACTGTCCTGCGATTAACTGCTTCACCTGTTGCATCTCTAGCTCCACTCGCTTCTGTTGACCTACAGTGTTTCGATTGCGACGGCAGTTGCTTCACCGCCACCAATACACAAAGACGCGATCCCGCGTCCGCCTCCCTGCGCCTTTAAGGCATAAAGCAGAGTGACCAAAATACGCATTCCGGTAGCACCCAATGGATGCCCCAAAGCACAAGCGCCTCCACGCACGTTGACCTTGTTGCTGTTCAACCCCAACTGTTTGATAGCCAGCAGCGTCACCATGGCAAACGCCTCGTTGATTTCATAAAGGTCCGGGGTGTTACTTTCCCAGCCTAATTGCGTCAGCAGTTTGGAGATGGCACCGACAGGTGCCTGAGTGAACTCAGCGGGAAGCTGAGCATGGGTTGCATGCCCTAGCACGCGTGCGAGGGGTTTCAGGCCGTGGGTTCTGGCAAAACGCCCAGATGTAACCAACATCGCAGCGGCACCATCTGCCATTGAGCTCGCATTAGCCGCGGTGACACGACCATCTCGGCCAAATGCGGGCTTTAAGTGAGGGATCTTTTCAGGCTTGGCTTTGAATGGCGCTTCATCTTTGGTGATCTCAACGTCCTGATGTCGCTGAGCAACCGACAGCGGCACTATCTCGTCAGCGAAAACACCTGAATTGTTTGCCTCCTGCGCCAACTCTAACGACCGCGCGGCAAAGGTATCCATCTGTTCACGGCTGATCTCAAACTTGAGCGCACTGGCATCAGCAAAGGTTCCCATCAGTTTGCCGCTGTACGCATCTTCCAAACCATCCAGATAAAGGTGATCGAGCATCTCACCATGACCAAACCTTTGTCCCTGGCGCACCTGCGGCAACATAAAGGGCGCACGGCTCATGCTCTCCATGCCTCCGGCGATCAGCGCATCGGCGCGGCCAAGGGCAATTTCGTCTGCCGCCAGCATTAATGATTTCATGCCTGAGCCACAGACTTTATTGATCGTGGTACAGGGCACACTGGGCGGGATCCCAGCGAACAGCGAAGCCTGGCGCGCGGGTGCCTGACCTAATCCGGCAGGTAACACGCAGCCTATATAAACACCATCAAGCGGTACCTGAAGATTGTCACTCTTGTTTACGCTGTTGCTGGTGTTGCTGTTAGTGCTTGTGCTGCTGTCCTTTGTTTGCGTCTCACAGCTTGACTGGTCGCAGGTAAACGCCAGACCTGCCTGCTCAAAACACCCGGCGATCGCGGCGGCAGCCATATCGGTCGCACTCAAGCTTGACTGTTGACCGAGATAAGCACCAAGAGGCGTGCGCTTTGCGGCACAGATAAGAATGTCATTATCGGAAATACCATGACTGCTGGTTTGAACTGACTGCGACATAACTGCGCTTATCTCCTTTTTAACCGTGATAAGTGCTGCCTTCCCAGAAAAAAGGCGGTGCTCACAGAGCACCGCCGAACGCTTACTAAACACAAAGTAAAGGGATGACTTATTGGTTATTGCAGCACTTACTTGCACCTCCATTAAGGCTTACGTTGACGTAAACTTCAAGTAAGTTTTCCGCAATGACCTGAATCAATAAAAGGAAAAATGGCAAGTTGTGTTGACGGTCAGATTTTGGTGCCAAAACAACCAATCAGGCCGCTACTTTCCTCGATATTTGAGACAACTGCGCTTTGAGTCGTGGAACATTTTCGTTACTATACCGTCAGTTGGCAGCCATTTTTAGCGAGAGCTCATATCTGAAATCTCCTGAAAACGCCTGCACCAACGCGCTTTGCAGCAGAATGTAAGTTTGCAAAAACAGCAACCGCTTTACGTTGACGTAAACTTACTCTAAGGTTATTTCACAACACGACGAGCACTCTATGTCGGAACAACAGACTTACAGCATCAGCGAACTCGCGCAGGAATTTGATATTACAACGCGCAGTATTCGCTTCTACGAAGATCAGGGACTGCTGAGACCCAAGCGGCGCGGTCAGACCCGGATCTACAGTAAGCAGGACAAAGTACGTCTGAAACTGACACTGCGTGGTAAACGTCTGGGTTTCTCTCTGGCAGAAACGAAGCGATTGTTCGACATGTACGACGCCGACCGCACCAGTGAGACCCAGCTTGAAACCATGTTGGCGCTTATCGAGGAAAAACGAGCCGTACTTCGCCAGCAGTTGGAAGATATCAATGTGCTGCTAATGGAATTGGGCGCAGCAGAAAAACGCTGCGAACAGGCACTGGAAACGGTTCGAAACAAGGCAGCAGAAACCTAGTCACGGCGCCATTAAACCACGCCGTGAACTGCTAAGACAGCAAAGCGGAGTGGTAATGACAGAGCAATACCAGGCACTCGATCTCGGCCTTTCCGAAACAGGCCGCATGTTAAAAGAACAGGTTGGCGCATTTGCCGATGCTGAGATCGCCCCCCTCGCTGAACAGATAGACAGAGACAACGCATTCCCCACGCCCCTTTGGCGCAAACTCGGTGATATGGGCCTGCTAGGCATCACAGTCAGTGAGCAATATGGCGGCTCCGCCATGGGCTACCTGGAACATGTCTTGGCCATGGAGCAGATCAGTCGCGCATCCGCCTCTGTTGGCCTCAGCTACGGCGCCCACTCCAACCTTTGTGTTAACCAGATTTTCCGTAACGGCTCAGAGCAACAGAAACAGACCTACTTGCCCAAGCTGTGCTCAGGCGAGCATGTGGGTGCGCTGGCAATGAGCGAACCCGGCGCAGGTTCAGATGTGGTAAGCATGACATTGCAGGCCACAGACGCAGGCGATCACTTCATTCTTAACGGCAGCAAAATGTGGATCACCAATGGTCCGGAAGCCGATGTGCTGGTGGTTTACGCCAAAACCCAGCCAGATGCCGGCCCGAAAGGGATCAGCGCTTTTATTATCGAACGCAGCTTCGAGGGTTTCAGCACCGCGCAAAAGCTCGACAAACTGGGCATGCGCGGCTCCAACACCTGTGAGCTTGTTTTCCAGAACTGCCACGTACCCAAAGCAAATCTGCTCGGCCCCCTGAACGAAGGGGTGAAGGTTTTGATGAGCGGACTGGATTACGAACGCGCGGTTCTCGCTGCTGGCCCACTTGGCATTGCCCAGGCGTGTCTGGATGTGGTGCTGCCTTACATCCACGAACGCAAACAGTTCAATCAAGCCATCGGGGAATTCCAACTGGTACAGGGCAAGGTGGCAGACATGTACACCCAACTCAGTGCCGCGCGTAGCTATGTTTATGCCGTGGCGGCCGCCTGTGATCGTGGCGAATCAGTGCGCAAAGATGCCGCTGGCGCGATCCTGCTGGCAGCGGAGATGGCCACCAAAGCGGCGCTGGATGCGATCCAATTGTTGGGTGGTAATGGCTATATCAATGAATACCCAACCGGCCGCCTGCTGCGAGATGCCAAATTGTATGAGATTGGCGCTGGCACTTCAGAAATACGCCGGATGCTGATAGGCCGGGAATTGTTTCGAGAGTCTGCATAGGCAGATCCTCACCCGCTCTTTTGACACGCTTGGCAGTCACTTTCAGCGACTAGCTGAGTCAGGGTCGGAGGGCAATCCAGGGAGAAGGCGGCGGGCATAAAAAAACAACAAGAGCCCGCCAATTTCTTCTCTCGCGCTAACAGTCATTTGTCGAGGGGAAAAGCCATTGGCGATCATTCGTAGTCAGGTTCAGGTCAATGCTGACCAGTACAAGCGCAATGTAGAGGATATGCGTGCACTGGTGGATGAGCTGCATGCCCTGCAGGCAGAAATCGCATTGGGGGGCAATCAAGCATCCCGTCAACGCCACCAGTCCAAAGGTAAACTGTTGGCGAGAGATAGAATCAATCAACTACTCGACACCGGCTCGCCATTTCTGGAAGTCGCCCCTTTCGCCGCTTATCAGGTATATGAAGAGAATATCCCCTGCGCTGGCGTCGTAGCGGGTATCGGTCGGATCGAGGGCGTGGAATGCATGATTGTCGCCAATGATGCGACAGTCAAAGGTGGCACCTACTACCCCCTGACAGTTAAAAAGCACCTGCGTGCTCAGGAGATCGCTGCCAAGTGTCATCTGCCCTGTGTCTATCTGGTGGATAGCGGTGGTGCCAATCTGCCGCAGCAGGACCAGGTGTTCCCAGACCGCGATCACTTTGGTCGCATCTTCTTTAATCAAGCTAATCTGTCTGCTCGTGGCATACCACAAATTGCCGTGGTCATGGGCCCCTGCACGGCCGGGGGTGCTTATGTACCTGCCATGGCTGACGAAAGCATTATGGTGGCGGGCCAAGGCACCATCTTTCTCGGCGGTCCGCCACTGGTAAAAGCGGCAACTGGCGAAACCGTCTCGGCGGAAGATTTAGGCGGTGCCGATGTGCACTGTCGGCAATCAGGTGTTGCTGATGGTTATGCCCGTGATGATCTACATGCGCTGCAGTTGGCTCGCCGCTCGGTTGCAAACCTCAACTTAACTCCAACTGGTTTGAGCTCGAGTGAAACCAAACCGATTAAACCGCCCAGATACGATGCCAACGAGCTGTACGGCATTGTCGGCACTGATCTGAAAAAGCCTTTTGATATTCGAGAAGTGATCGCACGTGTTGTGGACGACAGTGAGCTGGACGAATTCAAGCCGCTGTTCGGCGAAACCCTGATATGTGGCTTTGCCCGACTACACGGTCAGCCGGTAGGCATCATCGCCAATAACGGCATCCTGTTTTCTGAATCGGCGCAAAAAGGCGCGCACTTTATTCAGCTCTGCTGCCAACGCAATGTGCCGTTGATTTTTCTGCAGAACATTACCGGTTTTATGGTCGGCCAGGCTTACGAAGCTGAAGGTATCGCCAAACATGGTGCCAAGCTGGTAACTGCGGTGGCCTGCGCCAGGGTGCCTAAACTCACGGTTATTGTTGGCGGCAGTTACGGCGCGGGTAACTACGCCATGTGCGGCCGCGGCTACGATCCCAACTTTCTGTGGATGTGGCCCAACGCCCGCATCTCTGTGATGGGTGGAGAACAAGCCGCCAACGTGATGGCCACAGTAAAGGATGAGCAGTTAGAACGACGTGGCGAGCAATGGAGCGACGCCGAGCGCGAGCATTTCAAAGCTCCTATCGCGGAACAATATGAGAAGCAGGGTCACCCCTACTATGCATCCGCCAGGTTATGGGATGACGGCATTATCGATCCGGCCAGAACCCGGGAAGTGCTAGCCCTGGGCTTAAGCGCTGCATTGAATGCCCCACAACAGCAAACACAGTTTGGCGTCTTCCGCATGTAAGAGCGCATGTAGGAGCGCACGTAATGGCGCATGTAGAGGCGAATACAGAGTGTGCGCTGCCTAAAAGCCCTTGCAGCAACGCATCAGAGGTAATCATGGATATAAACCAGCAATTTGAACATATCCGCTGCGGCATCGACCATCGCGGTGTGGCGCGTATCACCTTGGATCGCACCGCAAAGCGAAACGCTTTCAACCGCCAGACGATGCAGGAACTGGTTCAAGCGATAGAGCTGTTTGCGGACCACCCCGGCGTGCGAGTCCTGATGCTAGATGCTGAGGGCCAAATGTTCAGTGCCGGTGCAGACCTTGATGATATGCGTCAGATGGGAGAAGCCTCTCAGGAAGATAACTTTCAGGATGCCCGGCTACTGGCGCAACTGATGCGCGTATTAGACAGCTTTCCCACCCCCACACTGGTGCTGGTTCAGGGCGCTGCTTTTGGTGGCGCTTTGGGTCTTATCTGCTGCTGTGATATCGCACTACTAGGTGATGATGCCAGGTTCTGTTTGAGTGAAGTAAAGCTTGGCCTGATACCCGCAGTCATCAGCCCCTACCTGCTTCGTACCATGGGACACAGACAACTGAGCCGATACCTGCTCACCGCAGAGATAATCGATGCAGAAACGGCGCTTTCGCTGCAACTGGGTCACGCGGTTTATTCCTCAGATTCGCTACTTTCGGAAGCAGAAGACTGGTTGCTAAAACTGCTGCAAAACGCACCTCAGGCACAACGCCAGGGCAAAGCCTTGTTGCGGCAAATTGCCGATCACCCCATCAACGACACCCTTGCTGATGTCACCGCTGAAAAGCTGTCTTTGATCCGCAGCGACAGAGAAGCAAAAGAGGGGCTGGCCGCCTTTTTCGAAAAACGACCTGCCAACTGGCAACTGAACGGAGATAAGCTGTGAAGCGACTGTTGATTGCTAACCGAGGCGAGATCGCCTGTCGAGTCATTTCCAGCGCCAAACAGGCAGGCTGGCATACAGTTGCCATCTATTCTTCAGCAGATGCAAATGCACGCCATGTTCGCCTGGCCAACGAAGCCCATCTGATTGGCGAGCCGGCGCCAGAGCACTCTTATCTCAACCAGCAGGCCATCATTGCGCTGGCCCAGCAACTGGAGATCACGGCGATCCATCCCGGCTACGGCTTTTTAAGTGAAAACGCGGCGTTTGCCAGCCTATGCGAGAAGGCGAATATCCATTTTGTTGGACCTTCAGCAGATGCGATAGACGCTATGGGTGACAAAGCCAACGCCAAAGCGATTATGGCGGATGCTGGGGTTCCGGTGCTGCAAGATTACCGCGGTGAGGATCAATCGTTGGAGACGCTTTCGGCGGAAGCAGGCAAGCTTGGCTTCCCACTACTGATTAAGGCCACCTGTGGCGGCGGTGGTCGTGGAATGCGTATTGTCGCCGATGCCAACCAGTTTGCTACCGAACTGGACAGTGCTAAACGAGAAGCCAAAGCCGCGTTTGGTGATGACAAAGTATTGCTCGAGCCCTACCTGCAAGCGCCACGTCATGTTGAGGTGCAGATCCTGGCGGACCAACATGGTAACGCGGTGTATCTGGGTGACCGCGATTGCTCAGTTCAACGTCGCCATCAAAAGGTGGTTGAAGAAGCGCCGGCTCCGGGCTTAAGCGACCAGACACGTCAGGCGATGGGCGAAGCCGCGGTGCGTGCCGCCAAAGCGATTAACTACCGGGGAGCTGGCACCGTGGAGTTTTTGCTCGACAGCGAGCATCGATTCTACTTTATGGAGATGAACACCCGCCTTCAGGTAGAACATCCGGTCACCGAGTTGGTGTTTGGTGTTGATCTGGTGGATTGGCAGTTAAAGATCGCCTCGGGTGAATTGCTGACGCTAATACAAGATCAGTTGCAGACCAGCGGTCATGCCATTGAGGTGCGGATATGTGCTGAGGACCCAAGCGAGAACTTCCTCCCCTGCAGCGGCAAGCTCAATAGACTCAAATGGCCGCATCAGGCGTCGCTTGTGCCCTGTTTCGATAGCCTGAACTCAACTTCTGCAACAAGCAACACTGTCGTTCGTGTCGACAGCGGCTTTGAACAGGGTGACTCAGTGCCGCCGGATTACGATTCAATGTTGGCGAAACTGATTGTCCACGCTGATACTCGCGCAGATGCCGCCGGAGGCCTGCTGACAGCTCTGGCACAAACAGAGATCGCTGGCGTTGCCAATAACCTAAATCTGCTGCAACAGGTATTGGCGCACCCCGTATTCTCAGCGAGCGACGACAACGCACATGAGCTGTCGCCTGGCCTGAATACTTCCTTTCTCGAACACACAGCAATTCTTGACCAATTGGGCAGCGACAGTCTGTCCGACACCACCTGGCATGCTGCCGCACTCGCCGAAGCGATGCACTGCAGGTCTAAGGGTGATTTGGAGGGTTTAAACGGCTTCAGGCTCTCGGGCGGGAAACAGTATCTGATACAACTGGCACTAAGCAAAGACGGTGTTTATCCGCAATCATCGCCGCGCCGTTTTAGTCTTGAGTTAATGGCTGATGGCACTGAGCAACATTGGATGCTTGGCGAGTTGCCTTCTCAGCTACGGTCAAAAAATGCATTCCAGAGTTCATCTCTAGTAGAGCCAATCTGTTATCGCGTTAAAGCACAGCCAAATGGCCAGTTCATACTCATCGATGACGCCAAGCAAAGTCAGCGGTTTCAGACAAGCAGTGTTTGTGACAGCGATGGCGTTGTTGATAATGAAAACAGAGTGCTGACCCACTGCGAGACTGGCGAACGCAGCCAGTGGTTAACGGGGGCAAGCTTTGAGCATCAGGTCGACAACAACGCAGCAGACGATGGTAGTGCGGCCCTTTCGGCGCCACTGCACGGCACGGTGGTGACGGTAGAGGTTAGCGAGGGAGAACAGGTCGAGTCCGGACAACTGCTGATGGTGATGGAAGCGATGAAGATGGAGTATCAAATTAAAGCGCCTGCAGCCGGGACAGTAGAAGCCATCAGTTATAAACCCGGTGATACCGTCGAGCGTGGCGCGCCCCTGCTTAGCGTTTCTGCAGGCAAACATTTGGCCAATGATAGTGTGTCCAACGACTCCAAATTGTCGGAGCACAGCAGCCATGAGTGATCGCGTGCATCTGGTTGAAGTGGGCCCCAGGGACGGTCTGCAGGGAGAAACGCCACTGCCATTGGCAACCCGCGCAACCCTGATTGAAAAACTCCTGGCATCAGGCTGCAAACAGATTGAAGTGGGCAGTTTTGTAAACCCGAAACGTGTCCCACAAATGGCAGATACCGATAAGCTGTTTGCCCAACTGCCGACAAACACTACCGCACGTTTTTCCGCTTTGGCTGCCAACAGCCGCGGCTTGCAGCAGGCCATTGATGCCAATGCGGATGCGGTTGCGCTGTTTACCGCCACCAGCGACACCTTTTGTCTTAACAATATCGGCATGGACAGACAACAAAGCCTCGAGCAATTCTCTGAGCTAGCCAGCCATGCGAAATCGTTGGACCTGCCTGTGCGTGGTTACGTCTCAACCACTATCGCCTGCCCTTACGAAGGTGACACCGATCCTGCTGATGTGGCAGAACTGGCGTACTCCCTTTATCGGGCAGGCTGCTATCAGATATCCCTGGGTGACACCATAGGCGTGGGCACGCCAAACAAAATCAAACGTATGCTGCAGGCGGTACTGGCGGAGATCCCGGCCAATGCCGTGGCGGTGCATTTTCACGATACTTACGGACAAGCCCTAGCGAATGTCTGTGTTGCGCTCGAGATGGGCATTCGCACTGTCGATGCATCGGTGGCGGGACTGGGTGGTTGTCCTTATGCGCCGGGTGCATCAGGCAATCTTGCAAGCGAAGAGCTGATTTTCCTACTGGACGGACTAGGCATGCCCAGTGGTGTAGAACTACCTTTGTTAGTGGAAGCGGGCCAGTTCATTTCTAACGCATTAAATAAACCGCCTCAATCCAGAGTCAATCTCGCACTTAGCGCGAAAAACTCAATCTAATTAATAGGGACATCACCCTTTTGGGATGCGTTAACCGACCATGAGCACAATAGCCAAAGCAAAAAGCGACAAACCGATCTGGCAACCGACAAAAGAACAAATTTCTGCCAGTGCCATGGACAAGTTTCGTCGCTGGGTGAACAACCAGTATCAGTTGGCGTTGCAGGACTATGACCAACTCCATCGCTGGAGCATTGAAGAGCCAGAGCGTTTCTGGCAATCAATCTGGCTGTTCTGCGAGGTGCGTGGCGACATGGGTCAGGGTCCCTATCTGCTTGAAGCAGAACGCATGCCCGGTGCCACCTGGTTTCCCGATGCACAGCTGAATTACGCTGAAAACCTGCTCTATCCTGCTGGCTTTGAAAACTATTCACCAGAAGGTGATGACCTGATCTCTGACCGCCCTGCGCTTGTTGCCTATGGTGATGCGGGTGTTCAGGGGTGGCGAACTGAAGTGACCTACGCCGAACTGCGCCGCCATGTGGCCAAGGTGCAAAAAGGTTTGATTGACGCTGGTGTCGGCCCCGGCGATGTCGTTGCCGGCTATATGCCAAATTCGGTACAGACTGTGATTGCCATGTTGGCGACTGCGGCTCAAGGCGCAATATGGACCAGTTGCTCACCAGATTTTGGTATCAAAGGCGTGTTAGATCGCTTTGGTCAGACACAACCTAAAGTGCTATTCACTGTGGATGCCTATGAATACGGCGGCAAAGTGATCCCCATGCATGAAAAGGTTTCTGCCGTTGCCAACGCGCTGCCTAGCTTAAACAAGCTGGTACAGACCAACTTTATTAAAGCAGATGCTTACCTTCCTGAAACCGAACAGGATGGGCTGGCGACCTATTTCCAGAGCTTTATGGACCACAATGTCACACAACCAGAGTTTCACCCCTGTAGCTTTAATGATCCCTTGTTTGTGCTCTACTCTTCTGGCACCACAGGTAGCCCAAAATGTATCGTTCATGGGGTTGGTGGCACGCTGCTTCAACACCGAAAAGAGCACTTGCTGCATTGCGATCTAACCCATGAAGATACGCTGTTCTTCTTCACTACCTGTGGTTGGATGATGTGGAACTGGCTGGTATCCGGACTGGCTGGTGGTGCGACCCTGATACTGTTTGATGGCAACCCACTGAATCAACCCGGTACCTTGTGGCAGATTGCTGAGCAAGAACAGATCACCGCATTTGGCACCAGTGCCAAGTACCTTTCAGCACTCGAAAAGTCAGGTTACGAACCGGGTAAAGAGAACGCGCTACCAGACCTGAAACTGATAATGAGTACCGGCTCTCCCCTTGCCCCCACCAGCTATGATTATGTCTATCAAAGCATCAGCAGCTCGGTGTGTCTCTCCTCTATTTCTGGCGGTACCGATATCGTCTCCTGTTTTGCGTTAGGCAACCCTACTCAACCCGTCTATCGAGGTGAACTACAGAGCCTTGGACTTGGCATGGATGTCGCGGTGTTTGATAGTGATGGCCACGCGCTATTTGGCAAAAAAGGCGAACTGGTTTGCTGCCATCCTTTCCCCTCAATGCCAGTGGGTTTCTGGGGAGATGATTGCTCACAGATGCCCCATGGTCAGAAGTACCACGACGCCTATTTCGACCGCTTCTGTAATATCTGGGCACATGGCGATTACGCCGAAATCACGCCAAGAAACGGACTGATTATCTATGGTCGTGCAGATGCGGTGTTAAATCCAGGTGGCGTCCGCATTGGAACGGCTGAGATCTATCGCCAGGTTGAACAACTGCATGAAGTTGAAGAGAGTCTGGCCATTGGCCAGCCCTGGCAGGATGACCAGCGCGTGGTGTTGTTTGTGGTACTGAAACAAGGCTTGAAACTGAGCGATATTCTGGAGCAGAAGATCCGCAAACAGATACGCGATAACACGACTCCCCGGCACGTGCCAGCCAAGATTATCGCGGTCTCGGAACTGCCTCGTACTATCAGTGGCAAACTGGTTGAGCTGGCTGTAAAACAGGTTGTTATGGGGGAGCCAGTCACCAACACAGATGCTTTGGCGAATCCAAAAGCGCTGGCATTGTTCAAGGACCTACCTGAACTTCAGTGTTAAGCAGTGCAACGAATATTTGACGCTATTAGAGTCAATAAATAGACGTTTAAACTGCCCACTAGATTTACATTGTAGTAACATATTTTTAACGCTTAGCAGGAAATTATGGTAGCGTTACCAACGCCCCAAGCTAATTAAAAATTGGAACTACACAGGTAGCAGTGGATGTACATCAAATCACCCCTGATAGTCGTCAGCGCACTTAGCTGTTTGCTTACCGCATGTGGCGGTGGCTCCGACTCAAGCCCAACCGAAATCACAACGCGATCCGTTTTCACCGAAACGTCGGAACTACAAACCGGCGGCGACACCTGCCCTAACGGTGGTGTTAGTATTGACCTCGGTTTAGACAACAACGGCAACGGCGTATTGGATGCCGATGAGATCACTGAGACTCGTATCGTATGTCACGGTGCTGACGGCAGTGATGGTACCGACGGTACTAATGGCCAAGATGGCGATCCCGGTCAAGACGGTGCTGATGGTGCAGATGGCGCAGACGGAGAAGATGGCACCAGCGCGCTTCTAAACATCGCGGCGGAGCCAGCAGGTTCCAACTGTGCCAATGGCGGCCTATTAGTTGAAGCGGGCCTGGACCTAAATCAAAACAGCATGCTAGAGGAAGACGAAGTCACCTCCAGCGAATATGTTTGCCATGGATTAGATGGTGCTGATGGCTCAGACGGTGCACCGGGTCAAGATGGTGTGGATGGTTCTGATGGCGCCGACGGTTCAAATGGGTCAAATGGCTCTGACGGAGCTGATGGTACTGACGGTGCTCCTGGTGAAGATGGCGAAAATGCCAATGACCTGCTTTCCGTTAGCGATGCAACACTTGCTGAAGCCGATTCGGTTCTCACCTTTACCGTCAATATGCGCGAGGCACAGGCTGTCGATAAAACATTTACCTACGGTACGGTAAACGTGACAGCTACCAGCGGCAGTGATTACCAGGCAACTGCGGGGAAACTGACATTTCTGGCTGGTGAAACAACCAAAACCATCGACGTAAACCTTCTCGATGACAGCACCTATGAGTGTGACGAGTATTTCCTGCTTCAGCTCAGTGGCGGCACCACTGTCTCAGCCTTTGGCATCATCAGCCAGGATCTTGATATCAACGAAGTTAACTTTGCTGAATCAACCTATTTTGTTAACGAAGATGCGGGCACAGCTTCATTAGAACTCCAGCTAACTCAAGCAACCTGTGAAGAACTCACTTTGCCTTTAAGCTTTAGCAGCAGCGATGCCACTGAAGACGATGACTATGTCACTGCAGATGCCGTGTTTGCAGCAGGTGCGACCTCTACCACGGTCAATATCACTATTGTTGATGACAGCCTTGCTGAAGAGCGAGAGACGATAAATGTTTCCATCGACGACCTGACTACTTATGTCGGTGGTGGAACGGATTCAACTGACCTTGTGATTATGCCTGTAGCTAAGACTCTGGAAGGCGGCAGCTATGGCACATGTGTGACATCTCAAGATGGCCTGACAAAATGCTTTGGCTATGGTGATAACAACACATTTTTCCACTTAAACGACCAAGAACTTGGCGATGAACACGAAGAGATGGGCGAAAACCTGGACGCAGCTCAATTCGGAAGCCAAGTTCCGCTGCAAGTGTCCGTTGGCGAATATATCTCTTGTGCACTATTCCCAGGTAACGTAGTGAAGTGTGTCGGTTATTCAAACAATTTTGGTGTCGACACTGCGACATGGGGCTCGACCTACGGTGACAGTGCAGCTGAACTCGGCGACAACATGAACGCTATTGACTTGGGCTCTGGCTTTACAACAATTCAGGTTGAGGTAGGTAATGATCATGCCTGCGCGCTCTCTGAAGAGGGGGAAGTAAAATGCTGGGGTTCCAACAGTAACGGTCGATTAGGTCACGAAGCAACCGGTGATATTGGCGACGCCGGTGGAGCTGAAATGGGCGATGCGCTTACAGCCATTGACTTAGGCACCGGCGTAAAGGCAGAGCAGTTATCTGTCGGTTATCTAAACGCATGCGTCGTTGTCACCGGCGGCCACGTAAAGTGTTGGGGAAGTAATAGTTATGGTCAACTTGGCTTGGGTGACTCCAATCATCGCGGAGATGGCAAAGATGAACTTAACGTAGACTTGGCCCCCGGTGTCTCAGAGATGGGCGACGATCTACCCAATGTAGATCTTGGTACTGGCCGCACTGCCAAAAAGGTATTCTCGGGCTACAGAAAAACCTGCGCCATTCTTGACAACGACGACCTCAAATGTTGGGGGCGCAATTTTGATGGAGCGCTTGGCCAAGGCTCTGAGCTTAACCTAGGCGATGATGACGATGAGATGGGTGACGATCTCTTACCCATTGAGTTAGGCACGGGCTTATACGCTGTTGATGTGTCTATAGGCTTCTATATCGTTTGCGCCCTTCTTAACAATGACCAGGTAAAGTGCTGGGGGGACGGTGGTTACATCGCTGATGGTACCGACCATGACATTGGTGATGGTAAAGACGAGTTTGGTGTCGATCTGGTTGATCCCCTCAGCGAAATGGGTGATGCCTTAGCCAGCTTAGATTTTGGCACCGGACTGTCGGTTAAGGCGATTTCAGGAAACGGCAGTCAAACATGCGTGTTACTTAGTGATGACACCGTGAAATGTTTTGGCGAGGGCGAATATTCCGTGCTTGGTCAACCAGACTGGTATGAAGATTACCTGGGTGATGAAGAGAGCGAAACGGGAGATAACCTCCCTGTCGTGAACCTCTATTAGCAACGGCCCTTCCTCCGTTTCAAAGTAAAAAGCACCCTTCTGGGTGCTTTTTTGCGTCTAACGTTAAACAGGTTTGGTTCAAGATCAGCAGGAACCACCTTTACTATCAGGGTTTCCAGCGCAACATCCCGATTTGGCTTGAGCTTTTTCTGTGGCCTTTTCCTGAGACGCTGCATCGCTGGCACAACAACCGCTTTCCTTAGCTGAAGCCCTCAGATATCTATCGCGAAAATCAATCCATACCACACGCAGTATCGCTGCACCGAGTATCAAAGCACTGATCTGTGCCAGCAGGCTCTCAGATGCCATATGTTCGTGAGCCGCCCCGACAATATTCCACCCCTGTGCGTCAACCAAGGCATTTAGCAGATACCCAAAGAAGAAGCTGGCAATTACGACACCACTCAAATAAGCGACAAGTGCGCGGCGGCCGAGTTCGCGACCAACAATTGCAAGTGTTCCCAGATTAGTGGCTGGGCCTGCCATCATAAATACCAACACAGCACCGGGGGAGACACCCGCCATCAATAGGCCTGCAGCAATAGGGGTTGATGCCGTTGCGCAGATATACATGGGCACACCTATCAACGCCATTACGACAAAGGCAAGAAAACCACTGCCCCACTGCGCCAAAAAGCTTGCAGGCACCCAGGTCTTGACCGCTGCTGCGAATACCAGGCCAATCAGCAACCAGAAGGCAATATCTTTAAGCATGTCATGAAAAGAAAACTTCACGCCGGAAATCAGCCGGGTGCTGGTGCTGGTGCTTGTTCTTGTGCTTGGCAAGGCTTCAACAACATCCTTGGCGCCACATCCACTACTTTTGCTACTGCAGCAACTTGAAGCCGTTTGAGTTTGCTCGGCCTTTTCAGAAGCTTCTGCTTTACCAACCAGCACGCCAGACAGAATGCCGCTGGATATAGCAGCAATTGGCCGCACAACTGCCATCACTGGCCCCAATAAGGCATACGTCACAGCTATCGAATCTACGCCTGTTTCCGGCGTAGCCACCAGAAACGACACAGTGGAATTTTTGGAGGCGCCATTACGGCGCAGTCCAAGTGCCGCAGGAACGACTCCGCATGAGCACAATGGTAAAGGTGCGCCGATAACTGCCGCTTTAATGGTTGCCCAGACACCTTTTCCGCCCAAGTGTCGGCTCATAAAATCAGCCGGGATAAAGCTCTTAATTAATCCTGCGACAATAAAGCCCAGCAATAGCCATGGCGCAGATTCGATAAACAGATCCAGCAGGTTGTCGAAAAAGCTCATGCTTTGGTTCATAAATGGCCCTCCCGCTTAACTGGCTCACCGGTTTCGAGCGCCTGTAAGATCGAACAATGCTCGGCTGAAACCGCACCGCCACAACAGGCATCATTCATCACTTGCAGGGCCTGTTTTATCCGTAGCAACTCTTCAATTTTATTGTCAATCTCAACCAGTTTATCTTCAGTTAGCTGCTTTACTTCACCACAAGAGTGGTGCGATTTATCCAACCTCATAGAGAGCAGCTCTTTGATGCCCTCCAATGAAAAACCGACATATTTAGCCTGTTGAATGAATTTCAAGCGGGATAAGCTGGACTCATCGTAAAGCCGATAGCCTGCTTCTGTGCGGGTCGCAGGCGTGATTAACGCCATCTTCTCGTAATAGCGCAATGTGTCATTACTTAACCCGGTTTGCCGGGATAACTCACCAATCTTGTACATAGCTAAATGCTCAACGACAGATATCTAGTTTTCATAACTTAATCTTAAACCCTAGAGTTAGGTCCAAGGTCAACACCTCAGTTCATTTTTATCCATCTATGCAGAAAAATATCTATCGGTATACTGACCGGATAACGAGTGTATGGGAGTGAAGTAACGCGATGGACTGGCTTAATCGAGGACGAACAGCATTATTAGCTGTAGCGCTGTTCTATGCGACTTTTTACCCAGCCCTGGCGTCGGTTATTTACACTCCAAATAGCTACCACACAGCATGTAATTTTCACGGCCGATGCAAAGCACGTAGCCCAGCATGGCTGGAGAGCAGAATCACCGAACTGGTCGAATTTTGGCGCCATGACAGGCAGAAACTAGGCCGAAAATGGACAAACAAAGAGAAACGCCATCTGTTGGAAGTACGCGGGATCTACGACCGTATGGTGTGGGGGTTTCCTGTGGCCTTGTTGTTGCTACTCGCATTTGCCAACAAGGATTGCACTCGAAAAGCCGCCAAATTTAACACCCTATTTGTTGTCTCTCTCCTTCTGGTGATCCCCGTGTTTAATACCTTCTGGAAAGAGGTATTCCATCCACTGATATTCGATAACCTGATGTGGAAAAACAACCGGGCTGATAGCTCCTGGTACTTTATGCCCAAGACCTTCTTTAGGATCAGTACCATCTACATCATCAGCGTCACCACCGCTGCAAACCTGATTATTTGGCAGTGGCTCAGGCTGAGCAGCGGAAAACAACCGATAGAACAGTCAACAACCGATCAGCACTAGGAAGTACCACGAGAACCGCAAACTATATGCACGAAAAGAAAATGCACACATTAGACAACGACACGTTTGCGTCAACACCTGGAATGATAAGTTTCAAACCAGGTGTTTGGTTCAAACATGATAGGAAGAAGATTATTTCTCTGGTCCTGTTCCTTTTAACCTCGGTTCTGTTCGGCTTCTTTGTTACCAAGATTGCATTTCTTTTTGTGCCTGTAGCCTGTTATATGAACTGGTATTACTGGATTGCCGCATCCGAGCATTTCACGGCCGACTCCAATGGTGGCATCGTGATCTCTAAGAACCCTACCTTGGTAGCCGTATCAACCAACCTGGCAAAGTTCGGCGGTGACTATCCTGTAATCAAAGTTATTGAGTACAAGCCAAGTAAGTTTGTAAGAGTTGGCGATCGTATTGGCACCATTGCGGTTTATGAAGCACACGAAGATGATGATGGAGAGTCCTTCATCAATCACTGGGTGGATTTTGAGCCGATCCCTATTGATTACGCCACCGATGACCGAAGCGAGATCCGGCGTGAAATTGCTCGGTATTCGGACGAGCAATGGGAGGATATAGAAAGTGGTGTCAGCCAACTGACTAAGCCCTACTCACCCGGCCTTTATCGCGTGCACATTGCAGACAGCGACTGGTGCACAACATCCCGCTAGCACATATTTTCTAACAAGTTATCAAGCCCTGTTGCAGTTTACCTCCTTGTAGGCGGATAACCCTGTGACATACTTTTGATGGCGGTGAAAGCGGCGCCATAAAGCACCTAAAAACACGAACAACAATAACAACGAATTGATAATTCAGGGGAAGAAGCATGGAAAAGCTACAGAAAATTGGCGGTATTGCTGCCATTGTTTGCGCACTTACATACATAATAATGTTTATCTTTTACGGCGCGGTGTTGGACTTTCCTTCCGATGCCAGTTGGCCAATCAAGCTCGACTACATTGAATCACAGCAAACCTCTTTTACTGTGATGAACCTCATCGGGTACTTTGTGTTTGGTATTGCTTTGGCACTGCTAGTCCAAGCCACCTATTCAAAGGCTAAAGAGAACACGCCAGCACTGGCACAGACTGCGACCCTGTTTGGCGTAATTTGGGTTGCCATCATTATTTCCGCTGGAATGGTCGCCAACATAGGTATGCAAACTGTGTTGGAACTGAAAGCCGAAGAGCCAGAGCAGACCCGTTCGGTCTGGATAGCATTTTCGATTGTCAGAGATGCGCTGGGCGGCGGCATTGAGCTGGTCGGCGCGCTATGGGTTCTGCTAATCAGCGTCGCTATGTTCAAGACAGCGACTCTCTCAAAAGCCCTAAATATTCTTGGCATTGTCGTCGGCGCATTTGGAGTTTTAACGCTGATCCCATTGGATCTGTTCAAAGAGCTGTTTGGGCTAAGCCAAATTAT
The DNA here is from genome assembly GCF_039544265.1 of Corallincola platygyrae. NCBI lineage: Bacteria > Pseudomonadati > Pseudomonadota > Gammaproteobacteria > Alteromonadales > Psychromonadaceae > Corallincola > Corallincola platygyrae. Next base: position 102,857 of record NZ_BAABLI010000006.1, on the reverse strand, counting down.
CTGGTTTATCTGGCTTGGGATTGCTTTGGTGCGCACACAACCACAGCCCACTCGTCTGTCGCAAACGATTTAGGGGGGCTTGTAGTGAAATTAGTTGTTGGTACTGAATCCACGTGGTCACTACGGGTGTGGCTTTGCCTTCAAATAGCGGAGTTATCTGCCGATGAAACCGTGATTGATTTGGCTGCACCCGATTACAAACAGCAACTCTCGCCTCTCTCCCCCACCTGTCAGGTACCAGTGCTCTATGACGGCGATACAGCTATTCATGATTCACTGGCGATTGCTGAATATCTGAACGAAAAATCTGGGGGTAAATTACTCCCTGACGACCCTACAAACCGAGCCATCGCCAGAAGTTTGTGCGCGGAGCTTCATGCAGGGTTTCAGCAGCTTCGTGGCACGTGCCCTTTTCACCTAGGCAAACCAAAAACAGTAGAACTGACACCTGCACTAAGCCATGAACTCGCGCGTTTGGAAGCGATATTTGCTGGCGCAAACGGTCCCTTTATGTTCGAAAAGCCGTCCATGGTCGACGCGTTCTACGCATTGATGGCCTATCGCCTGGCGAGTTATGGGCTTCATTTGACTGGCAACGCTGGCGACTATCAGCGATCGCTAATCAGCTGGCCTTTGATGCAGCAAGCAACAACTCATGCCTCTGATTGGCAGAACGTCTAGGTTGATAGCATCGCAATTATTTCATGAATAATCACCGCCACTTAGATGGCAGATTGAGGCTGTTTAACTATGTTTAAGAGGTGAATAAACTGACAACTTAGCTATCTCGGTGTTTAGTGGTAGCCCCTGAAGGAAGACAGGGTTTTCCATGAAAAGCCTCACCATCGCCGCTCGTTTATACATCACCATGGCCAGTGTTGGCCTGCTTCTTCTCGCCATCACCATGCTCTACAGCTATCAACACGAACGTGCCCTCGTTGATGAGATGGCGATTGACCATATCAATACCTTCAGTGAAAGCTACTTTGAAGCAATCAACACCTTGATGCTCAGCGGAGGCATGGCGCAAAGAAAAATACTGCAGGACAAAATGCGCTCCCAGGAGAACATTGTTGAGCTTCGACTGATAAGGAGCGAAGCCATCACCTTAATCTATGGCCCTGGCATGGAGGACGCAGCCCCGATAGATGAATGGGATCGGCTGGCACTGACGGGTAAAAAAGTGCTGGAGCAAACCTCAGTTGACGGACTCCCAGTTTTTACCCTGGTAAATCCGATTGTAATGAAGCAAGACCACAACGGTATTAACTGCCTGACCTGTCACTTTAAAAGCAAAGAAGGAGATATTGCCGGCGCAGTACGCGTCTCCTATTCAATGGAGGAGACCTACAGCAGTATCAATATGTCGATGTGGCGCCAGGTCGGTATTCTTGCAGTTGTATTTGGCATCGGACTGGTTTTACTGGCATATGTATTCCGCCATTACGTCACCGTACCACTTAACAGCTTGCGGCGTGCGCTCTCCGCCAGCGCCGATCATAACGACCTCACAACCCAATTTGATCTGCACAGAAATGATGAGATTGGTGAGCTTAGCCTGTCGCTGGCCAAGCTGACTCAAACATTCAAAACCAGCCTTGAACAGCTTCGCAGCAACTCTTCCGAGTTAACCCAAACAGCTGAAGACCTTCGTGCTACTGCGGTCTCGACAGATAAAGCCGTTCAGAAACTGAAGCAGGACAGCGGCATGATGGTCGGCTCGGTTGGTCAAATGGAGCAAGCAGCCGAAAGCGTCAAACAAAATGCAGAGTTTACCGTTGAGCGCTCAACCAGTGCCCAATCCCAAGCCGAGCAAGGCACTGATGCTGCCCACGCGGTTGTGGCCGAGATCCGGGAACTGGTCGCTTCCGTCGCCTCTGGCGCAGATACAATTGCAGCACTTGAACAGCGCTCAGAAAACATGGCCAGTGTGCTCAGCGTTATTACTTCCATTGCCGAGCAAACTAACCTGCTGGCGCTTAACGCTGCCATTGAAGCAGCCCGCGCCGGTGAACAGGGACGTGGCTTTGCCGTGGTTGCCGACGAAGTGCGTGCGCTGGCCAATCGCACCCATGACTCAACCCAGGAGATCAACACCATCATCACCGAGCTTAAAGCCGAATCGGACCGCGCAGTGACAATTATGGCGAACGCCAATACAGCAGCCTCTGATTCAGCAGGTAGTATTGAGCAATTAGCACAGACGCTGCAGACAATCGCGGACCAAACCAAAGAGATAAATACCCTGAATGCGCAGGTATTTGATGCGGCATCAGATCAGCGCAGTGCGATGGAATCCCTGACCAAACATATCTCTGACATCAACGACATTGCGGAGTCGTCCGCTGAAGATTCAGCGATTGACAATGAGATCAGCGAACGAGTGGTTAAGCTGGTGCATTCCCTCGATGAGATGATCAGACAATACAAGCTTTAGCAGTTTACTTGTTTTTCATCAGTAGCAAGGTCAGGTAGATCTTGGAGGGAATCAGAAGGAACAGGCCTGCACCTATGGTCAGACTGATAATCAGTATCCCCTTTACACCCATGGTAACGCTGATATCCGTCCAGATCGCCATCGCCAAACCCACACATACCAATAGCGCCCCTAGCCCACAAAGGCCCCAGAGCACGCGATTTAGTGTTTGACTCGACATTGACATCTCTTTCTCGCCCCAGTGTATCCACGCCTACCAGCATCAGTTCATCACAACTGACCTCAACTCTTGCTGATTTAGATTAATCTTTATCGCCCCAGGCCATTTGTTAATTAGTTGTTACATGTCCCGCTCGATAAAACACAGTTTTGGCGCTTAAATGGCATGAAACAAGCCAAGTAAATTAGATGTGGGTAGCTTAGCAATGGAAAAAACCAACGTGGGAAGATGGATAGGGGCACTCGTGTTGCTCCAACTGGTATTGGGCATATATGTCAACTTTGCACTGACCGCCCCACTCTACGGCGAACCCGGGTTTGCGGTTAATGGCGCCAAGGTCGCCAACCATATCGGCGCGTCTGTATTGCTGGCAGTGTTCGGTAGCCTGGTATCTCTGACTGTCGCCAATCTGGCATACGGCACATTCAAAGCCCACAACCCAGTGTTGGCACGTGGCTATATGATGCTGGTCTGTATCAGCGTTACGTTAGTATTGGTGGAAAATATCAACACCATGGCACTGGTATCCTTCAGTCAAACATTGGCACAGGCAGATCCCACCAGCCAATCCACCATACAGGCATTACCCTCACTGTTTGCTGCTTACCGCAACTGGGCGCACTATATCGGATTGATTATGTCTGGGCTGATGCTACTGGCCTTCTATCTGGTGCTATTCAGATACCGTTTGATCCCAATGCTACTGGCGGGGTTTGGCATACTCGCCGTGCTGTCCCAGCTAAGCTCTGTCAGCCGTCCGCTGTTTGGCCTGAAAGTAGATTTTATGCTGATTGCGCCGCTGGCCTTGAGTCAGTTACTGCTAGGCTTGTGGTTGATTTTTAAAGGCTTCAATTCTCATCAAGAAACAGCGGTTTCTCCAGCAAAAGTTTAAACGCAAAAAGCCAGCCCAATTGTATATACAACTAGGGCTGGCTTCTTCTTACCAAGATACTCTTTTACTCAGAAGTTAACCGATGGATTGACCGAGAGCATGCTTAAGCTACCGCTTTTTCCAGGATCTGACGGCTTTCATTCAGAGTAATTGCCTGGCTTTCGCCCAGCGCTACCATGCCGTTTTGCTCCAGTTGACCGACGATAGCGTCAATCGCTTCCGCTTTTGAAGATTCATGTTCAGTGAGCTGAGTTGCAACATCCAGGCTGTGGAAGAAGGCTTCGATAGCTTGCACAGTGCGTTCGGCTAAATCATCGCCGTCAGCCAGACCGAATACATTGCGGCCCATCTGCTCAACTTTACCCTGCTTAGTCGCCATCTGGTTACGCAGCAGTGACGGCTGCACAATAGCTAACGAGCGGGCGTGATCAACACCGTATAACGCGGTCAGTTCGTGGCCGATCATATGGGTCGCCCAGTCCTGTGCTACGCCAGCACCGATCAAACCATTCAATGCTTGGTTAGCAGTCCACATCAGGTTGGCGCGCCAGCTATCGTTATCACGATCTGCAAACTGTTCACCTAATCTCTTCAGGTTCTTCAGCAGCGCTTCAGCGTAACCGTCCTGCACCATAGCATCGGCTGGGAAGGTCAAATACTGCTCACAGACGTGAACCCAGGCATCAACAATACCGTTCACCAGTTGGCGCTCTGGCAGCGTTTTCATCACATCTGGGTCCATAACAGCAAACTTAGGCTGTACTGCTGGAGCCAGGAACGCCAGTTTGGTGTGGGTTTCTGCGCGGGTAATAACCGCACCCATGTTTGACTCGGAGCCCGTCGCCGGCAGGGTCAATACCGCGGCCAAAGGCACCGCAGTTGTTACCTGGTGTTTGCCTTCCAGAATATCCCAACCTTCGCCATCGTAATGGGATGCGGCAGCAACATACTTAGAGCCGTCGATGACGGAACCGCCACCCACAGCCAAGATGAAGTTGATACCTTCAGACTTAACAATGGCGACCGCCTTATCCAGGGTCTCTTTAGTTGGGTTTGGTTCAACGCCCGAGAACTCCTGCCAAGGAATATCTTTCAGCGCTTCTTTTACCTGGTCGTAAACACCGTTGCGCTTAATTGAACCACCGCCGTAGATAACCAATACCTTGGCGTCTGCTGGCAATAGTGAAGGAATAGATGCGATTTGGCCCTGGCCGAACTGAATTTGCGTTGGGTTTACATAAGAAAATTGCATGAAACTCGTCCTCATTTCTATCAAAACTGGTTTGATGGCAGATGGCCAAACGATAAAAGGTGGTTGGCCAGCTCAAATCTCGAGATGCATATTAGTCGCAGCAAGAGCATCGATAAAGGTTAATACCTACCTTTATATTGCCTATTTCTATCGCTGCAGGTATTTTACCAACTCCTCACCTACTGGCGGGCGAAGTATGCAGCTGTCTAACTTAATGAATCAATATGTCACCTACGCAGGCCTTGAGTCACTCGAGTGCGCGACCAGCACAACCATTGAAGGTGTGCATTTCTATCGCGCCGCAAAGAGTAGCGCTCGTCAGCCACTGCTTTATCAATCGGGCATTATCATTATGGGGCAAGGCAGAAAAATGGTGCACTTGGGCGAACACGCCGTTGCCTATGGACCGGGAGATTATCTGGTTTTGGGGGTGCCGCTGCCCCTTGAGTGTGAAGCCATCGCCGAAAATGATCAGCCGCTGTTGGGATTGTCCATTGATATCCCCCCGGCTCTGCTGCACCGCTTAGTTAATCAACTGCAATCTATGCCCTCTACACCATCCAGCAGCAGAGAGCGCGCGGCTAAAATGCAAAACCAGTGTGGACTGCAATCTGACAAGATGGACCCGGCGATGCTCAATGCCGTAGAGCGCTTGCTGAAAGCCTTGATGCATCCAACCGATGGCAAGATCCTCGGCCCGATGATCGTCGAAGAGATCATCTATCGAATTCTGATCGGCCCACAAAGTCATACTCTGATGGGGCTGGCACAGTTTGATGGTCACTATGCCCGTATCGCCAAAGCACTGACCCGGGTTCATAGCGATTACGCGCAGCAAATTACCGTGGACCACCTGGCCGAAGAGGCAAATATGAGTGTGTCAGCGTTCCACCGCGCATTCAGAGATGTCACCCTGGAGTCGCCTTTGCAATATCTGAAGAAGGTACGTTTGGCTAAAGCCAAAGAGTTGATTATTAATCAGGGGCAAAGAGCGGCTGATGCCGCTCGGCAAGTGGGTTACGTGAGCCCATCTCAGTTTAGTCGCGAGTTCAAACGGCACTTTAATCAGACACCAGGGGCGCTTGCTATCGGCTAATAGTTTTGTGCAAAAGCACGTTAGGATTTCTTAGGCTTTTCTGAGATCCAAAGATTGATCGTGCCCTTCACCACTACGGTATCGTTCACATCGTATGCTGTCACAGTCACGGGCATGTCACCCGGCTGCCAGGCAGACTGATCGACTTCAGCCACGCAACGAATATCAGACCCCGCTTTGGCGGTGTAATCCAGGGTCATGCCCTTGGGGATCCATCGCAAGTGTTTTGGGATCGATGCTTCAGCCATCGTCCCCATTGCCATCTCCAGGCCATTGGCAATCGCAATGACATGCACTGTGCCAATATGATTTTCGACACCACGACGCTTTTTGATCAGGCATTCACACATACCCGGGCGAACATTAGTAATGCGAGGGCTGATGGTTCCGAAATAGGGAGCGCGACGGCTTATCACTTTTCCGAACAGCCAGTCCCCCATAGGTAGGTACTTAAGTTTGCGAAAGCTTTTTAGAACGTAATTCTCAGCCACCCGGAACTCCTTATATTTATTCTTATTTTCAAACTGGTCCGATGTGTTAGCGTAGCAGCTTTGGCAATACATGCAAATAGAGGTGGATGGGCATACGCCCCACAGGTTGAGGCAAAATTTTCTTAGGAGAGGGTTTTGATTAGCAGAGGAATCCGCTTAGCTGAACTTGAGAATCTTATCCTATTCTCCCTTGGGGATAAGATTGAGATGATGGGTCTCTTCGATAGGATGAATACCCCTCTCCTAGGAGAGGGGTATTCATGAACATGCCAGTATTACTTCCCAGGCAGCTTCTCTATCAACTGCGGTACCACATCAAACAGGTCGCCCACTAAGCCGTAATCCGCGACGTCGAAAATTGGTGCTTCAGGATCTTTGTTCACCGCAACCACTACCTTAGCGTCTTTCATGCCGGCAATATGTTGGATCGCCCCTGAAATACCCAGTGCAATATACAGATCTGGCGCAACAATCTTCCCTGTCTGGCCCACCTGAAAATCGTTGCCGATAAATCCTGCGTCTACTGCGGCGCGAGATGCACCAACCGCAGCCCCCAGATGGTCAGCTAACTGCTCAACCAAACCAAACTGCTCTGCGCTTTGCAGCCCACGTCCGCCTGATACGACGACTTTTGCGCTGGCTAGCTCTGGGCGCTCACTCTCAGTTACCTGCTCGCCTACAAAGCTGGAGAGTTGATTTTGAGAAACCAGCGCGGTGATATCTGCCGCAACCATTTCGACAGTTGGCGCCGCGGTGGCGGCTTCAGGTAACGCAAAAGCTGATCCTCTAACGGTCAGCACTCTTATATCGTCATGGCTTTTCACTCTCGCCATGGCATTGCCTGCATACATGGGGCGAACAAAAACGTCATCATCCTCAAATGCCACGACATCAGACAACATGCCCACATCCAATAACGCAGCGACGCGGGGCAGCAGGTCCTTCGCAAACGTTGAGGCGCCAGCAAGCAGATAACTATACTCCCGCGCCAGAGTAACCAAAGCAGGAGCAAGTGACTCCGCTAATCCATGCTCCAGCGAAGCACTTTCCATAATCCGTATCTTTGCCACGGGTAAGGTCGACATACCATCTGCGAGTGCCGCCACCTGGGCGCCCCACAGCAACAGCTCTGTTTGCTGAGAAAGCTGGTTCGCCGCTGAAATAGCTTTTAATGTCGCATCGCTTAGCTCGCCAGATTGAAGTTCGGCTATTACCAAAGTGCTCATTAGAATATCCCCGCTTCGTTAGTCAGCTTGCTTACCAGCTCATCGACACTACCCACCTTTACACCCGCTTGCCTGACAGCAGGTGGCTGCATTGAAAGCAGTTCGGTGTGAGTTTTGATATTCAGCGCAGATAGATCCACAGACTCCGATTCCAATGGCTTCTGCTTGGCTTTCATGATGTTTGGCAATGAGGCGAATCTGGGGGTATTGAGTCTCAGATCCGTGGTGATAACCGCGGGTAACTTCAATGACAGTGTTTGCAGGCCAGTATCCAGCTCTCGCGTAACCTCTACGCCGCGCTCTTTTACTTCAACCTTTGAAGCAAACGTTGCCTGCGACCAACCCAGTAACCCAGCCAGCATCTGCCCGGTTTGATTGTTGTCGCCATCTATCGATTGTTTACCCAGCAAAACAATTTCGGGGGTTTCCCGCTCAACCACCATACGCAGCAGTTTTGCGATATTTAGTGGCTCCAGCGTTTGCTCTACATCCAGATGAATAGCCCGATCAGCCCCCAAAGCCAGTGTAGTTCTGAGTTGCTCCTGACTGGCCTTATCACCAATCGCCAGAGTAATGACTTCTGACGCGATGCCTGCTTCCTTTAGTTGAACGGCCTGTTCTACCGCTATTTCGCAAAATGGATTTACAGCCATCTTTACGCCGTTAAGCTCAGCGCCACTGCCATCGGGCTTAAGCCTTACTTTGACGCCAGGGTCGATAACACGCTTAATCGCGACCAATATCTTCATGCATGCCTCTGCTTGTTCCGCTACTTTTTGATTACTGCTGTATGAGCGAGTTGCCACTATTAAAACCTGCGATCAGGATAGTTACCGTTGACGTTAACGTAAACCTGTATCATGGTGATGTAGTAATCAAAATCTGTAAACGGAACTGAACGAGATGACACGAGAGCAGATGCAAGTGGATGTACTGGTGGTAGGTGCAGGGCCGGCAGGCCTGTCTGCAGCTATACACCTCAAGCAGCTAAAGCCAGAACTATCTGTCTGTGTACTGGAAAAAGGCGCTGAAGTTGGCGCGCATATTCTTTCGGGTGCCATCTTTGACCCCATCGCATTGCAGGAACTAATGCCAGACTCTTGGCAACAAGCGCCTCTGGGGGAATCCGTTAAACAGGACCATCTGCTGAAGTTGAGTCCAACCTCCTCACTGAACGTGCCCCACTTGTTGGTCCCCAAAGCCTTGCACAATAAAGATTGCCATATTCTTAGCCTCGGTAAGTTATGCCGTTGGCTGGCAGAGCAGGCTCAGAGTTTAGGCGTGGACATATTTCCCGGCTTTGCCGCCAGTGAAATTCTTTACGACGACACTGACCAAGTGATTGGTGTAATCACCGGTGATATGGGTCGAGATAAACAGGGAGAACTCAAACCCGGCGGCATGCTGGGCATGGAAATCATCGCACAGCACACCATTGTCGCAGAGGGATGTCGTGGTCATTTGGGTAAAGAGTTAATAGAGCGCTACCAGCTCAATACCGGCTTTGACCCGCAACACTATGCGCTGGGGTTTAAAGAGGTATGGCAGGTCACTGACGAGGTTTATCAGGCTGGGAAAGCCGAGCATACCTTCGGCTGGCCGCTGTTATATACCCAAGATAAGGTAAACGGTGGCGGTTTTATCTACCACGGCGAAAACAATCAGGTTTATCTTGGGCTAATCGTCGATTTGAATTACCAAAATCCACACCTGGACCCGTTTGAGGAGTTCCAACAGTTCAAGCGTCATCCGCACATTCAGGAACTGTTAAAAGGTGCTGAGCGCATCAGCTATGGCGCTCGCACCATTGCCAAGGGCGGCTGGCATGCCCTGCCCCAGATGCAATTTGCTGGCGGCCTGCTGATTGGTTGTGACGCCGGTACACTCGATGGCGCACGTATTAAAGGCTCTCATACTGCGATGAAATCCGGGATCTTGGCGGCTGAGCTAATAGCTGAGCATTGGGGCTCTCCTATCGCCCTGTCTGCTTTCGGCGAATTGGTTAAACGCTCCTGGTTAGGCAAAGACCTCTACAAACATAGAAACGCCGTGGCCAACCTGCATAAATTCGGAGCCTTAGTTGGGGGCGCGCTGAACTGGGTAGAACAGACGCTGCTTGGCGGCAAACACAGCTGGCATGTACACGACAAAAACCAGGACCATAGTCAGCTAAAAACTGCAGATGAATGCCCTGCTATCGATTATCCAAAACCAGACAAGGTGACCACCTTTAACCGCACCGCGTCGCTGTTTTTAGCCAACCTGAATCATGACCATGATCAACCTTGCCACCTGCAGTTAAAAGACGATGCAATCCCTATCCAAGTAAACCTGCCCAAGTTTGCCGAACCAGCCCAGCGCTACTGTCCAGCAGGTGTGTATGAAGTAATTGACGTTGAAGGAGAACAGCGCTTTCAGATTAATGCTCAGAACTGCCTGCACTGTAAATGCTGTGATATTAAAGAGCCGCAACAGAACATCAACTGGGTAACGCCTGAGGGCGGATCCGGACCACAGTACGGAGAGATGTGATCCAGTCAAAAATCCTGAGCTGAATAATACGCTAGCCTTATAAAGTCTGCGTAATGTAAAAGGTTATTATTCTTGCTTCTGTTTTCTGCGCGCGCTTGGTTGGCTACCCTGCTCTATATCGTTTGTTTCGCCCTGACTGCGGAACAAAAACAGAGAGAAGCACATTTGGTGATCGGTGTTCAGGATTTCGAGGACTATCAGCCTTATTCGTATTGGCTTAACGGCCAATACAAAGGCTTTAACCGCGAGCTGTTTGATCTTTTCAGTGACTTTATAAACACCCGGATCCTTTATCAGGCCTTTTCGGTAAAGCGTCGCAGCATGGCATTGGTTGAAGGTGATGCGAGCGCGGTTTATCCAGATAACCCAAACTGGGCAATGGCCACCAAAGCAAAACACACTATCGTTTACAGCCAACCCGTGGTGTCATTTGTTGATGGCATATTTGTACAGAAAACCAGTCACAACCTGAAAGTGAGCGAGCTGAAGCGCCTGGGTGTTCCTCTTGGTTTTACGCCAACACCCTACCTTTCATCGATAGAACTTGGGGTGATCAAAACCCATTATGATGCGAACCTGGGGGTGCTGCTGAAAATGCTCGATGAAGGGGCTCTGGATGGCGTCTATATCAATAAGGCGGTCGCAGAGCACTGGCTAGCAAACAACCCAGACATTGCTCAACGACTGACATTTGCAAATCAGCTGCCCTACATAGAGGACAGCCGCTATTTGAGCAGTCGCGATAATGGTGAACTGATTGACCTGTTTAATCACTTTCTTAAAACAAGGGCGGCTGCTATTGACGCCCTGAAGTCTAAATATGGACTGAAGTAGTCATAATCAGATTATTCTGCAACACGCGTAAGAGTCGCCAATTCAATACCACCAATGCCCATCAGTTTTAGTTCAGTGGCGCTGGCAGAATAGGTTTTGACCTGGTCAAACAACTTAAACAGCGCTGCCTCGGCTTCCATTCCTTTTGCACACATCATGCTGGTGGTCGCGATAGGGCTGAAGGTCAAAGATCCTTTCTGTTTACTATCTGCCTCATAACTGCCGTTCAGCCTGTTGCATCCTCCTGTTCCCGTGACACTGCCACTGGTTAAAAATGACAGGCTGGGCTTCGCCATATCCGGTACGACATCGATTGATTGCCCAGCCACCGTTGCCAGTTCCCAGCTTCCGATCAAGGAGTAGCTATCACTTGATTGACTGGGTGTAACTTTCTGCATCATCAACTTGTTTTCTGATCCCGCAAACGGGTCATAGGCCTGGGTAGTGGTAAATAGCAGTTGCTCATCCAGACGGATCTGAGCGCGAAGGTTGTAGCGAGCTCGGCTATCAATCTTCGACTCATCGTAACTAATCTCGAATGCGTAAGGCGGTGCGTTTTCCAATACCGCGCTGAATTCACCCAGCACTTCACTCGGTGCATCAGCTTTAGAAACATCTTCGAGAAACACGATTAGCTCTGCTCCCGGTGCCAAAGCAATACGCTCACGATAAAACGCCTCACCCACGATTTTGGCCATTTTAGCCTCAGCTGTAACCCCAGATTTAACGTCGCCCTCGGTGGGAGCTTTTTGCTGACTTTGATCACAACCGACCACCGCAAACAGACTGATAAATACCAATGCAATTGCATATTTCCAGCAAGCGCGCATGCCTGCCTCCTTAGATAGCTTTAGATGGAAACAACAGATAACGAACGATTCACGAGAAAGGGGCTGAACAGAAAGCAGTTATAGGTGCTCAATCTCTATTCTATTGCGACCATTGGCCTTCGCACGATAGAGCGCAACATCTGCACGCTCAACCAACGACTCAACGTTGTCGCCCGCTCTGTATCCACTGACACCGAAACTGGCGGTTTGTTTACCCACGGTAGAAAAATGATTAGCTTCTACACGGCGATGGAGTTTTTCCGCCAACAGCGCGCCCTGCTCTTTGGCAGTATTGGGGCAAATAACCATAAACTCTTCGCCACCCCAACGACCAACAATGTCACTCTCCCTGACCTGCGCTTTAATCAGCTCAGCCAACTCGATCAACACACTGTCACCCACCTGATGGCCAAAGTTGTCATTGACCCGTTTAAAGTGGTCAAGATCCAGCATAATCACCGAGAACTTCTCTCCATATCGCTCTGCGCGTTTGACCTCTTGAGCAAGGCTACGGTCGAGCTTGAGCCTGTTATTCAGTTGAGTGAGAGAGTCAGTTTCAGAGATGCGCTCGAGCTGGGCATTCTTCCGCGTTACCTCTTTCACCATTGACTGGTAGATATGATTGGCTTCGCTTAGCTGACGGTGAATATCCGCAAGATAATCCAACTCAGCCACATCAAGATTTACTGGTTGTTTGCCAGGTTTTTCCGAGCTATGGACTGCGTCATGTACCATCTGCGATAACTTAGCGATAGGCTCAACAATCTTGTTCGCCAACTGACGAGAGCGCAGCATCAGGTAAACAAAGAACATCAGATAGAACAGCACCATAAAAGCGATGGCGGCGTAACCGATCTGACTTGAAATGCGGCGCTGGTGATATATCTCCTCGAACACCACAGCTTTGGGAGTCACCATAACCAATAACCAATTGGTGGTTTCGATGCCGTTAACCACCAGAATGTAGCCTTCACCATTCAGTTCAAACTCTTGTGGACCACTTACCTTTGCCTTCTGCAACGCCTGTTTCAGTAACTGACTCGAGTCCGAATCATTCTGATAAAGGTTAAATTGCCAGGGTTTCACAATGGTCTCCGTGATCACCTCGTTGTACTCATGGGTGGTCAGTTCCTGAATACCTAGTAGCACTTCGATCTCTGGTGTCATAGATAACACGGTACCTGTGTCATCCAATATCATGGCGCCACTTTGCCAGGGCAAAGAGAGACTCTCCAACGTTTGGGTTACCTGTGGCAGGGTAATATCCAGCCCCGAAACGCCCTCCAGAAAATCACCTCGATAAATGGGGAAGATATTTGAAATCATCCAACCCTGACCTGCCGGGTCAAGATAGGCATTGGTCCAAACTGGCTTTCTGTCGGGGTTATGTTTGGCATCAGCCAGATAGTAGAAGTTGTAATCTTCCATATTGATGTGCGGGCCGTACTGGTCTGCAACATTATCAATATAGGGATAAAGCCGGTTCATATTGTCCCAACTATTAAAATAGGCAGCGACAATACTGTCATGCTGATCAACCACCTGCTGCAGAAGTGGATCCATCTCTTCTGTCTTTACAGCTTTTTCCAACTGTTCGGAACCAATGATTGTTTCAGCAGAATAATAAAGGCTCGCCCCCTCACCTCCTTTTTTCACCCAGGCACCATTTTCTGCTGTTTCAAAGTCCGGCTCATTCGCCACCATGACATGATCAAAATGGGTAAACAGATATTGGTGGTGCGCCTGTAGTACGGAACCTACTCGCTCAATTGCCGTTAAATGCTCATCAATCACGTGCACCTCAGCAATAGCCAGCTCAGCGATGTTGAGTTTGGCGGAATCCAGCGCAATACGGATGTTTCGTTCGGCGATGTAATGGGTAATACCGAAATAGAGCAGCAACAGTGCCACTTCGATAACAAAGATAGGAATAAGAGACGAGCGCAGAAACTGGGAATATACCAGTTGCCTGAGACTTCTAGAGCGGCGCGATTTGGTTTGAGACACGGTCGGCACTTCCTGCTCCAAATGGAAATTACTACCTCACCGTCATGCCCACATGCGTTGAGTTAGATTTATGAAGTATAGGTGACCAGTGTAATCTTGGTTTTAGAACTAGAGCAGTAGTTCTAAAATCTGCGATCAACGACCAAAACTATGATGTTAGCGCCAAAGTGCGCCGATTAATGCAATCGTGCCAGCGGTACCGCACAAACCAATCAGCAGGGGCCGAAACCGACCGGCATCTATATAGCTGCGACTTTTCGTACCCAAGGCAACGCCCAGCACAGCGAGCGGAACAAACAAACTGCTTTGCCAGAAAAGTTCTGCGGTCATCAAGCCCGTCACCGCATAAGCAAACATACTGATGCAACAGCCAAACAGGAAATAGAGCGACAGGTTTGCACGAATAATTCGAGGATCACCATGCTGCATGACAAGCGCCAGAGGCGGACCACCGACCGACGTTGTTGTGCCCATAAAACCCGAAACAAGTCCCGCCCAAGCCAGACGAGAAGGAGTGGATTCGAACTTCTTGCTCCAGAGTGAAATCACCACAGCCATCAACACGGCAACAGACACACTTATCTGCAGCAGCTTCACACTCATGATGGTGAGCAACCAGGCTCCCAAAGCGGTACCGGGCAAACGAGCCACAATGGGCACCATCATGGTTTTAACTTCGATGTGGCGGCGCAACTGCCAGACATTGATAAGGCTAAGCGGAAAAGCAACGACCGTCAGCAGAACAGGCACCCATTCAGGATGAACAAGTACCAGAATCGGCGCGGCAACAATGGCTAAACCAAAACCAAGCGCAGACTGTAGCCAACAGCCTGCCAATACCATCACGCCGCCAACTAACCATACCCACCATTCAATCACGATGTTACCGCTCTTCGCTTTGCTCAGCTCTCCGGAAGGCCGCCACGGTACGCCTAATTCTGACGGTTAGCCATGATTTAACGCAGCCTATTTTGCGCCATGTTTATCAGATCACAGCCCTTTTTCGAGGCTTGATTATACTTACACTTAAATTTCAGGAGGTTGTGATCAGAAAGCTCTTTCTCCCTACCATACTCCTGCTGCTCGGTTACGGTTTTTGGATCATGCCCGAGCTCAAGGAGATCCTAGCCGGTGTCGCCATTTTTCTGTTTGGCATGTTAGCACTGGAGGATGGCTTTAAGGCCTTTACCGGCGGCCTGCTTGAACGCCTGCTGAAACGCACCACCAACAAGCTATGGAAAAGCCTGACCTTTGGCGTGGTTTCCACCACCCTGATGCAATCCAGCAGCCTGGTCACCATCATCACTATTTCTTTCCTCAGTGCCGGTTTGCTTACGCTGGTTCAGGGTGTGGGCATCATCTTTGGTGCCAACCTGGGCACCACCACAGGCGCTTGGCTGGTTGCCGGGTTTGGCCTGAAAGTAAACATCTCTGCTTACGCCATGCCTCTGCTGGTGTTTGGCGTCATCTTTATTTTCCAAAGCCTGAAAGCACTGCGAGGCTTGGGATACCTGCTGGCGGGGATTGGTTTTCTTTTCCTCGGCATCCACTACATGAAGGAGGGGTTTGAGACCTTCCAGGACAGTATTGTACTGTCCGACTACATGGCGGACGGCATCAAAGGGCTGCTGATATTTACCCTGATAGGCATGCTTGCTACCGTCGTTATGCAATCCAGCCACGCGACTCTAGTGCTGATTATCACCGCCCTAGCCGCCGGACAGATCTCCTATTACAACGCGCTAGCGCTCGCCATCGGCGCAAATGTCGGCACCACCATCACCGCCATTATTGGTTCAATGGGGGCTAACCTGGAAGGTAAACGCCTGGCTGCCGCGCACCTGGTATTCAACCTAGTCACCGGCGTCACCGCCCTCATTCTGATCGTTCCATTGGCGGGGTTGGTCGATACCCTGGCGGAGGGACTTGGCATCAGCGAAACAAACTACACCCTCAAACTCAGCCTGTTCCATACCCTGTTTAATACCCTTGGCATACTGCTGATGCTGCCATTTATCAATCAGCTTTGTCGCACACTGGAAAACCTGCTTAAACCGAAGGACCGACGAAAACGCAATGTGCTTCCTGAGGGCCAGGTTGACCGTCGCCAACGTAAGGTTCAGCCGAAATTCCTTAAAAAGGCCGTGTTAAACAACCCGGACACTGCCCTGCAGGCCGTTATCCTGGAATCTCAACACCTGTTTGATCAGTCCTACAGCGTGATAGCGCGAGGGCTTTTGCTTGAACGAGAACTCCTTGAGTCTGACACACCACTTGAATCACTTGCGGAGGCAGAGGTCGATCCAGGCTCATTCGCAGATATTGACGATCTTTACGATCGCTACATTCGCAAGGTATACGGCGAACTGCTGACTTTTGCAGCCCTCGCCCACCCGCAGTTAAACAGCAATCAGGTAAAAGAGCTGTTTGCGCTAAAAGCGGCGGCCAGGGACTTGGTGAATGCCGTTAAAGACACCAAACATCTGCAGAAAAATATGAAGCGCTACCTGGCCTCTGATGACAGATATATCAAAGCCCAGTATCAACAGCTGCGGGTCCAGTTAGCGACCCTATTACGAAAACTGTTTTTTATCCGGCAACATGAACAATCCCAAGAAGATAACGATGCTGAATTGGTGATCAGTCAACTTAGATTGAGCCTGGAGAAAGAGGACATTATCAACAGCGATGCGCTGGATGATCTGATTCGCCATCACTACCTGGCACCTAAAGTGACCAGCTCTTTAATGAACGACAGCCATTATTGTCGGTCAATATCTAAGAACATGGTGAATACCATTGAAGTGTTGATGACTGCCAGCTCCAGCGGTGAAGGTGTCCTTAGCCGTGAACTGGCATTGGCAGCGGATGAAGTCACTCACCTCACCGCTGACATTCCGCAGGATGGAGAAAACTAATGAACAGCTCCATGGAAAAGCTTACCAACTGGCTCAGCAAGTTCCTCAATGAGGGGAAGGCTGAAAACCGTGACGAACTGGACAGAGTGAAACGCAAACTGGAAAAACTGAAGCGCAAAAGTCGCACCCTGAAAGAGCTGCTCGAACAAACCTCAGATCCGAAAGAGAGGGCCCAACTTGATCAGGAGTTGGAAGTTGCCAAAGCGATCCGCAAGAAAGCACACGCCAAATACCGCGAACTAAAAGACGCACTAAACGCCCGTCAGAAATAGCAAACCTCTTTTGCCTACCCTACCGCTCTCCTGACCATGACTCACGCCCGGCAGGCGGAACGATATCGCTTCGCATTACCGTTCGTATTATGTAAATTAATTCAATAAATTATCACTGATCTTTCAGTCAATTTGTGGCGTTAATGGATCTGCAAAACTACTTTTAGAAGTTAGGTGCTCATTACTCACAGAGGCGAACATGAAAGGCGACAGCGACGTAATACGCATTCTGAACCAAGTGTTAACGACCGAACTCACCTCCATCAACCAGTATTTCCTTCACGCTCGCATGTTCAAGAACTGGGGACTGTCCGAGCTAAACGAAAAAGCGTACAAAAAATCGATTAAGGATATGAAACAGGCTGATGAGTTGATTGAGCGGGTACTGTTTCTCGAAGGCCTGCCCAATCTACAACAACTTGGCCACCTGAAAATCGGTGAGCACACCGAAGAGATGATCAGCTGCGATATGGCACTGGAACTTGAGCAGCTCACCCAGCTACGAGATGCCATTAAGCTGTGTGAAGAACGCAAAGACTTTGTCTCCCGCCAACTGCTCGAAGAGATCCTGGAAGATGAAGAGGAATATCTCGATTGGCTGGAAACACAACAACACCTGATCAAAGAGATCGGTATCGAAAACTACCAGCAGTCACAGCTCTGATAGCGGACAGGAGAAACCAACATGAAAGGCAATAGCAAAGTCATCGACGGTCTAAACCGACTCCTCGCTGCAGAACTGGCAGCCATGGACCAGTACTTTATTCACTCTCGCATGTACCAGGACTGGGGCCTGGAAAAGCTATACGAACGTATCAACCACGAGTTTGACGACGAAAAAGGTCACGCATCTCTGCTGATCGAACGCATTCTGTTTTTGGAAGGTGTGCCCTGCATGACCGAACGCGACGACTTGCGTATCGGCAAAGATGTCGAAGAGATGCTGCAAAACGATCTGCAGCTGGAATACGACGTAGATGCAAGGCTCAAAGAGGTGATCACCATCTGCGAACAGGAACAGGACTATCAGAGCCGCGAGATCCTTGAGAAGTTACTGGCTGATACCGAGGAAGATCATGCGTACTGGCTGGAACAGCAACTGGGCCTGATAAAACGTGTTGGATTGCAGAATTACCAGCAATCACAGATGGGCTGATAAGCAATCGCCAAATACGACAACGGGACCATTCGGTCCCGTTTTTATATTTAGGGTCTTAGGCGCCAAACGCCTTTGGGTGTTGTTTGCCGTCGTCGCCAATCTCTTCCCAATCAGCTTTGGAATCAACCCAGATATGATGAGCAACTTTTAGATTGTCAGCGCCTTCGATGAGGGTGCCTACCGGCACATACATACGCTCATCATCATTGTCGCCGGGCAAAGTGGAACCGCAGGTTTTACAGAACCGGGTCTGCCAGTCATGCCCCGGTTTATGCCAGGTCTGGATCTGATCTTCCCCTTTTGTCCAGCGGAACTGCGCCTTGTTCACTGCAACCACAGCAATGCCGCCACTTCCCGTGCTGCGACGGCAGATAGAGCAGTGGCAGACATAAACATCACTTAACTCTTCAGCTATCTCGTAGCCCACTGCCCCGCAATTACATTCACCTGTCGCCATACTAAATCCTGTTTAACCTCGATGTGAGTTAGGAGTGCGCGAATTAAAGCGATGCACCATCAAATACATCGAATGGTAACTCTGCAACATCAACGCCATCGGTAGAATCCAGACACCCGATGTTAAACCGCATATGACCTGGCTTACGCAGCGTTTCATGAAATGGGTAAATACCGCAGCGTTTGCAGAAATGGTGTTTAGCGACGCAGCTTCCAAACTGATAGGTCGCCAGCGCGCCCTCACCAGCAACTATCTTGACTTCCGATTTTGGAATAGCAAACGCCGTCATGGTGGCACCTTTGCGACGACAGATAGAGCAGTTGCATTTGAGTCCTTCAGTAATTTCTGGGGCTTCGAACTCAAACTTGATTGCACCGCAGTGACAGCTTCCTGAATGCTTCACAAGATTCTCCATTTTAAATAGTCAGACCAATACCGGTTTGCCAACCAAATCCAGTCAATCGGTATTTGGCTCCGTCGTTTGATTTAGCCCTAAATCTATATGCGCAACCAGGTAACCATATTGTTTGTCTGTTAACTCACCCGCGCGGTATCGGGCGGTCGCAGACTCAAACGTCCACGTTTCACCATTAGGCTCAGCGACAATCGATAGATCATTGGTCAACAAGGCTGGATCCAGAACTTGATGCCCCTCTTCCGCGGCTTTCCTCGCACAATAACTCAACACATACTCAACGGCATATATGTCCACAGATGGAGCACCGCTGTACTCCACCTCACAAGCCGTTTTGTGCTCGCCTTCAGCCGTCACATACTCCAATTTTCCTTGGGTGACACAAGCAGACAAAAGCATCACTACCAGCAGACTGACAATCCCTTGAAGCTGCGCCTTATATCGATTTTTTATCCGCATGGTATGAACCATCAGTTATCAATAAAAAAGGTGATCTTCTTGCGGTTTATCCCGCGCTCTTCATCCATCTGCTGCTGATAATCTTCAAGGTCATCATGTCGTGCCCACGTTAAGGCTAAGTGCGACACCCCACCAATCGCAATCAACAACATCACTGCAGGCCAGATCCCCCATGCATCAAGATACATGGCAACAATGCCAACCAATGTCAAAGTGAGATAGCAGAAGAAAGCAAACTGCGGCCAGCTTTTAAATACAAACAGTACCTTTCTCGGATGATAGCTTTCATTGCGCTGTTCAGGGGCTTGGCTATTGCCCGCATGAGGAAGTGAATCTGTGTCCATACTGGTAAACCTTCTTGTTTCGCAAACGCTTTAGCGTAAGTAAAACATCAGCTTACAGTAAACACTTAATAACAGGTGTTTAGGGATTCACAAAAGCAGGAATAGACCAAGGGACAAGTGACATGAAAGGCTTTTATTGCGCTGGCTAAGAACCATAAAACGGCACATACCAATGGGTTTCACCGTTAAAGACAAACTTCATCTCTTTGGTCTCTGTTTCAGGAGCTAATACGGTAGCCACTATAGAAACCGTCAGCGCTTTGTCTTGTTGCACATTGATATCGAGCCAGGGAGTGATGGATAGGTGTCGACAGCTTTTGTTGTAGCTGACAATACTCCACTGAAAATCAGCGAAGTGCTTGCCTGCGCCTGTGGATACCACCACCTCTTTCAGGACGAAGTTGTTTTTAAAATCAAACGAGTATTCGTTGTTTATGGTGCAAACCAACCCTGAGATAGCGTAAGGGCTCGTTTGTGGGTCCTGATAATACTCCCTGGTCCCCACGACCATCACATCAACAAACAGGTCACCGATTCGAAAGTCGGTACACTTAGATTCATCGAGTACCACATCATGTACGCTCAAGCAGCCTGATGCCTTCGGGCCTGTCGACTGTTCATAGACATCAGTTTGGGTCGGCATATCGAAGCAAGCGGATAGACAGAAAAGGCTTGCCATCACGACGAACATTTGGGTGAGATTAATAATCTTTGCCTCTCATTAGCAGCACCTTAGCCCCTTGATCAGGATGTAGAAAGGAGGGCTAAGAATTCCTTTCCAAGGTGATCGCTAGTAGCTGGCAAATCTCCATATCATCCCCCCAAACACCTCTAACTTCAGAGTCATAGGTAAGCGTCACTGTATAATCACCTCTAAAGGCCTCAACCAGCATGCTATTTGCACTGTCATGCGAACCATGAGACCAAACCCCAATACAACCAGACTCTAACCCTTCGACATACATAATATGCTTTCTTTTAAGGCTAGCGCCGCTGTTATAGACGGTGTAATAACGAACCTTCTCGATCTGTGCAGAGTTAAAAACGCTTGTAACCGCATTTTTACTCATGAGGGATGAAGGTGATGTGGTTGGCTCAGTTGATGCGCAGCCAGACGCTAGCGCGACAAAAGCCGTAATGAGTATGTATTTCATACTGTTATATCCCTATCTTCAGGCGTCAGCCTTCTTCCATGTAATAGCAAAATAGAGGATGAGAAACGCAGTTGTAATCTCGAACACACTAAAGAAAACATAGTGAAGCGTTCCGCCCATATAGAGTGTAAAACTCTGGATGGACCCGGTGATTAACGCGGCAATAATATTGGCATATTTGTTTGCACGAAACACCAGAAAGCGCGACAGCACAATCATGATCATAGGAATTTGCATGATTATTGCGAAATACAGGAGGAACTCCTCAGTAATCTTCATTCCCCCGGCTTCCCCGGTCAGGAAGGCCTGTAGCGAGTCAGCATCATGCAGCGTGAAGACGTCACAGTAGATGTAGTTGACGGTCAAAAAGATCCACAAAACCGATAGCAACTGCTTTCTATCACCATTCCATTCGAACATACCCAAACTCTCCTTTATAGCGCGACTCAAGTGTTGTGTTTCTAAGCTAGATGATTGGCGTAGCGTTTGAAATAAGAAAGGTGCAGCTGGCATGGAGGTTCTGGTAACTAAATGTGAATGCGCAAGGCTAAGTTTTACATGGAACTTCAAAATCCACATGGTAGTGCTCGTCATGTCTTACCCATGAGCGCTTCTGTGAAAACTGTATGTATTGTTTCAGGTACGGTCCGTGGCGAGTCTTAAATAGATTTGGCTGCAGCTCGGGATCAAAAATCACACGCCAAAGATCAACGTCGTGCGCCAAGGCTTCCTTATGTAATGCAACGATATGAGCAGCCATGGCTTCGTAGTCAATTACCAGGCCATCGTATTGCCCTTCTGCATCAAATTCGATTTTGTAACCTAGTTTATTGAAAGGGTGTGTAGGAAGATGAACAGAATTTCCTTTCGCATTCATAACGGGAGTCATAAAGTCCACCGACAAACCATTGCGGTGTGTTTTGTGCGGTCTGAAGCGGCCACCTGATTCAAAACCAGTTTCGGCGTACTTATAAACTTTTGTTGGTAACTCTCGGTAAAGGCGAGCATAAGACGCAACCATAATGTCACGTACAGTCGAATGAACGTAGGTTCGCCCAGCTAAACGAGCCACGGTGCTGTAAGTGACAAAATTCTCACCATCCGCGGGAAGCTCTACACCGTTTTCCAAGCGTCCATTTGACGTCGTTCCATAGCAAATACTTTCGGCAGCAACAGAGCCAAAGCAAACAGCTGAAAGCAAAATTATGAGTAATCTGAACATGTGAGACCTGCATTCGCACATCAGCCTAAAAAAACGTAGTAATTTGGCGTTACCAGCGTTCAAAGATAACGATAACAGCGGTATTGACGCCATTAGCCAATCAAGCCAAACCAAGACCCTAGCGGAACGCAAACCCCAATAGCTACAGCTATTCCTGCCAAAATTAGTTCACTATATGGCTTGATTGGATGACGGCCTGGAATCAAAACTGACTCGTCTGGACGTTCAGGATTGAACCTTACACTGATAGGTTTTCCTTGTTCATGAGCCTGGTAAAAATTAACTGTTTCAGGATAGTGAATGGTGTAAAAAGCAACTGTGCTACCCATGTACTTCCCCCTGCCAACGGTGTAAGAGTACTTAACCCGTATTTTTTCAACTGGCAACATTTCACCATCGACTCTTCTTGTTCCCCACAACTCTACATTTTCCAAAATACCGGTGACAGCGTTCCAGCTTTCACTATCCTTTGCCTTCTTGTAGTTTTTAAAAGCATGATTGGCCATGTATAGGCAAAATATGGAAATACATAACTCAACAACTAATGGAGGAGTATTCATACTCAGTTACCTTGTTATGGCGTAACGCTTCAGACAAGCGCACTCTTTCCTATGCCACCGCTCAGCGTTCCCTTTTGCCACAGAGATATGTTACTGCGCACGTTTGAAGCTCGTAATCTCGGCGGCTAGACGAGGAACATCTTGACGCGCATGAGCTATAAATTCCTAGTCTTCTATCGTCGCACCAGTTAACTCGGGACCTTCGTCTGAAACTGCATCGACGCTCACTAGTATCCTAGTTCGTTACATAACATCCGTGGGCAAAGGCCAGAGATTTGTCACGTCGTTGCCTTTGTCTTCAAGAAACTAGTGTCGAGAGTCTGGTTTAAACTTTCGAAACATCAAAGCTAATTCGCCACATAGTTTTGATGCCCTTGTGAGCATAGCGAAAAACTTGATGTGTTTGTTATAAGGGTGCTATGGGCAAACTGCCCTCTCTTGTTTTTTTAAATCATTGATTGAATCAATTTCATATATATTAAGAGATGGAACTAACTTGCCTTGATGCTCGAAAGAGTAAAGTACCGACAATGATACATCACCAAGATCGTCATTGTAGTCAAAAGAAACTCTAGCGCTGTTTTTAGCATCAACACCAATATCAATAGAACTAGACATAAGTAGAGTTTCACCGTGATGATATCCGATAATAACTGCACTAGGGTACTCTTCTCGTACACCTTTAATTACTGGAACCCTCAGGAAGGTAGTATTGCCCACACCCTCTTCAAACTTAAAGCCTAAACAAGCAGGTCTACTGCCCGTCAAACTTATTATATTTGGCATGGATGAAGCAAAAGCATAGTCGCAAACAATAAGCGCGACAAATAGAAACATATAATTCACTCTGACCTTATAACACCCAACCATATGCCGCTAACCTCCTGAATTGTCGCTATCATTTGCGATATCCTTGGCGTTGTACTCATTGTTTTTAACTAAGTTTGCACCTAAGTAAGCTCGCCTAAAGCTTATCACTAAAAAAGCAAATCCAATTAAGGCAAAAACGATAGATATAGGATTGAAGATATAACGACTTTTACAACCAAAACAGGACACGTCTTCATAACCAAATATAAAAGTAAGAATCGAAAAGAAGAATCCGAAGACAAAATATAAAACAGCTAGTTTCATTCTAATACGACCTGCATATAACTCCCCGCATAGGGGCACAAAATAGTTGGCTAAAGTGAGCGACGAAGGAGCGTAAGCCAACTGTTTTACGTCCATGCTTATTGCGTTTGTTATGTGCCCTTCTTTTTAACTTTATTTCTCTTTGGTTCTAACTCCCCAATTAGATAATCCTCTAGGGCCGGAGCTAAATATGAAAAGTTAGGCGAAAACCCAATGGCGGCAATATCAACAACGCCTTGCCACTTTGGTTTTGGCTTGTAGTTTCCCCGCCCCTTTGCTGTGTCAGTAGTAATAACATGAGAAAGCAACCTTCGGGATATGCCGTGTTCTTTGTATAAGCCCCCACCCCTCGAAGCACCAAGCCCCACGTAAACAATTTCACCCTCTCCGTCAATGAGAGCATATACACCAGCTTTATCATGATGAGGAACTGAACCTCTCCAAGGCCAATTAGCAACCCACTCATATGGTTGTGTATGAGACGATTTATCCCAGTGCCTTTTAAAGAATACGTCTGTGGCCTCTTTTAAATCATTAAAAGTCGGCATAAATCTCCCTACACATAACGCCGCAAGCACGGGCAAAGGTCAGCGGCTAGCCGCTCAGTGGCCTTTCTCCTTGAGGAGCGCAGCGATGAGTTAGTGACTTGCTTTGTTAGGTGTATCACGGGCAGCAACTCCTTCGCATAAGTACCACAATTCAACATGTAGCTTCTTACAACTCCAAACCTCTGGAGTTGTAAGCTTTACTGATTTTGTTGGCGCAGGAATGAAGTCAAATGACTGGTAAATATCGCCAAATACACCAGAGTCGTAAGTAACAAATCCAACACCACCTGAGCGTAAATCTACTTCTGCGCGCGAGATCCCAAGCGAGCGAAGCTTGGCACGAATCCCGTTGTACGCCTCGACTTCTTCGCTGGTTGGCTTATGGGCAAATGAACGGTCTACGATATCCGAGTGCACATATACGGCAGTAAGTTCAGACATACTCAAAATTTCGGATTTTACCTCAGAGACTCTATCCACATTATGATAAAGCCACTCCTCCTCCTTCTCACTTCCCATAAAACCACATCCAGCCAGAAGGAATACCAATAGCACGATTACACATTGATAGTTCAATTTTCCCTCATACATCTAATGCCTAAATCAGGTGCGCCGTAGGCGTTACCTGGATTTACTTGTTAGGGCCTTTATGCTGCGTTATAGATTTCCCCTTTTGCCGTTATTTGCATTGCATTTGCAAGGGCTTCAAGAGGACTCTTCTCACAGTGTCGTGCGAGTCTGAACTTGAATGAATCCATAGTAATTGAAGGTGTAAGACCTTTGTCTTTCAGATGAAAATATAATGCAGGGATTAAGAAATCTTTACCTGAAACATAACTAAGTGAATTTGTAGAAGTAAAAACTCTCTCCTTGATAGGTGTTTTAACTGATTCAAGGGTTTCTACATCAAACTCCTTTATGATTTTTGACTCTATATCTGTTATCAGCTTGTCTACTTTCATGGAGCATATCCTAGGTTGAGATTTTTTCTCGCCTTTTTTACAAATTGAATAGAAGCTATGCGCAACAGTTTTTTCACTAGGAGTTAATTTCCTTGACGTGCCGAAAGTAATGAACAAGTTTTCCAAATCAGATTTAATGCTATTTATAAAAGCATCCCAATCTATCAGGGTAGCTGCAGCGTCGGTAAGAATTTTTCCAGAGGATTCAATAAGCAACTCAATAGCTGCATCTTTACAAAAAAGATAGTTTTCCATGCAGTAAAGATTGTGCTGAAATAGCCTAGGTATGCTTTTTTCTTTCTCGCCTAGCACTAAATCTAGATCTCCATCAATAATGAATAATGCAGGTGATTCATCATCGTATTTTTCACACATTGTGACTACGTTATGTCTGCCATCTAAGCAAAATAGCTTGTGTATTTTTACGCTATTATTACTAGCTCGACTCAGAAGTTCGCGGTAAATTGCTTCTGAATCTTCATCTTCGACATAAACTTCAATATCCTGAAGGTCTCTGTATAGAAGACCTATGCTTTCTAAGGCGTCAATTGGCCAAACGGGTAATGCTGAATTTGACATAAAGAATTAAATTCCACCATTAAGTGGAACATACATGTTTTTTCTCTTTCCAATAATGGCAGGTGAATGTGTTGCGAGAATGATTTGAAGATTAGGATTTGCAGATTGTATTGCTCCTACAAACATGTCTTGCCATGAAAGGTGTAATGAAAGTTCCGGTTCGTCAATTATGAAGACACCATCTCTAGTTAAGGTTTTATTCAGAACTAGATGAGCGAGCATAATAAGAATTTGTCTTTCTCCAGAAGACAAAATTGACAAATCTCTTTCTTTTTCGTTAATTCTTATCTTCAAGTTCCCAACTTGATCAACACGAATTTTTTTATTGGTTTGCTCAAGGAATTGATTAACTAACCTTTCAAAGTCATTAAGCTTATTGTATATCCTTGTTTTTACTTTTTGGTATTTCTCAACCATAACAAAAAGCCTATTTATTCTGTCGAGCTGGTTTTGGTTAACGTACCACTCTGACATAGCCTTTTGAAACTCTTCGTTGTTTCCTGTGTTAATTTCATTAGACTCGAAATCTGTTTTCGATATTACTTCAGCTATTTCTTCTATCTTATCAAAAAAGATCGCATATCTTTCTTCGAACTCTTCACTTGGTACATCTAGAGTATCAAGAATTTTCTTTATAGCTCTCTGCTTTCTTCTCAAATCTCTAAGTGTTTGTTGGTCTGGTAGTTTAAGCTCGCTTATTGACTCCGAAAAGGAAAAAGAATCAAGTATTATTTCATTTCTGAGTTTCTTGTCTGAGTTTAATTGCTTAGCTCGCGCTCCACTGCTCGCCTGAGATATTATTTCAAGGACCTCATCTAAGCTTTCATCCTTTAGATTTTTCTTTTTTGAAAAACGACGTTCGAACTCACCATCAAAAATGACATGAAAATCATCCTCGTCTCTAGTACCTTTTACAAAGCGTCTATCTAAACTCAAAAACATTGGTGAAGATAAGCGGGATATTTCTTTAA
Source organism: Corallincola platygyrae (assembly GCF_039544265.1). Classification (NCBI taxonomy): domain Bacteria; kingdom Pseudomonadati; phylum Pseudomonadota; class Gammaproteobacteria; order Alteromonadales; family Psychromonadaceae; genus Corallincola; species Corallincola platygyrae. Next base: position 75,886 of record NZ_BAABLI010000006.1, on the reverse strand, counting down.
CAACAGGATTTTTTCTTTTCAGAAAAGACATCTTCCTCTTTTCCGAATAGTCAATGTCCCCTTTGTCAGTTACAAGTCTTTCTTTTATTCCGTCTATCCATAAAGATATTTTCTCATTATCCTGCTTGCAGTGTATGTGAATATCTGTTTCTTCATCCTTTTTAACTATAAGCTCACATGTCTTAAATTTAATATCGCTCAGTTCCTTTATTGAAGGAGTGAGCATTGCCATAACAAGCTTTAAAGCTGTCGTCTTTCCAGACCCATTAAGTCCTGCGATAAAGCTTACTTCAGGATTAAATGTTATATCAAAATCTATATAGTCATGTACTTGACTGGCTTTTAGTTTAACTATTTTCATATAAACCTTATGTTGAAGAATGTGTACGTTTTGGCCCTAACGCTAAGTAGGAAGCACGTGCTTCCTATCTCCATTTAGAGAGCGTGCTTCCTATCTCGGAAAATGTGATCTATGCCCAAGCTTGTCGGCCATTAATCAGCACGCTGTAACTTACTGTCTAATTTGGATAAATCTTACCCTTATTGCAAGCAAGGTCATCTACTTCTGCGATTTCGGTTCCGACAAAGGAAGCATTGTTAAAACAGGTGAACTGTATAGCTACACAGTAAAAACCTGCGCACTGTTTTTTGCCGCAATACCATTTCGCTGTTATTCACTAAACAAACGTTGGAGAATGATGGCTGCAAATAAACTAATGCCGTTGTTGTGTTATCTATGACCCCTGCTATCACCCTTGCCGCCAAACAAAAGATTGCTCATCAGGTGCATGAGTATGCCCATGATCCTGGCTGTGATTCTTACGGCTTGGAGGCGACTAAAAAGTTAGGTGTACCAGCAGAGCGGGTTTTCAAGACGCTGGTTGTTGAGTTGGATGGCAAATCACTCGCTGTTGCCGTGGTGCCTGTCATGGCAAAACTGGGCTTAAAACAGATAGCAAAAGCGGCGGGTGGTAAAAAAGCGGCAATGGCAGATCCGGTCGATGTACAACGTTCTACCGGCTATGTGCTGGGCGGGGTCAGCCCATTGGGTCAGAAAAAACGCTTGCCAACCATCATCGACAGCTCCGCTGAATCACTCACCTCAATGTATGTGAGCGCAGGCAAACGCGGCTTGGAGATTGAACTTGCGCCGCTGGATCTGCAAAAACTCACCCATGCCAAATTCGCCGCCATTGCGGTGTAAGTTTACCGCTTCAAGCTTTGAATATGCCCTTCCAGCCCGCCATCAGGAAAATCTTCATGTGTGGCTGCATCTGGATTTGGTTGGTCCCAAGTAGCTTTTGAAGCGGTATATATGTGGGATACCACTTTCAGATCCTGCTCATTTTCGAGTAACCCGGCTGGCACCCAAACATAGCCAGTGTCACGCAATGGATTGGGTACAGGAGAGCCGCACACTTTGCAAAAATCTGAGCGGAAACCACTCTCCTTTTGCCAATGGGTAATCGATGATTCCCCTTGAACCCATTTAAAAGATTTAGCTGGCACAATAGTAGCGGCGTTGGAACAGCTGCCACTTTGCTTTCTGCAAAGCTTGCAGTGGCACTGATACAGATTAACCTGACTTACATCTACCTCGAACTCAACAGCCCCACAAAGACAGTTTCCATTCATTGGTTGCACTTCCTATTGCTAACTTTGCATCCATCTTACACAGCCTGGCGGATTAACACAGCGGGTGTGCAAGCCGCTAAGTGTGCTAACTGCTAGTCGCCGGGCTTCGAGCTGAGGCTGTTGCAAGTTGTTCACTTTTAACAGGTAAGGCAGTTGCCCCCTGCAAATCGAGCTTCACTTCCATCAGGGTATCGTCAAACTGTTTCAGCACTTCCTCCAGCGCTAAGGTAGCAGCATCGAAATAGGCGTTGGCGCTGACCGCGGGTTTATCAACGATCACCTCGGTTTTAAGCAGTTTCAGTAGGGCGGTTACCGAGCTTTTGCCAGAGCGATAACCGCTTTGAACATCCACATCTTTGCCTGTGAAGGCATCTATCGCCTGATGCAAATAACCTAAACGGATCCTGTCGACGCTTGAACACGCACCCGCAGCTGCGACGCCGGTGCCTATGGCCCTGGCCTGACCAATGTTTTCTGCGGTCACCAACAGCTCCTGCCACAGATAACGAATAGAGCGTTTATTGGAGTCTTTCATTTCATATAGGCGATGCTGTTCGGCGCAATCATCAATCAGGTAGAGAATGCTGGTGATTAACTTGTTGTGCTGTTCCAGATTGTTCGCTGGGGTTTGGCTCTTAAAACCACAGGCCAAGCGATGCCAGTGGCTTTCGATCCCCGACCAGTTTTCATTGCCGGCTAACCAGTTACCGCCCTGACTTAACGCGCGACTGGACTGATTTATCTTGCTTTGCAGCGGGTTAATTCGACGTAGCAAGTCGACATCTCCACAAAGATAACCGTTACTCAGGCCGCGATGCTGTTGCACCAGTGTCAGTAACTGCCTGAATCTGTGCAACCAATCCAGGCCTTCCGTGAGCCTGAGTTCAGCAGCATGTTTGGCTCTGAGATGAAGAAAGCTGATAACCACTACTAATACTGTCAATGCAGCCAAAGCAACAAAGACGATGGAAAAATCGAGTCCTGGATTTATTCCAACTGGGCTCATTTCAACTGGGGCTGTTTCAATGCTGCTCATATCAAGCCGCCTCCGCTTTGGTCATATTCTGAAGGTGATCTGCAACGCTGGCGTTTTGTTTGGCCATATAGGCGTTACGCTCGGCGGTAACTGCCACCTGCTCCATATTTTGTGAGATCTCCCGAGTTGCAATCGCCTGTTGCTCTGACGCTGTGGCGATACCTCCTATCTGGTCGGTGACCTCTTCTATGGCAGCAACAATCTCTTCCAATGATGCTGACGTTGCATCTACGCTTTGTTGGCACTCTTCAGTAGACCCAACAACCAACTGCATCTGTTGGCCTACATCAGACATGCTGTTAGTGACTTCAGTGACCTGCTGTGTAATGGCATTCGCGGATTCATGGCTGCGTTGCGCCAGCCCACGGACCTCGTCAGCCACCACACTAAACCCTCGGCCATGTTCACCGGCGCGCGCCGCTTCAATCGCCGCGTTAAGGGCCAGTAAGTTGGTTTGTTCTGCTATTTCTCGAATAAACCGAGACATCGACACCACTGTGCCTAATTTTCGATCTAACTCTTCCAGACTTATCCCGGTCGCTTTTACACGTTCACTCACGCTTTCTACCTGATGCTGCGTTTTGGTGAGTTCTTCTCGCCCTTGATGACAAAGATGACTGCCCTGCTCCATGGCACTGCGTGTCGCCTCAATGCGATGAGAAACATCGTCGATACTCTGTGAGATCTCAGTAGCTGCGGAGGCGGATGAAGTCGTGACATCCGCTTGCTGCTGGCAGTGGCTGGCCACTTCCATTGCATTGCTCGCCAGTTCTTTTGCAGAGAAGCCCATCTCATCACTGACAGATTGCACGGTATTTAGTTGACGACGGGCATGCCTGACCAAGTCATCAATCATGGGATAGATACTCTGCAGGGGACCAGCGTTGGCAGAATCGAACTCCGTGGTGTCACCGTTTTGCACTGCAACCACCAGTTCAGAGAACGTCTCCTGATCCCGTTGCACGGACACCAGAACTCGCCAGCAAAACACAGAGGTAAGAACAAGAATGACGAATGCGGATTGGATCTGATCAAATCCCAGCAGGATCAGACTGATAAGGATGGCGAGCCACTGCACTCTGGCTGCACCTTTGATACCGAGCGATTGGAGATATCTACCCATAAGACGGTCCCTCGTTTAACTGCTTTGTATTCATGAGGGTTACATGAGCAAGGGCTATTCCAATCTTTTAAAGATAACCACAAGAGAGTTTTAACAAACTGTTTTTATTAGGTAAATCAGCTCTAACGCAGGTACAAAATCCGTCTCTTGAATCGACACTAACCCAAACGAGGTAGCGTCAATATATTTTACACTCCCCATAAAAGTTTGAGGGCGCACCTCATCGGTGCAGCGCTAATCTAACTGCGCAGCTGAAAATAGATATCAAGTGTTTGCCGCTTTTACACCACTGAGCAACTCAAGCAAACACTAATCCATTACCTTTTGTTTTATATAGGTTTTCCCTGCTGGAATAGATCCTGCTTAGTCGGGCGTTCACATAACTAAAAATCATTTTTATCAGGGAAAAGTTAATGAGTATTAGAAAGTTAGTTGCTGGTGCGGCCCTTTTGAGCCTGAGCTCTATCGCAAATGCAGGCATGCTCACTGTCAGTGCCTTTGATACAGGTTCCATGAGTGCAACCAACTCATGGAATGATGACCGTCTGAGAGCCTATTACAACCAGTCTACAGGCCACGTGGATGGCTTTATGAAGTTCGATCTGTCGGTATTCGCTGACGACATCACGATTGAATCAATGACACTGACTACCTATCACGAAGAGGGCTTTGGCAATCCTTACCAGGACCCTGAAGTCTCCATTTATCATGTAAATGACGATAGCTGGAGCCGTGGCAGTAGCCACCCAGGTTTAAATGAGCAACTAACCACAGCACAAACAGGCTTCCCTGGTGGTGACTACATCGCTTACGACTGGATCCTAGATATCGACGCGTTTGACTGGCTGGCAGACTTGTCAGATGACACTTTGTCACTGGCAATGCGTAACGAAAAAGAGAGTTACAGCTATGTCTATTGGCATGGCAGTGACAACCAGATGTGGGCTCCAACCCTCACCATCAACTACACATCTGATGTACCTGCTCCAGCCCCGCTGGCTTTGTTAGCGCTTGGCATATTAGGCTTGGTAACACGCCGAACCAAGGGCTAAGCATCGTAAATATTACTCGAATAAAAAAACCGCCAATCGGCGGTTTTTTTATTTATTGGTACAAGGCCAACAGGGCCTGAACCGGATGTTTGGGCTTAAAGCCATCCATCCGTTTTACCTGACTACGACAAGAGTACCCCGTCGCCAACACAGCTTCTTGCGGATTTTGCTGCAGTGGCTGCTGCCAACTTAACTCATAAATGCCTTTCGAGTTTTCAAGGTTCGGCAACTCATGACCATAAGTCCCTGCCATACCACAGCAGCCCACGGGTTGATTCGCCAGTGGAATACCAAACAGTTCGAAAATGTTCTTCCAGTCGTTATCACTGGTGGGCAGCGCGGTCTTTTCAGTGCAGTGACCAAACAGCTTATACGCTGGCACAGTGGCCAAATCCACATCCGCTTTGGGCACCTGCAAGTCCGCTTTCAAGAACCATTCCTGGAACAGCATCACTTCGAAGTCACCACGATCTTCACCAAGCGCATGCACATACTCATCTCGGTAGGTCATTACCAGCGATGGGTCGACCCCTACCATCGGCATGCCCAGCTCAGACACTTGCTGCAGGAAATCAGCGGCATCACGAGCCGTCTTGGCGAATGCCTTCAGGAAGCCTTTCACATGCTGGGGTTTACCATTGGGTTTAAATGGCAGTAACACCGGCCTAAAGCCCAGTTTTTCAATCAGCAGGATCAAGTCCCGTACAACATCAGCATCGTAATAAGTGGTGAACGGATCCTGCACCACCAGCACATACTGGCTGCGCTGTTCTGCTGGGATTGCTTTCAAATCCTCAAGTTCATAGCCCATGGCGCTGTGGCCACTCAACGATTTTTTCAGCGTCGGCGTGCTGATAAGTGGCGCGTCAACAAAACCTGTGGTTTTTGCTGCGAGGAACTTCACCCATCCTTGTTTAAGGAAAAAGTTGATAAAGCCCGGCAGCTTCGCCATCAGTGGCAGTGCTTTTTCAATGTTGGCGACCAGATGGTCGCGGAAAGGACGCAGGTAGCGAGTATGATAAAGCTGCATAAAACGCGCACGGAAGGTGGGCACATCCACTTTGATTGGGCATTGGCTGGTACAGGCTTTACATGCCAGACAGCCTTTCATTGCGTCCATCACTTCGTGGGCATAATCATACTCGCCCTGCTTTTTGCGCCAGGTATTACCGATCTTATCGACCAGATGTTTGACGCTCAGGCCTTCCGACTCCGTCGCTTTTTCCAGCGCAAGTACGTCAAGCCCTTCGCCTTCGGCCAGTCGCAACCATTCACGCACCAGGCCCGCACGCCCTTTTGGCGAGTGACGACGATCTTTGGTGATCTTCATCGACGGGCACATCGGGCTAGTCAGGTCGTAGTTAAAACAAAGGCCATTGCCGTTGCAGTCTACTGTTTGAGTAAAGCTGTCACGCACTTTGACGTCGATCTGGCGGTCGTAATAACCACGTTTGGTGGCATCGACTGACACCAACTCGCCATCAGAATCCACGGGTGTACAGATTTTGCCAGGGTTCAGGCGGTTGTTCGGGTCGAACGCGGTTTTAATCTTACGTAATTCACCCCACAGCACATCACCAAAGAAAGCCGGTGAGTATTCACTGCGATAACCTTTACCATGCTCGCCCCACATCAAACCGCCATACTTGGCAGTGAGTGCAACCACCTGGTCAGAGATTTTGCGTAGCAAGACTTCCTGTTCCGGATCGCAAAGATCTAGCGCGGGACGAACGTGTAGCACGCCAGCATCGACATGACCAAACATGCCGTAGTCGAGCTTGTGATCGTCCAGTAGCTGACGGAACTCCATAATGAAGTCAGCTAGGTTCTCTGGCGGCACACAGGTATCTTCCGCAAACGCGATCGGCTTCTTACGTCCTTTGGCTGCGCCGAGCAGGCCTACGGCTTTTTTACGCATGCCGTAGATGCGGTTAATGGATGCTAAATCTTCGGTCACCTGATAACCGATAATACCGCCCTGCTCTTCGGCAATCAGCTTGTCCAGCTGAGCACAGAGCGCGGTTAGTTTGTTTTGCTGCTCTTGCTCACTCTGGTCTGCAAACTCAACGATATTGATGCCCTGCATCTCTTTACCGGGCACGTCGGTGATCAGATCTTTGACTGAGTGCCAAACGATATCTTCACGGGCCAGGTTAAGCACGCGGGAGTCAACGGTTTCAACCGACAACGCCTTAGCTTCGACCATCACAGGCGCATTACGCAGCGCTGATTCAAAACTGTCGTACTTAACGTTAACCAGCGCGCGGAAGGTTGGGATAACCGTGGTATTGAGCTTGGCTTCAGTAATAATTGCCAATGAGCCTTCTGAGCCCGCCAGCAGACGACTGGCGTCTACCTGGCTCATATCGTCACTGACCGCGTGTTTAAGGTCGTACCCGGTCAGGAAGCGGTTGAGCTTCGGGAACTTATCAACGACCGCATCACGCATATCTCGGCAGCTTGCCAGGATCTGCTGATAAATAGCCGCCTCAGCATTATCGCCTTTGGCCAACTCTTCAGCCGATTCCATCGAAATCGGTTGGGTATCGATATCCGCACCGCCAACCAGTACCGAACGCAAACCAAGGATATGGTCGCTGGTTTTACCGTAAACCAATGACCCCTGGCCGGAAGCGTCGGTGTTGATCATGCCGCCAATGGTCGCGCGATTTGACGTTGAGAGATCTGGCGAGAAGAACAAACCATGGGGGCGCAATGCGTCGTTCAACTGGTCTTTAACCACCCCCGTCTGTACCCGCACCCAGCCCTCTTCGGCGTTAACTTCGAGCACCTTATTCATATGACGAGATAGGTCGACAACTACGCCGGGCGTCAATGACTGGCCGTTGGTGCCGGTACCGCCACCGCGGGCGCTAAAGGAGATGGACTGGTATGGGGACTGATTGGCAATGGAGGTCATCAGCACCACGTCTTCGTGGTGTTTCGGGAAAAGAACCGCTTGCGGTAACTGCTGATATACACTGTTGTCGGTGGCTACTGCCAATCGACTACCGTAATCCTTCTCAATGTCGCCTTCGAAGCCTGCTTTTTCCAATGCGTCCAGGTACGCTAAGCAGTCAGGCGCCAACAGGTGTTGATGATCAATCTTAGGGATCATGAATTGCCAATCTCTTGCCGCTTAAACAAAAAAGGGCGGGCAGTATAGCACGCCAATAGCGTGGCGTGTGCGCCTACCAGCCCCTTGTACTAACTCTTTATTCGAGTGAGAGCGGGCGTCAGATCAAGGCAAACAGGGTTGTTTAGGCGTCAGAAAAACCCAATCGTTGGTCAGGTTCGGTCACCGTTTGGAGCAGCAGCAAGGCGCGTTGGCCAATAGCCACGTTCGCATTGGGAAACACAATTGCTTCGCCCGGCGCTTGCGCTGTATATGCGGTATCGCCATCCTGACAAATCAACGAGTCAGTTTCGAACTGGGTGAAATTGAAGGTATCGTCGGCAAAATTCAGAGAGAAATCTTCCGTCTGTTTATGCACTGAACGACTGACCTGGAATAGCTGCAGCGCGCTGCGCCAGTTAACCTGCTGCCAGTCAAACTGCTGAATCAGTAATGCACGCAGCGTGGTTTCTGTGAGCAGATAATCCATCGGATTGTTCTCACCAAATGGCATCACTTTGCCCAGTTCGACAGTCGCAGCTTCGGCACCATGCGCTTTGGAGCTGAAATAGCTGAAAGTCCCGGTGGCCTCATGGGACAAGAGTACCGCTGTGCAATCTAAACCAGACAACAACGCGATAAACCTTTCCTGATAAGGCTTCCCGTGTAGGAAGGGGTGTACAGCGAACTTCTGATGTTTTGAGCCACGAATTGCCGTGTGAAGATCCAGGTGAATACGACGTCGCTCATTAAGCTCTCCGCCACTTTCAAAGAAGCGGTCGACCTCAGCCATCAAGGCTATCGCCCTGCTCTGCTCCGGGTTCGTGGCCTCGGTCAGGCGAGCATCGGGTTTAAACAGGCGATTTAAGTTCTCATCAATAAAACGAGTGCCCGCTTTGATCGCTGGGATGTTGCCAATCATCACTAACAGTCGAACACGCAGGTTTAAATCACCCGCCAGAATTGCGTTGGTCAGGCGATTGCAGATCTCAATGGGCGCTGTTTCATTGCCGTGAACTGCACAGGAGAGGATCAGGTCGGTGTCGGTTGCCTGGTTTGGTGTGAATTGCAATACACCAGGCGCCAGCAGTGTTGCCTCTAAGTGGGCACAGGCCGGCGCAGATTGAATGGACTTAGGATAACTATCAGCAGGGCCAATGTCTGATGACTCGCCCTCGCTCAAGGTGTATTTGAGAAAATCGAATGTTTCAGTCCAGTTCAATGCAGACAAATCAGCTCCCAAGGATGGCGCTTTAACCTAATCGCCAAGATTTCAAAAAGATGCTGCAAACTATAGCGGCGTCGAAGAAGAAGGCAAAGGCTGTCGATCATCTGGTAAAGGACGTATAATCTCGCCTTGTAACGTCTGACTGACATCACCACACTTGCTCACCAAGTGTCATACAGCTAAATATCAACTCAGGAAATTCATCCATCCCATGGTAAACACCCTCATCCGCCCCGATCGGGATCAGGTTAAACATTGGCTAGAGTCACTGGAGATACCTACCTATATCTGTGACAACTGCCAGGCGCTGCACTTGCCTCAAGTTCAGGAGATGGAAGGCGTGCTTGAATCGCGCCTGTTTGTGGATGAAGAATGGATGTTGCTGAGTACTGAAGCAGAGATAAAACCCTCGGGCTTGCTGCATCTGATGGCAGAGCTGGGCAATATCAATGCAGCCTGGCCAACAACAAAGATCTTCGTGGATATCCAGGATGACTCATTACCTCGGTTAGTGGTGAGCCAATCATTGTTTGTTGGCGCCGCAATCACAATGAAGCAGTTTGAGCACTTTTTTAACCAAACCATTGAGATAGTCGAGCAAGTTATCGGCGAGTGTCACGATAATGGCGTATTAGTGGTGGATAATGCGTCTGCCAGTAAACCCGATGAGACAAGCAATATTGTCCACTAATCAGTACTGAACGCCGCAGACGAGAACCAAATCGCTTTACCCAGGAACCTTATGTTTAAAGACAATCCCCTTCTCCAGCAACTGAAAACCGAGATCAAAGCGTCTATCCCTAAAGTCGAGGGAACCATCCGCGCAACGGACAAGAGCTACGGCTTCTTAGAGACGGATAAAGGGAAACGCTATTTTGTTCCACCACCGGCAATGAAGAAGGTGCTGCATGGCGATAAGGTTGTCGCCTTGCTACGCAAAGATGGGGAGAAAGAGAGCGTTGAACCAGATAGTCTGGTTGAGCAAGGCCTGGAGCGCTTTATCGCGCGAGTGACCTTTCGTAAAGATCGTCCGGCCGTTGTCGCTGACCACCCAGTGATAAAACACCCAATCAATGCAAGAAACAATGCCGGGAAAGAGGTTAGTCTGGCTGAAGGTGATTGGGTGGTGGCCCGCCTCCAGCGTCATCCTCTGAAAGGCGATAACAACTTCTTCGCCAGCATCGAGCGTAAGATCACAACGGCAGATGACAAACTCGCGGCCTGGAAAGTGGTACCCGCCACCCACGAACTGCCTGACCAGCCTCCTGCTGAACAGGAGTTTACCCGCTTGGAAGACCCCTGCCCGCGCCAGGACCTGACCGCTGAAGCCTTTTTCACTATCGACGGTGCATCTACCCGTGACATGGATGATGCTCTGCTCATCAGCGAAACCACTGATGGCTGGCAACTGACGGTCGCCATTGCCGATCCCACGGCCTATATAGCCGAAGGAGACGCCCTGGATAAAGAAGCGATGTCACGTGCATTTACCTTGTATCTGCCCGGACACAATGTCTCGATGTTGCCACCCACCTTGAGCGAATCCCTTTGCTCTTTGGTTGAGAATGAAGACCGCCCTGCCCTTTGTTGCCGCATCGATGTTGATAAATCTGGCGAGCTCAAAGGTGACGGTGAATTTTTCCTTGCTACGATCCGCTCTCAGAACAAACTCAGCTACGACCAGGTTGCAGAGTTTTTGGAAGCTGAGACATCTTCATGGCAACCTGAAGGAAAGCTCGCAGCACAGCTAAAAGCGCTACACAGTTTTGCCCTGGCTCGCACCCAGTGGCGCCATGACCACGCCTTGATCTTCCCTGAGCGTCCAGATTATCGCTTTGAGGTAAATGACGAAGGTGAAGTGGCTGCTATCCATGTTGATCACCGCAACATTGCCCATCGTATGGTCGAAGAATCAATGCTTATTGCCAACGTATGTGCGGCCAAGTGGCTGAGAAGCCATGTAAACGCGGGCGTGTTTAATGTTCATACTGGTATCGACCCGGAGAAAGTTGATGATGTGGTCAGCATCATCAATGAACATCAGGGTAATTTCGATCGTGATGCCATTCTTACCCTGGAAGGGTTCTGTGAACTACGCCGATGGCTGGATGACCAACCCACAGGCTATCTTGATGCCCGCATCCGCTCGAAGCAGAGCTACAGCCTGATCCATAGCGAGCCAGGCCCTCACTTTGGTCTGGGCTTTGAAGGCTACGCCACCTGGACTTCTCCAATTCGTAAGTACGGCGATATGGTTAATCATCGCCTTCTAAAAGCAGTGTTAGCATCAAATGTAGAAGGTACAAATAAACCTGACGCCGCTCTAGTGGAACACTTGACGTTACAACGCAAACGCAACCGTCAGGCTGAGCGTTCCATGGGTGACTGGCTTTATGTTCGGTTCCTGCAAACCGCAGTCAAAGAGAAGCAGGTGTTTACCGGGGAAGTGATCGACATAAACCGTGGTGGTGTGCGCGTCAGACTGAAAGAAAACGGCGCGGTTGCTTTTGTTCCCGCCTCGCTGATCCACGATAAGAAAGAGGAACTGACCATCGACAGAGAGCTGGGTTGTTTGGCCATCAAAGAAAATAAAGTACTGCAGCTGGCTGACAGTTTTTCTCTGGTGCTTACCGAAGCCAAACTGGCGACTCGCTCTCTGGTAGGTAAACCTGCCGAGCCGTTAGCGGATTAATCGCTGTTGATCGCTAGTTAAAGAAAAATTCTCCGAATGAAGGGCCGCTGTTGCGGCCCTTCTTTTTTATCCTGTCGTCAGCAAGGTCACATTTTGACCCACCATAACCAAACAGACATGGGTGTTTTGCAAAAAAAAGCGTAATCTTATAGGGAGTTAAGACAAGGAGTCGCAAACCGATCCCATGCTTAGTGCCGGCCATTCCAGTAAATTTGCATTGCTGCTACATGTACTTATGCTGATCCCGTTGTCAGCATACGGTGTGTACCATATTGGCTGGGAAAGCCATATTGTTGGCGTGGTGCTAATTATCGCGGCACTGCCACTGGCGCTCTCTGTATTTCGCCTGGCTCAGGGCAAAGACAATAGCTTATACAGCAAGACATTCATTATTGTTGTATGTATGGCCCTGCTTGGCGTCTGCTATCAATTGGGTATCAGAGGACTCATCTATACCTTCGGCGCAGCGTCCATGCTGTTTTTTATCTTCGGTTTCAGAGCTGGTTTGGTTCTCAGTGTTGTCTACACAATTCTATCCATCGCCCTGTCATTAAATGCCGCGCCATCAGTATTAGTGTTTAAGTTTTCTATTGGTATCGGCCTGAGCTTACTGTTTACCGCATTTTTCGCTTATGAGGTCGAAACCAACCAAAAGGCGCTTGAAAGGCAAGCGAACCGAGATCCGCTCACAGGCGTATTTAATCGCAGAATGATGTCGAAAGCGTTGGCCCAAGCTATCGATTATGGAAAGCGCTATCGTAGGCATTGCAGCCTAATCTGCATCGACCTCGATCACTTTAAAGAGATCAATGATACCCATGGTCATACCGTGGGTGATGAGGTGCTCAAACAAGCTGCTAACTGTATAAGTCGAACAATTCGAGGAACCGACAGCTTATATCGATTTGGCGGTGAGGAGTTCGCAGTGTTGCTTCCAGAAACCGAGCAGATGGATGCTATGGCGGTGGCAGAAAAACTCAGGGAATCTCTGGTAGACCACTCCTTTGACTGCAACATTAATCTCACAGCCAGTTTTGGAGTTGCGGAGATGGTTATCGAAGAAAGTGCTGACAGTTGGTTAAAACGCGCCGACGACAGACTCTACGAAGCTAAGACTTCTGGTCGAAACAGAGTTGTCTAATTCACCTCTATAGCAACTAAGTCTAACTCGCCCGCTACGCTCTCGCACAGGCCCCCTCCCTTACCTAACTTATGAATGAGTCCCAGTAGCACATGGCAATGCCAAGTGCTGGCGCGATGCTATTTGATTACAGAGCATCGCAGCTGTCACAAAGCACCAGCCATAAAAAAAGCCACCCGAAGGTGGCTTTTTTCTAGCAAGAAGAGTTCTTACTTAACTGGACACTTGGTCAGCTTCCAGATGTCACGTACGTAATCTTCCATAGAGCGGTCTGAGTTGAATTTACCCATAGTCGCTGTATTGATGATCATTGAACGTGCCCAACCAGCCTTATCGCGGAAGCGAGTATCAGCACGCTTATGCGCATCTGAGTAAGACTCGAAGTCAGCCAGAGCCATGTACGGGTCACCACCGTCCAGCAGGCTGCGCTTGATGCTTGACAACTCACCAGGCTTACCAGGTGTGAAGTAGTCAGTATCCAGCCAATCCAGAATCGCTTTCAGCTCTGGGTTGCTGTAGTAGTAATCCCAAGGGTTGTAGCCTTGAGCTTTCAACGCCTGAGCTTCGTCAACGTTCATACCGAAGATACAAACGTGCTCTTCACCCGCTTCTTCAGCGATTTCGATGTTTGCACCGTCAAGAGTACCAACAGTCAAAGCACCGTTCAGAGCCAGCTTCATGTTACCAGTACCTGACGCTTCGAAACCTGCCAGAGAGATCTGCTGAGACAGGTCAGCTGCTGGGATCAGTTTTTCAGCGATAGTTACACGGTAGTTAGGCAGGAATACAACCTTCAGCTTACCTTTGATGCGAGGATCGTTGTTCACCTTGTCAGCAATACAGTTGATGCCGTAGATGATGTCCTTCGCCAGCTTGTAACCAGGTGCAGCTTTAGAACCGAAGATAACAACACGAGGATGCATGTCGTAGTCTGGGTTTTCCAGCAGACGGCGGTACAGAGCCAGGATGTGCAGCAGGTTCATTTGCTGACGCTTGTACTCGTGCAGACGCTTGATCTGTACGTCAAAGATTGCTGTTGGGTCAACTTCAACACCAGTCAGCTCTTTGATGGTTGCAGCCATATCTACTTTGTTCGCCAGTTTGATATCCATGTATTCCTTCTGGAATGCAGGATCATCAGCGTACTTAGCGATATCACGCAGCAACTCGAGGTCACGTGGCCATTCTTCGCCAACTTTTTCAGTCAACAGTGCAGACAGACGTGGGTTACACGCTTTCAACCAACGACGCGGAGTAATACCGTTAGTTACGTTAGTGAATTTGCCTGGGAACAGCGCATCGTACTCTGGGAACAGGTCTTTCTTAACCAGTTCAGAGTGGATCTGAGCAACACCGTTCACTTTGAATGAACCGATTACTGACAGGTGACCCATGCGAACTTTGCGAGAATCGCCTTCTTCGATGATAGAAAGCTTAGCTTTGATTTCATCGTTGCCAGGCCATTTCGCTTCAACTTCGTCGTTCAGGAAGCGACGGTTGATTTCGTAAATGATTTCCAGGTGACGAGGCAGTACGCGCTCGAACAGGTATACGTCCCACTTCTCCAGTGCTTCTGGCAGCAGAGTGTGGTTAGTGTATGCAAATGCGCTACGGCTGATCTTCCAAGCGTCATCCCAGTTCATGTCGTACTCGTCTACCAACAGACGCATGAATTCAGGGATAGCAACCGCTGGGTGAGTATCGTTCAGCTGCATAACGTTCTGGTCAGCGAACTTGCTCCAGTCGTCGCCGTGTGCACGACGATAACGACGAACGATATCTTTCAGTGAACATGCACAGAAGAAGTACTGCTGGATCAGACGCAGCTGCTTACCAGCTTCAGTTTCGTCGTTCGGGTAAAGAACTTTAGAAACTGCTTCAGCTTCTGCATTCTCAGCTTGTGAGTCAACATAACCACCCGCGTTGAATACATCCCAGTTGAAGAAGTCAGATGCACGTGATTCCCACAGACGCAGGATGTTTACGGTTTCAGCACCGAAACCTACGATTGGAACATCCCATGGAACACCTTTGATAACGCGTCCTGGGTGCCATTTCTTCTTCATGTTACCAGTTTCGTCGAATACAGTTTCAACGTAACCGAACAGAGGAACTTCTTGGATAGATTCTGGACGGCAGATTTCGAATGGGCTGCCGTACTCACGCCACTCATCAGGGCGCTCGATCTGACGGTTGTCACGGAATTCCTGACGGAACAGGCCGTGCTCGTAATGGATACCGTAGCCGATAGCTGGGTAGTTCAATGTTGCCAGTGAATCGATGAAACAAGCCGCCAAGCGACCCAGACCACCGTTACCCAGAGCCATATCAGGCTCTTCATCCAGGATGACAGAGATGTCATGACCAAGCTCTTTCAGTGCATCAGCAGCAGCTTCAAACACGCCGAGGTTGTGAAGGTTGTTAGAAAGCAAACGACCCATCAGGAACTCCGCAGACAGATAGTGTACTGCGCGAGTATCAGCTTCAAAGTGAGCTTTTTGAGTTTGACGGAGACGCTCGTAAACGAAATCGTTAGCTGCAGCTGCAGTAGCTTCAGCCCACGCGCGGTTACTTGCCTTGTTTTCATCTGTGCCCAGAGTTGAGTGCAGATGCTTCAGGATGCTTTCCTTGAATTCTGCCGTGGTCAAAGAGAAACGCGAAGCCGGAGCTGCTTTCTTTGCACTACGAGTAGTTTTCTTGGTTGCCATGTTGTTACTGTCCTTCGTTTAGTTGTGACGGGACATACTTTTGTCTACCGATTAAAAATCGAGCAAACAGTCTGTTGTAAAATTTCAAGCGAGCCAAATCCTATCGGGTGACTCGCCTTGGTTATTTGATCCAAGTCTGATTTTTCGCGGCTTTACTGTAATGGGTTTTCAACATTTTTCAATAAAACAGTGAAATCTGTACAAAAAGCAACCATTAGCAGCCAGCTTTCGCGAAAGCTGCCGCAACAATCTCTTTTGCTTCTTCCTGGATCTGCTTAATGTGTTCAGCGCCGATAAAGCTCTCAGTGTAGATCTTGTAGATCTCTTCTGTGCCAGATGGGCGCGCTGCAAACCAGCCATTTTCAGTGACGACTTTCAGGCCGCCGATCGCTGCACCGTTACCCTGAGCATGAGTCAGCTTAGCAACAATTGGCTCACCTGCCAGTGTGTCAGCTTCAACCATATCTGGGGTGAGGTTCGAAAGTACTTTTTTCTGTTCGTGGTTTGCTGGCGCATCAAGGCGCTCATAAACAGGGCTACCGAACTTAGACTCCAGAACCTGATATAACTCACCAGGATCTTTACCTGTCACAGCAGTGATCTCAGCTGCCAGCAGCGCCAGGATGATGCCATCCTTATCGGTACTCCAAAC
Source organism: Corallincola platygyrae (assembly GCF_039544265.1). Taxonomy (NCBI): domain Bacteria; kingdom Pseudomonadati; phylum Pseudomonadota; class Gammaproteobacteria; order Alteromonadales; family Psychromonadaceae; genus Corallincola; species Corallincola platygyrae. Next base: position 59,504 of record NZ_BAABLI010000006.1, on the reverse strand, counting down.
AGAGCCGTCGAAACGCTGGAAAGACGCACCAGCGCTTTCTTCGCCACCAAAGCCGAAGCTACCGTCGAACAGGCCATCTACAAACCATTTAAAGCCGACAGGCACTTCGCTCATTTTGCGGCCGAGGCTTTCCGCCACGCGGTCGATCATAGAGCTGGATACCAGGGTTTTACCGATAGCCATGTCGTCACCCCAACCTTTGCGGTGGGTGAACAGGTATTCAATAGCCACAGCTAAGTAATGGTTAGGGTTCATCAGGCCGACGCTTTTGGTCACAATGCCGTGACGGTCATTGTCCGGGTCATTACTGACGGCAACGTCAAAGCGGTCTTTGAGGTCGATCAGGCTGGCCATCGCATAAGGACTTGAACAGTCCATACGGATCTTGCCATCTTTGTCGAGGGTCATGAATGAGAATGCAGGGTCAACGCGTTCATTCACAACTTCAATATCGATACCGTACTTGGCCTTAATTGCTGGCCAGAATGCGATGCCGGAACCACCCATAGGGTCTACACCCAACTTGATGCCCGCTTTCTTGATCGCTTCCATATCGATGACATTACCCAGGTCATCAACATAAGGCGTGATGTAGTCATAAGCGACGGCCAGGTCAGACGCCATTGCCTGCTCTGTGGTCACCAATTTAACGCCTTCGAGGTTAGCCGCTAGGATTTGGTTTGCTCGAGACTGCACAATCGCAGTCGCCGTGCCATCAGCCGGGCCACCATTAGGCGGATTGTATTTGAACCCACCATCTTCAGGTGGGTTATGACTCGGTGTGATCACAACACCGTCAGCCAAGCCTTCAGTACGTTCTTTGTTGTAGCTGAGGATGGCGTGAGAAATCACAGGTGTTGGCGTGTAGCCCAGACCTTCTTGAAAACGCACTTCGATGCCATTAGCAATCAGTACCTGCAAAGCAGAACCAAATGCAGCTTCAGACAATGCATGGGTATCGAAGCCTACGAACATGGGGCCCGTTGTGCCCTGCTCTGCACGGTACTCAACCAGCGCCTGGGCGATCGCCAGGATATGTGCTTCATTGAATGACTTCTTCAAAGAAGAACCACGGTGACCAGAGGTACCGAAGCTCACTTGCTGAGAAGGCTCTGACGGATCAGGCTGATATTGATAATAGGCAGCCATTAATCTTGGGATGTTGCACATCTGCTCTGCGCCAGCAGGTTTGCCAGCTTGTGGATGTAACGCCATAGGTATTACCTACCCTACTTTTATCTACGATGATTAAATGAGAAATCTATTTCTTTACTTTCTTGCCGGATGACGAAGGCAAGGTTTGTAACATCTGGTCTACCAAACTTTCATCAAGCTCCAATACCGCCATCGCACGCTTAAGCATTTCTCGCTTCTTGCCTGTATTGGTATTGGTAATCACCCAGTAAGGAGAATCGGGTATTTGCCTCGGTGCCGTGCTGCTTCCTGCCGCTAACAGAGTCGCTTTGCTGGTAGCAAAATACACTCGGTTGCGACCTTTAATGTTCAATACCGCAGCAAACTTATCCGGCGAGTATTGATGGAGTAATGAAAGAATATAGACGAAACGGCCCACAGCGCCTTTTTGCTTGGCAACTGCCTGGCTGTCGAATTCGAATTCAGAGTTAGTTTCAGGAATGGGAGGCGTAGGCTCAGACTCAACTATTTCAGTCTGCGCTTCATTATTGTTCTGTTGTTCAAAGCCAATCAATCGACGGAGGATATCAGAGGCACTCTCGCCAATCCGCTCCGTCTTGCTGGCTATAAACTGATAAAGGTCTTCATCTACTTCAATTGTCTTCATTTTGTCTGTCACCGCTTCACTATGCGCTGGCACAAAATGGGCCTAATTATACATGGCGAGGTTTAAATTCCTACTTCGCTAATTAAGTAGTTGGCCCAAGCCTTGCCCACGCCCGGTTCACAAGGCAAACTCTGCGCCTATCGTTATTGTGGAGTCTGGTATGCAATTACATTTTCAGCGCAGAGGTCATGGCCCCACCGTGGTTCTGATTCACGGTTTGTTTGGCAATATGGATAACCTGGGTACGCTGGCGCGACATCTGGAGCCGCAATTCGACGTGTTGAGCGTCGACCTGATCAACCATGGTCGTTCAGCTCACATCGCACATACTGACTACACCGATATGGCGGGCGACATCATAGAGACTCTTGACGCCTTAAACATTGAGCGAGCGCATTTTGTCGGTCACTCCATGGGCGGCAAGGTGTCAATGGAAGTCGCCATGCAACGCCCAGAGCTGATAGATAAGCTGGTTGTGGCTGATATCGCGCCAGTACAATACCAAAGCCACCATGTGCTGGTGCTTAAAGGGCTTGCAGAGTTAAACGAAGCCTTACCCGTCGCAACGCGAAAACAAGCCGATGAAATTCTTGCCAGACACCTTACGGATCTCGGCGTCAGGCAGTTTTTGCTAAAAAACCTGACCAAGACAGAGATAGGTTTCCAGTGGCAGTTTAACTATCAAGGCATTCTCAATAGCTATGAGGATATTCTTAAACCCACCAGCGCTGCGGTCCCGTTCAATTCGCCCACACTCTTTATAAAGGGCAGCGAATCAGAATACATTCTCACAGAGCACCGAGAGGCTATCGCCTTACGCTTCCCCAATGCCAAGGCGAAGGTTATTCAAGGGACTGGCCATTGGTTACATGCCGAAAAGCCGGGCATTTTTAACCGTATGGTGAGTCAATTTTTAACCAGCTAATTAGGGGTGAAGCAGCCTTATCGGCTGTGGTATAGTGCGCGCCGCGCAACCACCCGGAGATAAATATGCTGGCAGAAAATTTCGAACAGATTGAAGCGATAGGCCTGAATCTGTTTTTTGCCGCTATATTTCTGCTGATTGGTCTTGCTATCAATGACGTGTTGAAGCGAGGAGATGTGCCGAAGTTTGGGCGAGTTATTGTCTGGTTGGTGCTTTTCTTCGGTTGCGCAGGCTTTATAGCCAAAGGTGTTATTCAGTTTTTCATGGAAAGTGGCGGTATTGGTAGCTAACCATGGCAAAAGAACATACAGACCGCACGACGATTGACCTTTTTGAACATCAGAAGCGACCGGGTAGACCCAAAACCAACCCACTGCCGAGAGAAGTTCAATTAAAGGTTAATAAGCGGAATCAGTTAAAACGCGATAAAGCGAATGGTTTGAAGCGGGTTGAAGTAAAGCTGCATCAGTCATTGCTCGACCAACTTGATGAAAAATGCGCAGAGCATTCAGTCAACCGCAGCGCGTTAATTGCTTCTATATTAGAAGCAGCATTGTCAGACTAAGGGACTTTGCGTCAAAATAGTCTGCTGTGAGTCATCCATTTATCTAGTGAACAGGAAACATTCATGTCGATTGTAGGTATCTTTTTTGGAAGTGATACAGGCAACACCGAAGCCGTTGCAGAGATGATCCAAAAAAACTTGGGCAAGAAGATCTCTGATCTTTATGACATCGCAAAAGCGACCCCTGAGGATATCGACAAATATAACTTCCTGCTGCTCGGCATCCCAACCTGGTACTACGGTGAAAGCCAGTGTGACTGGGATGACTTCTTCCCTGATCTTGAGCAAATCGACTTCAGCGACAAAATCGTTGGCATCTTTGGCTGTGGCGATCAGGAAGATTATGCAGAGTATTTTCTTGATGCTATGGGCACCATCCGCGACATAGTCGAAGCTAAAGGTGCAACTCTGGTAGGCCTTTGGAGCACAGAGGGTTACGACTTCGAAGCTTCTAAAGCACTGGCTGATGAAAACCATTTTGTTGGCTTGGGTATCGATGAAGATCGCCAACCGGAGCTGACCAAAGAGCGTGTGGAAGCCTGGTGCAACCAGATTCGCGAAGAGATGTCCCTGGACAGCTTTGCTTAAAAGTACGAGTTAATAGTTAAAAGGCCGCTTATGCGGCCTTTTTTAATGGGTCTTTGCGCGCCCATGGCTTATGGCGGACATATACGGTACGCCTGAGAGTAGCAACGATATCGCCCTCTTCATCCACCACGTTGATAATAAATTCTGGCAGATACTTCTCTCCACCTGCAGTGGCATTGCGGATTTCATCTATGCGTTGGTTCGTCAGTTCAAACTCCGCGTAAACCCGCCCCTTCCCCGGTTTAAGGAAGTTGATATCCGCGGCTCGGTCGCAAATAAGGTATCGGTGGCCCAATACACCCATCAGCATCAAGGGATAAATAGGATCGGACATGGCGAATAAACTGCCGCCAAAGTGAGTACCATTGGCGTTACGATTCCAAGGCCTTAATCGCAATCCAACACGACACTTCAAATAATCCTCACTGAGATGCTCTATCCGGATCCCGGTAAACAAAAACGGCGGCCACAAATTTAAGATTCGCCTTAATAGTCGTGGTCGCTCAAAAACTGCGCGCATATTCACCCTCTACTGGTCTGACCACCAAACATTAGTACAAGCTTGGGTCACAATTCAAGGTTAACTACTCAAGTATTCCGATTTGTGGTTTATTTTGGTGCCGATAACCCTATAATTGGACAAACAAAAAGCCCCATAAAAGCGCAAAGTAAAACGGGAAATCGGATGACGGATGAAAATCAAGCGCTCAAGAAAGCTGGCCTGAAAGTCACTTTGCCACGCGTAAAAATTCTTGAGTTACTACAGCAACCAGGCAACCAGCACGTCAGTGCAGAAGATCTCTACAAAAAACTCATCGACCACGGTGAAGAGATCGGTCTGGCTACCGTCTACCGGGTGCTTAACCAATTTGATGATGCCGGTATTGTTACCCGTCACCATTTCGAAGGCGGCAAATCGGTTTTCGAACTCGCCACAAGCCATCACCACGATCACTTGGTATGTTTAGACTGCGGTGCTGTGGTTGAATTTGTTGATGACACCATTGAGAAGCGTCAGAGTGAAATCGCCAAAGCGAACAACATCGACCTGGCAGCTCACAGCCTCTACCTCTACGGTCATTGCACCAAAGAAGACTGCTGTAACAAAGATAAGTAATACCTATCCATATCAAGCCGAAAGTCACACATTCGTTCAGACTTTCGGCTACACTCTGATTTTGTTAGCTAACTTTCTATTTTTAATAGGGAAAATGGCTTGGCGAAATCACCACTTCCAAAACAACTACAACAAAGACTCGTTCGCACCTACGCGAAGATAGATAACACTCACTATCGCCGTCCCCGGCGCATGGCTGTGTATCGGCACGTCGCCATCACCAGCCTGATACTGATTGCACTGGGCGTATTCCTGAGGTTTCACATTATTGAAGCCGCCGAAGACCTTTTCGCGGCAAAAATCCAGCAACAATTAGATTCCCAAGTCGCTGCAGTCCAGTTTTGGGCAAAAACTGAAATGGGCCTGGCTGATAGTGTGGCGACCCGACATCAGGTTCATACCCTGCTCAAGCGTTATCAGTCGGCCTCGTCAGAACAGATGCGCAAGATCCAGGACGAGCTTAGCCTCGAAGTCGAACAAGGCCTATCCTCTTCAGACTCGATGGGCTTTATGATCTTGAATCAGGCTGGAGAGATCATTGCCTCGACTAAACAGCATGCCCTGGGTTCAATGCTATCCAGAGCAAATATTCGACTGATTGAGAGCGTTGTCGAGCGAAATGTCAGGTTGAGTAGCGTGATGTTTGCCGACCGACTGGTGCCAGATACCAAACTTCCCCCCGTCATGCTGATCGCCACGCGTATTGAAGTGGATGCACTACCCCAGGATTTCTATCTGGTTGAACTATTGAACGCATCGCTCGAATTTAACCTTATTACTGAACTGTATCGAAGTGATGAGCGCATTGAGATGTATTACTTCAATGCAGAAGGGATGATGATTTCTGAAAGCCCACTCTTGAACGATGTTAAGCGCGCGGGTCTTCTCATTGATTCTGAGCGAAAGAGTACGGTACTTAATGTGCGCCTTACAGATCCCTCCAGCAAAGAAGGGTTACCAGTACTTCCTATTCAGCGCGCCCTGACCTTGGGCAGTGGCAGCAATTTTGACGGTTATCGCAGTTATCGTAACGAAGAAGTTATGGGCGTATGGTTCTGGGTTCCTGAGCTACAAATAGGCTTTGCTGTCGAAGTTAACCGTTCAGAAATGCTGGACCTTATCTCTCCCCTGCTCTACACCGAAATACTAATGTTTGCCCTGCTGGCGTTCAGCGGTGTCGCCATGGTGATTTATCAGGTACGAATGCGACGACTAGATGACCAGGTCAACGCATTTGAGCAACTGGGGCAATATCGACTGAAAGAAAAGATAGGTGAAGGAGGCATAGGTACAGTTTATCGCGCCAAACATGCATTGCTCCGGCGTCCAACGGCATTGAAAGTGCTGAAGAAAAGCATGCTGACAGAAGAGATCATCGACCGCTTCGAACTGGAAGTACAGCAAACGGCACTGCTCAGTCACCCTAACACAATCCAGGTGTATGACTATGGTCTGAGCCCTGATGGGACTTTTTACTATGCCATGGAGTTTATTCGCGGGTTTAACCTCGGCGACTACATTGAGCAATTTGGCCCCATGCCTCAGGCCAGAGTCATCCATATTCTGCGACAAGTGTGCGGGTCCCTGGCGGAAGCACATAGCCGCGGCCTGATTCATCGAGATATCAAGCCGCCCAATATCATGTTGTGTAACCAGGGTGGTATTTACGATCATGTCAAAGTACTTGATTTTGGCTTGGTCAAAGATATCTCAGATCCTGAATCTACCCAACTGACGCAAACCCAATCCATTGCTGGAACGCCTGCTTACATTGCACCGGAGCGACTACAGAATCCGAGTCTGTGTGACGCCCGAACAGATATCTATGCCCTAGGTGCAGTAGCGTACAACATGCTCAGTGGCAAAGACCTGTTCACAGGCACAAATGCACTACAGATCGCGCTATCAGCGTTGAAGGAGTCGCCTGTACCTATTTCTGATGCTGTGTCCGCCCCTATCGAAGCGCGATTGGCCTCTTTAGTCATGCGATGTATCAGCAAGCAACCTGAACAGCGCCCTCGTGACGTTTTCGAGATTTTAGAGGAACTAGATCGACTTCAAGCACTCTACCCGTGGCAACAAACTGACGCTTTTGGCTGGTGGTCGCAATATGCAGAGCCATTGCTAAAACACGAACCCGAGGAAACTGAAGATGCTTAGTCTGCGGTGTCTTGCCACCTGTTTTATTGTTGTTTTTCTTTCAGGCGCAGCCAGTGTGGCATCTGCCGATCAAACTTCGAGCAAACAGTTGGAATTGGAGCTGCAGCAATGGTTACAACAAAGGCAGCCGCAACAGTTCCAGGGAGAAGGACAACAACCGCTCAACTATTTTTCCCATCTTGCCGCAACAGAATCTGATATCGCGCTTATCTACCTGCACGGCATAGAAAGCCATAGTGGCTGGTTTCATTTGGTTGCTTCACGGTTGGCTGGTCAAGGGTACGACGTCTACCTACCCGACCGCCGAGGCAGTGGCACAAATCGCGCAGAAATGGGATTAGAACCCGGCCATGCAGATTCTGCAGATCAGTTAACAGAGGATCTGAATCAGTTAATTGACCAGGTTACGCCCAACTACAAGAAGCGATATCTGATTGGGCTTTCTTGGGGTGGAAAACTGGCTATGCATTACAGCATGCAATATCCAGAAAAAATTGACGGCGTTATACTGATAACCCCAGGTTTAGTTGCCAAGGTCGATTACTCGTTATGGCAAAAACTCGGCATAGGTTTCTGCGCCTTACTCTGTTCTGAAGCGGCATTTCCAGTACCTATTCAGGCACCCATGTTTACCGATGACCCACTCTTTTTGAGTTTTATCCGCAACGACTCATTGCGCAATACTACCGCCAGCGCAAGCTTCCTTTGGGCAACGAATAGAATAGATAAGGCTATAAATAAGGGCATCGAAAGCTTCGATTTACCCATTTCACTTCACCTGGCTGAGCATGATGAAATCGTTGATAACGATGGGATCGTGTCACTTTTGCGCCGTTCACGCTCAAATATTGACCAAACAGACTATCCAGATCAAATTCACTCACTGCAGTTTGAAACCCCGGACCAACTTAGCCGTCTAATCGGCCAATGGTTGATTCAACAAGGAGAGCGCAATGCGAATTAAGCAGGCCTCGGTTTCTATCGTTTCCATCCCCATGAACTACGAAGTGCAGCATGCCCTTGCTTCACGCTCTACCGCTCGGAATGTCATAGTCACGCTTGAAGATGATCAAGGCCACAAAGGGTTTGGCGAGTCTTGCCCCCGTGAATATGTCAGCGGTGAAAGCGTAGATTCGGTTATCAAGGCACTAACACAGCACTGGTTCAGCAAAATTGAAGGCGCTGAGTTCCATAGTTTTGGCGAACTCCAGCGTTGGGTCGAAGAGGCTCTGCAGCAACTTCCCCGGGATCAGCATGCAGCATTTTGCGCATTGGAACTCGCACTTCTGGATTTGTTTGCCCGAAGCAAACAGACACCTGTATTACGGCTATTTACCGACCAACATTTTAAGCCCCAGTTGTATAGCGCCGTCATTGCCAGTGAAAAAATAGAAAACGTTGTCGCCAATGCTCACATGGTGAAAAAGTTTGGTATCAAGATGTGCAAGGTCAAGTTGGTCTCAGATCTTGAACATAACCAAAAAATTCTGACCGCAGTCAGAGAGGTGCTAGGTACCGAAGTTTCACTTAGAGGCGATGCTAATGCGGCTTGGGCTGATGCTGACGAAGCAGAATCGCAACTTTCCACGTTAACACCTTTTGAATTGGCCTCGATCGAGCAACCCTTGGCTTCTGAAGACCTGCCAGGCCTCACTCAACTCACTGCGGCGAAAATTACGCCAGTGATGGTGGATGAGTCTATCTGCAGTCGAGCTGACGCTCACCAGCTTATAGAACAGAAAGCCTGCGACCTGTTCAATATTCGCATCTCAAAATGTGGTGGTCTCACCAACAGTATTGCGCTGACTAAACTGGCAGCAGAGCATGGTATTGGTTGCCAACTCGGCGCTCAGGTAGGTGAGACCAGTTTGCTTAGCTCCGCAGGTTTAACACTGGCCAATTTAACGCCCGCCCTGAAATGGCGTGAGGGCTGTTTCGGCACTTTATTGCTGGAAGGTGACCCCTTTAGCCCCGTGGTGCAATTGGGACCGGGCGGCATCGCAAACCTTTCGGAAAACCCTGGCTTCGGTATTTCACCAGATACATCAAACTGGCAGAAGTATGCGGAATAATCGAGTTTGAAGGAGACGTAACACTATGATCGGATACATCATTCATTTTCTAGCTAAGATCTCTGCCAGCCGATTCAGCAAAACCGCCATCGGCGGATTAGATACCCAGCGTGCCCTGCTGCTCAGAATCATTAAACAAAACGCTGATACCGAATACGGCAAACGTTATGGCTTTGCCAATATAAAAACCATTGAAGATTATCAAGCCGCCGCGCCCTTAGTCAGCTACGAAGACATTCGGCCTGAAATCGAGCGAATGACGGCGGGAGAAAGCAATATTCTCACCGCAGAACAGCCGGTGATGTTTGCCCAAACCAGCGGCACGACGGGTAAGGCCAAGTTTATTCCCGTCACTCCCAGCTGCCAGCGAAATGCTTCGTCAGACATGATGCGAGCGTGGATGTATCATGCAAAACGCGCTCACCCAAATCTGTATAAAGGCAAAATCGTTTCATTGGTATCCCCTGCTGTAGAAGGCTATACAGAGTCTGGTTTGAGCTATGGCTCCACTTCGGGTCATATCTACAAACAGATGCCGAGTATAGTGCAGAAAATCTATGCCATCCCATATGAAGTGTTTGAGATTGAGGATTACGAAGCAAAATACTATGCATTGATGCGGTTTGCCCTGTCGGAAAAAGTTTCTTTGCTCGCCACTGCCAACCCCTCTTCCATTCTCAAGATGTGTGAGAAAGCCGATGAATACGGCACTCCTCTGATTGAAGATATTCGCCAGGGTACGCTTAGTACAAGGTTCAGTATCGAACCTGAATTACGTCAGGCACTAGAGAGCGGCCTGTCGCCAGACCCTGCACGTGCAGACTTTTTGCAGAAGCAGCAAAACAAACGAGACGGCCGTTTACTGCCCGGCGACTATTGGCCAGAGCTGGCGCTCATTGGTTGCTGGAAAGGCGGCACGGTTGGTCATTATCTAGAGAAGTTCCCGGCATGGTTTGACCCTGACGGCAACAGTCCGAAACAGGTACGCGATTGGGGCTTTCTTTCGAGCGAAGCGCGCTGTTCGGTGCCCCTATCGGATAAAGGTTGCGCCGGTCCCCTCGCCCTGGATGTAAATTTTTACGAGTTTGTGCAGGCTGACGATGTGCTTAACGCGCCCAATGATCCCAGCCAATGGAACTTCCTGACCATAGAAAAACTGAAAACCGGCGGCGAGTACTACATCTTCCTCACGACGACGGGCGGTCTGTACCGCTACGACATTAATGATGTCATAACTGTCGAGGGCTTCTACAAGAGCTCGCCGAAAATCCGCTTCCTGCGCAAAGGACGTGGCATGACTAATATCACCGGTGAAAAACTGAGTGTGAACCAGGTGATTGATGCCATTCAGAAAGCCAGCGTAGCCAGCGGTGTACTGGCAGATCACTTTAAGGCAGAAGCTTACACCGAAGAGAGTCGTTATCTTTTGCGATTGGAGCCTGTCGGTCATTATGACGATGACGCTCTAATCCAGTTTATCGAGGCATTTGACCAGGCTCTGCGCGAAATTAACGTCGAGTACGAAGCCAAGCGTAAATCTCAGCGTCTGCACGCCCCATTGCTGCACGTGATGCGCGATGGTTGGTATGAACGGGCTAGAAAAGCGCAGGTTGCGGAAGGTAAACGCATGTTCCAGGCAAAAACCGAGCTGTTAAGCCCGATTAAGGCAGAAACCACAGTGATTAAACCTGAGTTGGTGAAAACACTGGACGTTGAACAGTCTTAAATCTGAAAGGTGTGAGGCATATCGACTGCCTCACACCCTTTACACATTAAAACACCCGTTTCCCGCACTAATTGTATTGAGTTAAGCCCTACAATCATGGATCATAGCCTCGAATTATTGTCTGTTTGACTCGTAGAGGTTTTTTCATGTCTGAGGCGGCTACCGTCACGCCCACACCGAGCAACTTTATTCGTCAGATCATCGATAAAGATCTGGCAGAAGGAAAGCACACTTCGGTTCACACGCGTTTTCCACCAGAGCCTAATGGCTACCTTCACATCGGCCACGCAAAGTCGATCTGCCTGAACTTTGGAATTGCATTGGACTACCAAGGCCAATGTAACTTGCGCTTTGACGATACCAATCCAGAAAGAGAAGATATCGACTACGTAAACTCAATCAAGCAAGACGTTAACTGGCTTGGCTTTACGTGGGATGGTGACGTTTGTTACTCCTCGAACTACTTCGACACGCTGTATGATTACGCTGTAGAACTGATCAAAAAAGGTCTGGCGTACGTCGACAAGCTCTCACCTGACGAGATCCGCGAATATCGAGGCACGCTTAAAGAGCCTGGGAAAAACAGCCCATATCGAGACACGCCAGTTGAAGAAAATCTCGCGCTGTTCGAGCAAATGAAAAATGGCGAGATGGCCGAAGGCAGCTGCTGCCTGCGCGCAAAAATCGACATGTCATCGCCCGTTATGTGCATGCGCGATCCAGTAATCTACCGGGTTAAATTCGCTCATCACCACCAGACAGGTGATAAGTGGTGCATCTATCCGATGTACGATTTCACTCACTGTATCTCTGATGCGCTTGAGGGGATCACTCACTCGCTATGTACACTGGAATTCCAGGATAACCGTCAGCTGTATGATTGGGTGCTGGATAACATCACTATCGACTGCCAGCCTCGTCAGTACGAGTTCTCTCGCCTGAATCTGGAATACACAGTAATGTCCAAGCGTAAGCTGAACTCCCTGGTGACAGAGGGTTTGGTGTCAGGTTGGAATGACCCACGCATGCCTACCATCGCCGGTTTGCGTCGTCGTGGCTACACCCCAGCATCCATCCGTGAGTTCTGTAAGCGCATTGGCGTGACCAAGCAGGAGAACATGGTCGAAATCGGCATGCTGGAAGCAGTGATCCGTGAAGATCTGGAGCACAATGCGCCGCGCGCTATGGCCGTCATCGACCCGGTTAAACTGGTTATCACTAATCTGGACGAAGGTCATCAGGAGCTTCTGAAAGCGCCTGCGCACCCTAAAGATGAGTCTATGGGTGAACGTGAGCTTCCGTTTACGCGTGAAATCTATATCGACCGTGCTGACTTCCGCGAGGAAGCAAACAAGAAGTACAAGCGTTTGGTACTGGGCAAAGAGGTTCGCCTGCGCAATGCCTATGTCGTTCGAGCAGACGAAGTAATTAAAGATGCCGATGGCGAGATCACTGAGATCCGTTGCAGTTACGACCCTGAAACACTGGGCAAGAACCCAGCAGATGGCCGCAAGGTAAAAGGTGTGATCCACTGGGTTTCAGCAACGCACTCCAAGCCTGCTGAATTCCGTATCTATGATCGTCTTTTCACCGAAGCAAATCCGGGCGCCGCGGAAGACTTTCACTCGGTTCTGAATCCAGAATCTTTGGTGATCAAGAAAGGCTTTGTTGAGCCTTCACTGGCTTCTGCAGAAGCTGAAAAAGCGTATCAGTTCGAACGCGAAGGATACTTCTGTGCGGATAGTGTCGATTCCAGCGCTGACAGCCTGGTATTCAATCGCACCGTTGCACTGCGTGACACCTGGGGTGGATAAGGCGATTCACCGCCCTACTCTATAACCCCGTCTGCAGGGACTAAAAAAGCCGAGCATTTATGCTCGGCTTTTTTACTGTTCGGGTCAGTAGAAGCTTAGTATGGCTGCCCCTGAAGCGCATCTTCACACTTGCGAATATCCTCGAGCGTATCGACTTCTGGTGAATCAGAGGTAGTGACTGCAACCTTAATTTTCTCCCCAAACTCCAGCGCTCTTAGCTGCTCAAGTTTTTCCAGGTTTTCAAGCTCAGTAACAGGCCACTTGCCGAATGCGCCCACAAAACGGCGGGTGTAACCATACACGCCTAAGTGTTTATAGACGGGATAGTCTTCCTCGCCATCTCGGTTAAACGGTATGCGGGAGCGTGAGAAATAAAGCGCATTGAAATTACGATCAAACACCATTTTTACGTGCATGGGATCGTCAAGCTCAGCTTCATTGGTAATACGATAAGCGAGCGTTGCCATTTCAAACTCACCGGGGGCATCTTTAAACAGCGACACCACCTGATCAATGGACGCGGGATCAATCAACGGCTGATCACCTTGCACATTAATAATGAGATCCGTTTTAGCCAAACCCAAACGGTCAGCCGCATCGTCAATTCTGTCGGTGCCCGAGGCAGCTTCAGCACTGGTCATTACCACTTTGCCACCAAACCCTTCCACGGTATCACGGATAAGCTCGTCGTCAGTCGCCACATAAACCTCATCAACCAGCTTAGCCTGACGGGCCCGTTCGTAAACGTGCTGGATCATTGGTTTATGGTGGATCATCGCCAATGGCTTGCCAGGAAAACGGCTGGAGCCATAACGCGCAGGGATCAATACAGTCACACTCATTTTCATACACCTGATATAAATAGAGCCACTTCATTCGGCATGAAGTGGCTCAAATCGCACGCTTAAAGGTTAGATACGACGATAAAGTCCTGTCAGTAACTCATCAGTCACTTTATCTTCCCAACCGTCGCCATATACGTTGTGCCACAGTGGACCTAAGCTCTTAGCTACTTTCACCATCTTAGCAATGGTTTCATCTGGCAGGTCCTTACAGATACCTTTTGGCAACGTAATGTTGTGCTTGTCCATCATCTGACGGAATTCTTTCACACCCTCAGGGTAGAACTCTTCCAGCACATCAAAGGCAATACAGTTGCCAATACCATGATGGTAGCCCAATACGTAGGAAAGGCCGTAAGAAAGCGCATGACACGCACCTACCTGACTGTAGGCGATAGACATACCACCCATAAAGGACGCCATCATCAACTTGTCGTCTTTTTCAGGGTGGTCATCAATATAAACTTCACGACAAAGGTCTAATGATTTCTCGCCGTAAGCTTTAGAGAACTCGTTCAGGTAAGTTCCTTCCAGAGATTCGATGCAGTGGATGTAACAATCCATACCGGTATAGAACCATTGGTCGGTAGGTACATCTTTGATCAGCTCAGGATCCATAATGATCTGGTCGAACACCGTGTAGTCGGAGTTGAGACCCAGCTTGCGCTCTGGGCCGCAGAGAACTGCGGTACGAGAAGCCTCTGCACCGGTACCAGACAGTGTTGGAATTCCAATGTGGTGAACAGCAGGATTCTTAATCAAATCCCAGCCCTGATACATGGCTGAACCGCCAGGGTTGGTAAGCATCAGGGATACCGCTTTGGCCAGGTCCATGGTTGACCCGCCACCCAGGCCAACAACACTTACCGGCGTCTTGCCTGCATGGGCCTGAACCTGTTCAGTCAGGCTGTCTACCTGTTTGGTTGTTGGTTCTTCATCGACGTTGACCCAAATGAGCTGATCCTGTGCCTTTAAAGGCACGCGGCCTTCCAGCGGCTTGCCCTGATGTACATCGTCTACCAGAAAAACAACGAAGTCATCGTCACGCTTACGCTCTTCTGCCAGCACTTCGTCCAGTTGAGCGAACGAACCGCGGCCAAAAATCATTTTTGGTACAACTTTGAAGTTTTTGAAACTCATCTTTTATTGCTCCATCAGCTTATGCTGCAAAGGCTTTCTTAATATTTTCAATACGCTGCTGGATCTCTTCTTCGCTCCAGGAAAGTTTGATCAGCATGGAAATAGTACGGCTCATGATATCGTCAGACTTAGGCGTCTGAACCTGGCTGTAATCAGGACGCTCCTGAACCAGCTCAATCGGCAACTTGGCTGCAGATTTCATCTGTTTGATGTGGTCCCAGTTCTTCAGGTAGTGCCAGTTGTTAACGTACCAATAAAAACAACCATCTACACCGTGTTCAGCCAGCTTTTTGTTAATCTCAACGGTGCGAGTTTCCGACGGCAACATGAAGCTCAGGAAGCCAGCAGAATCGCCCGCTTCATCAGGGATTTCGCGGAATGAAACTTCTTCGATTGACGCCATAGCATCTTTAATAAGCTTCTTGTTACGACGTTGGATCTCAACAATCTTGTCTAACTTGCGAAGTTGCGCCACACCCACAGCAGCATTCATTTCTGAAATACGGAAGTTAAGTCCCATGATTGGGTGGCTCTCAGCACCGCGGTCATTACCTACATGGTCGTGGCCATGGTCAGTAAACATATGGGCGTGATTATAGATTTCAGGGTTGTTGGTGATCACCGCACCACCTTCACCGCAGGTGATGGTTTTCACTGAATCGAATGAGAAACAACCCACATCACCAATGGTGCCCAGCATTTTGCCTTTGTATGAACCACCGATAGCCTGACAGGCATCCTCCATCAGTACGATATTGTATTCTTCACAGATCGCACGGATCTCGTCCATCTTAGCCATCGAACCACACATGTGTACTAAGTTAACGGCTTTGGTGCGAGGCGTAATCGCCGCTTTGAGACCTTCAGGAGAGATACACAGCGTCTCGTCGATTTCAGCAAACACAGGAACCGCGCCAGCCATCACAACCGCTTCAACAGAAGCAACAAAAGTAAATGGCGGCACAATCACTTCGTCACCGGCACCAATACCAGACGCCGCCAAGGCGGTCTGCAGCGCTGCTGTACCAGAAGAGAGCAGGTGCGCATGTTTCACATCGAACTTTTCACACAACATCTGTTCCATGTCGCGCGCTTTCCAATGATCATTTCGCATCGCATCAAAGTTGTAACGGAAGGTGAAGCCCTGCTCCATTACTTCTTTAACTTCTTGTTGTTCTTCAGGGCCAAATAACTCAAAACCAGGCATGCCGGCCATCTCCTCGATAAGACGTCTATGAACACGTGCTGACTTCAGCACTTAAACTGGGCGCGAGACAAAATACAGGCTGTATTTGCTCAATAAGTCGACCAAATAGGTCTACGCTTTTTTTAATAACTCTATGATATCACTAAATGGAAGATTGATAGCCTAGATCTGACCACAATTAGTGAGTCAGGTTCAGGTCAAAAACAGTACATAAGTCCACTATCCATGACATAAGTTAAGTTTCGATATCACGTTAACAATTAAAAGCTTAACAAAGAGTTAGTTGGCTTGTGTCATAATGCCGCGTCAACGTTAAGTTCGGAGTTTCAATGGTTCGCAAACAGTTCATTCTCGCTATTAGCCTAACCCTCCTGGTTGCATGTGGAGAGCCCGGCAATGTTCGAGAGATCTGCAAAGCGTATCCTGAACATTGCTCAGACCTGAACAGCGACGGTTGGTGTCGTTATGAGCGTGCAGACCTGATTAAGCAACGCTACCAACTGCAGAAGCAATCAACCGGGATCGGCAAGTATGAACTGTTGATGCATCTGGAAGACTACAGGGACTGCATCGAACGTGCGTCCCAGATACAGCATACCAATAACAAAGAGCAAACCACACAGCGCGTTAATGGCTACCTCGCAGCCTTGGCTCAAATTGAGCAAGTAAGTAAGGAAACCGAAGGCGATAACACACCAGACTTACTCTATTACCACTGGAGCCGTCATGGCAGTCTGGAAGCTTACGACAAGCTGGTTGCCATGGATGATCAAGGTCTGCTTGAACGGACCGATATGCAGTTTCGCCTGGCTGGTGCAAAGATAAAAAGTGATCCTCAACAAGCAGTAAACAAACTCTATAAGGCGCTCTATCTAGCTGAAGGCCCAACGCATTACGACTCAAGCATTATTACAATGTTGGCCACTATCTTTACTCAGCACCGCAAAGGTGAGCTGGCTTACCTATGGCTCAAAGTTGGGGAACTTGCAGAATTGAAGTCAATTGATATTGAAGCAAATAGCCGCTATCTGAGAGTCAATACCGAGCAGCGAGAGCAACTAGATAAGAAGGCTGAAGAGGTCTATCAAAGTATTGAAGATGGCACCTTCAGCCTGCCTGAACCGAAGATAGAGTAACTAGGGTCTGTTGACCTTTCGTGTATGGATTTTGTTCGAATGAAACACGTTTTGAGCGAGAAGTGAGCTACGTAGCTTAGCGATCTAAGTAAGTAATGAATGACGCAGCTCAGGACGTGTTTCAACGAACCCTTCGGGCAGCATTTGTTGGCGATTTATGCTTCGTTATCGGCCATTTATTGAGGGCCACTCAACTTCACACCCTCTGCCTCGCCTAAATCGCCAACACATTGCTGCAAAAACAAACAGCAAAGGTCAACAGACCCTAACTATCTGATGTCGGCTCAAACGTCAGCGACAAGGAGTTCACACAATACCTTTGACCGGTTGGTTCCGGGCCATCATCAAACACATGACCCAAGTGTGAACCACACTTCGCACACATGATTTCCGTTCTCACCATGCCATGGGTCAGATCTTTTTCGTAGAGGATCGCCCCCTCGATAGCCGCGTCATAAAAACTTGGCCAACCACAGCCAGCATCAAACTTAGTCTCTGAAGAGAATAATTCAGCATGGCAGCATACGCAGTGGTAACTGCCAGTTTCCTTATTGTGCAATAGCTCGCCGCTAAAAGGACGTTCTGTGGCCTTTTCCCAACATACCGCATATTGCTCAGGCGTTAATTTATCTTTGTATTTGTTTTTATTAGTCATTAATTCACTCTTACTGCGGCGGACAGTTCACAGAGCGCCGTCGCATGCCATAGCTCGGGCCATTTGTACTCCGAAGCCAAATATTGGATCCCCCGAATCAATCGATTCGGACGTTGGTAGCTGGAGCTGTAATCCATTGCCTCATCTGCCTGCTTACACGGTTCCCACATCCCCTCAACCACCATATCCCAGTGATGCTGATGGCACGGGCGCCTTAATGTATCCACAAGTAGGTTAGCCAAACTATCAAACTCGATTTCTTTTGAGGCAACCTGAATTTGCAGCCGCTTAAACAGTTTGGCATCTCTGGCCATTACCGAATAGGCATGTTGTTCCCAAAGGATTTCGAGTGACACGGGGAGAGGGATACGCCCTTCCTGCCCCTTATCTGCCAGCTCAGCATATTGAGTCGCGGCATTCCAATCACCTTCCTGAGATGGCCACTCGGATGCCGTTGTTGGCACCGGCATCGCAGTTTTGTGCTCGATACCCCGCAGCCTCATCTCTTCCACTACGGCAGCGTGCCTCAACGCCAAGGCCGCCGGATGGTATATCCAGCGCAACAATGACGGTTTCATTTGATTAACGCCATCTAGTTGAGTTTCGATCAATTGGTGAATGGAATGAAGCTCAGTGTGTTCTGCAAGCAGCAGTTGGCGGCTTAAGTAGCCAGGATTAACATCCCAAATTTTCATATTCACGGCCCTCTATACCGATCCGCATAAAGATATGCGGATCGGTATTACTTCTCAGCAGAATGTTAGCCGTTAGTGCTATCCACGCCAATAAAAAGGGCCAGAGTTTAGACCCCAGCCCTTGTTTCAACACAAACTCGCTTAAACCTTGGTCAGATCGCGATCCGATGATGACCAATTGAGGTGATACTTCTCACCCGCAGGTTTATCAGTCCGCTCAAAGGTATGTGCGCCAAAGAAATCGCGCTGCCCCTGCAACAAGTTAGCGGGTAGTACCTCAGTTCGGTATGAATCAAAGTAGTTAATTGATGAGCTGAATGCCGGACATGGAATACCCAGCAGGGTTGCTTTCGCGACAGCCTTTCGCCAGTTGGCCTGTTTGTCCAGCAATTGTGCTTGGAAGAATGGATCCAGCATCAGGTTCGCCAGGTCAGGTTTCGCCAAATATGCCTGAGTGATGGACTGCAGGAAGACTGCTCGAATAATACAGCCAGCACGCCATATCTTAGCAATGGCAGCAAAATCCAACGCCCAACCATGCTGTTTAGACGCTGACGCCATCAGAGCAAAGCCCTGAGCATATGCGCAGATCTTTGAGCAGTAGAGCGCATCATGCAGTGACTCGATAAAAGCTTCACGCTCGTCTGCGGCCACCGTTTCGAGCGCCGGACCGGTCAAAACTTTTGCTGCTTCTACACGCTCACTCTTCAATGTGCTTAATGCTCTCGCAAATACCGCCTGGGTAATCGTTGGCGCGGGTGTACCGGCTTCAAGACTACTCACCGCAGTCCACAAGCCAGTGCCTTTCTGGCCCGCTTTATCAAGAATCATCTCAACCAAAGGCTTACCTGTCTCAGGATCATCCTGCAACAATACTTCGGCGCTGATTTCCATCAGGTAACTATTGAGAACACCCTGGTTCCATTGCTGGAAAATTTGGCCAATCTCTTTTGCGGACATGCCTACCGCATCACGCAGCAGATGATAAGCCTCACAAATAAGCTGCATATCAGCATATTCGATACCATTGTGTACCATCTTAACGTAGTGCCCCGCACCTGCTGGACCTATGTAGGTGGTACAAGGCTCGCCTTCATTAACAACCTCTCCGGGCTTAGTGCGCTCGATTGGTAGCCCAGTTTCCGGGTCAACCTTGGCAGAAATCGCAGCCAGCACCGGCTCAATCACATCCCAAGCAGACTGGTCACCACTAGGCATCAATGAGGGTCCGAAACGTGCACCAACTTCCCCACCTGACACGGCAGTACTGAAGAAGACGAATTTGCCGCGGTAACCGGCTTCACGGCGCACGGTATCAGTCCACAGACTGTTGCCCGTATCGATAACAACATCTTTTGGTCCAATGCCTGCTTCCATCAGGGCTGCGCAAACTTTATCTACCGGATCACCAGCAGGCACAGATAAGATGTAAAGGTTAGGCTTCTTCACCATGGTGACAAGATCGCTAATCTGACTGCAGCCAAAGATGCGCGCAGCAGCGCCTTCTGCCTGCTCCTCCTGATCAGCAGCGATAACCGCGTTGACCTTATCGACATCCAGGTCAAATGCAGCCACTTTGTAGCCATTATCAGCCAGGTTAAGCACCAGGTTTTTACCCATCACACCTAGGCCAATGAAGCCGATATCGCAAAGTGGTTGTTGTTCGCTCATTAACAGATTCCTCGTTAGCGTTCTTGATTTACCGCAGGCCGCGATTATATAGCGTCACCCCGCATTGATAAATCTCCTTTCTAACAATGCGATAGAGTGTGGCTGTAAAAGATAGCGCTGGGTACGGATACGACGGTTTTTCGCCAGGCCATCATCAACCGCGGTATCAAGTAACCGGTGCCAGCATTGGCCTTGAGGCAACTCAATAAGCAAGAAGCTGATTGGATACTGGCTACCATTAAACATCAGGAAGATCCGCTGTGTATCTGGATGGTGGGTGTGGCCATGGTCAAACACCTCCAAACCGAGGACACAATTGGCGTGATCATGCCAGTCAGCTTCCTGCAGCATCCCCCCTTCTGGTTTATGCCAGTGCAGCTCATGCCCATAGCTGTCATGATGGTAGTGGTCATCATGGAGGTTAAGCGCGGTGATAATGGGGAGCGACTTTCTCAGTTGGATCAGCTTGCGGGTATAACGCAGAAGGTTCGACTGTTCATCGACAAGTCGCCAGTCCAGCCAGTTAATACCATTATCCTGACAGTAAGCATTATTGTTGCCCTGCTGTGTCCTGGCGATCTCATCTCCCGCCAGCAGATGAGGTGTACCAACGCTCAACAGCAGAGACGCTAGCAAATTGCGTTTATGCTGCTCACGGATGGCTATCACCTCGGCTTTGTCCGTTGGCCCTTCAACACCGTGGTTACAGGACAGATTGTGACTGTGCCCATCTCGGTTGTTTTCGCCATTGGCCAGGTTGTGTCGCTCTGAATAAGAAACCATATCTTCGAGCGTAAAGCCGTCATGGTAGGTAATGAAGTTCACCGACGCTGCGATTGGTCGATGGCCTTTGCAAAAGATATCTCTGGAGCCGGCTACACGCGTAGCAAAATCACCAATATATCCAGCATCACCTCGCCAAAATGCGCGCAATGTGTCTCTGTATCTGTCATTGCACTCCAACCAGGGCTCAGGGAACTGCCCTAACTGGTATCCCCCCTCACCTATATCCCATGGCTCTGCAATCAACACACATTTTCGCAATACGGGATCCTGATAAACGGCCTTAAAAAATGCGGAACAACGTTGGTATTGGCCACGCTCTCTAGCCAAACTCACCGCTAAATCAAAGCGGAAGCCATCAACCTGCATCTCTGTCGCCCAATAACGCAAAGAATCCAGCACCATTTTTAGTGTCTGGGGATCATCAAAGTTAACGCTATTGCCACAACCAGTATTGTTGACACTGCGTCCGTAGTCGGTGACACCGTCGTGCTTCTCAAACAGGTAGAAATTGCGGTTGTCGATACCACGGAATGAGATAACGGGACCGCCCACGCCGCCTTCCGCGGTGTGGTTAAATACCACATCCAATACCACTTCAATTCCCGCTTTATGTAGCTCTCTCACCATGGTTTTAAATTCCGTAACTGGATCTTCCACGGCATAACGCGCATCGGGAGAGAAGAAGTTAATGGTGTTGTAGCCCCAATAATTACTCAGCCCCATCTCCTGCAATCTGGGCTCACTCATAAAGCTGCAGATGGGCATCAACTGAAGTGATGAAACTCCTAACGTTTTAAGGTACTTAATCGTTTCTTTGTGGGCCAGGCCCATGTAGGTACCGCGCTGGAGCTGAGGCAGTTTCTCTTTAAGCCGAGTAAAGCCTTTTACGTGAAGTTCATACAAAACACGTTCGTGGGCGCCTATCTCTGGTTTTTCTGTCCCCTGCCAATCAAAGGATTCATCAGTAACCACCGCTTTTGGGATCATAAACTGGCTATCCCCCTGATAGAGGTCGGGATGCCATAACAAGGGGCGATTCAATCGGCGAGCGTAGGGATCAATTAACAGTTTGGTTGGGTCAAACTCGGTGCCCGGCAAAACTTTTTCTGGTCCATGAACTCGATAGCCATACAGAGCGCCAGGTAACAAACCTGGAATAAAGCCATGCCAAAAAGGACCGGTCTTTCCTGGCAAAGGTAAACAACACAATTCCTCTTCAGCTTCATTAAACAAGCAGATTTCTACTCGCTGCGCATCTGGTACATAAATAGAAAAGTTACAGCCTTGCTCAGTAACCTGGCAGCCTTGAGGTTCTGGTTGCCCAACGGCAATGGTCGTCATGCTTTTAACACGGGTAGTAGAACGAGCTGAGGTCATATCCATATTCGGCTCCCTAGAAGACAAAAAAAAGGCCACCCGAGGGTGGCCTTGAAGCATTAGACGTTATTTTTACTTCACCCTTTTCAGGTAAATTGTAGACAGGGATGGCAGATTGAGCACAACTGATTGCTCTCGGCCATGCCAAGGTGTCTCTTCACTGTCGAATGTTTCACCACATTCGTAGTTTCCACCCCAGTAGTACTCGCTGTCACTATTTACTATCACCTGATATACACCTGGTTTATTTACGCCCAGGCGGTAGTCATCACGGGGGATAGGCGTGAAGTTAGAGATAACGATGACATCTTCATCTACCGTCTTCGCTTTACGCACAAAAGATACCACGCTGTTGTCAGCATCTTCGTGGTCGATCCACTCGAAGCCTTCGTGGCTGGTATCCAGCTCATACATGGCGGGTGTATTGCGATAACAGTTGTTCAAATCACGGAACAGGTTTTGAATGCCACTGTGCTTAGGGTAATCCAACAGGTGCCATTGAACAGAACTATCATGGTTCCACTCTTCTGACTGGCCTATTTCGTTACCCATGAAGTTGAGCTTCTTACCTGGATGAGCATACATAAATGCCATATAAGCACGCATGTTTGCTGCAGCCTGCCATTCATCACCTGGCATCTTGCGCAAAATACTGCCCTTTCCGTGAACCACTTCATCGTGAGAAAGTGGCAACACGAAATTCTCATCGTAGGCATAAACCATGGAGAACGTCAGTTCACCGTGGTGGTATTTACGGTACGCAGGATCTTTGCTGATGTAATGCAAGCTGTCATGCATCCATCCCATGTTCCACTTAAAGCCAAAGCCCAAGCCACCATCGAAAGTAGGACGAGATACACCGGCAAACGCCGTTGATTCTTCAGCGATAGTCATGGCGTGAGGATACTTTTTGTAAACCTCTTCGTTAAACCACTTCAGAAGGCTGATTGCTTCGTAGTTATGGTTACCGCCATCAACGTTCGGGATCCACTCTCCAGCGTTACGCGAATAGTCGAGGTAGAGCATAGACGCAACAGCATCAACTCGAAGACCATCAACGTGGAATTTTTCCAGCCAGAACAGAGCATTAGAGATCAGGAACTGACGTACATGGTCACGACCAAAATCGTAAATGCAGGAGTTCCAATCTGGGTGCCAACCTTTACGCGGATCAGCATACTCATATAAGTGAGTACCGTCGAAACGAGCCAGGCCGTGGCTGTCTTCTGGGAAGTGCGCAGGCACCCAGTCGACAATGACACCTATATCATTCTGGTGGCACTGGTCGACAAAGAACTTAAAGTCATCAGGCGTACCAAAGCGAGAGGTCGGCGCAAACAACCCTACAGGCTGGTAACCCCAAGAACCAGAGAATGGATGCTCAGAAACCGGCAGGATCTCGATATGAGTGAAGCCCAAGTCCTTAACGTACGGGATCAGGTAATCGGCTAATTCACGATACGTTAACGAGCGAGCACGGCCATCTGCTTCAATTTTCTGACGCCAAGAACCCAGATGTACTTCGTAAACCGACAGCGGACGGAAGCGCTTATCGTCCAGGTTCTTCTCTCGCCAGTCCTGGTCATTCCACTGATACGCATCGTGATCGTAAACAACAGACGAATGAGAAGGATACTGCTCGGCATAGAAACCAACCGGGTCAGCTTTGTGAGGCAGGCGGTTACCCAGAGGATCTTTAATTTCGTACTTGTATTTGTAGCCCGCATCGATACCGGGGATGAAGAGCACCCAACAGCCGTTGGTTGTTCTCTGCATTGGATGGCACCGACCGTCCCAATAGTTGAATTCACCAATCAGTGAAACACTGGACGCATTGGGTGCATACACCGCGAAACGAACGCCGCGGATGTACTTACCGCCGCCAATATCCACATCCATGGGGTGTGCGCCCATGCGCTGATAGTGATTCTCAGGCGTGGAATACGCTTCGCCTATCTCAGCATTGGCTACTTCTTGGAATTGATAAGGGTAAACAGAAGTAAATTCTCCAGATTCAGTTGTGACTTCCAACTGATAGTAGAAAAATTTCTTGCGGCGCGGCAGAGCTAGCTCAAACAAGCCGTCCTCATGCACTACTTCCATTTCGCCTAACGATTTTTCGCTCCCGAACTCCTTCGCTACCACCTTCACGGCATTTGGTAACCACACTCTCAGCAACATTCCTTTCCCATCAGGGTCAGGCATCAAACCAAGTTCTTCGAAAGGATTCGCGCAGCGGGCTTGCTGTAGCTGTTGAATAAGCATCTGTAAACCGGTTCCCCTTTTATAGAGTGTAATTTCCTAACTTTTCTCAAGAACATTGTCGATGAAAGATCTAACTGCCTCCCTCATGCCAATGTCTTGTTTTCTATTTTCTGACTCGTACCAACGATGCTCGAGCAACTGATGATACAACTCAGGATCATCAAATCTGGTCCGATGCTCTGCTGGGAACATATCTAACGTATAAAGATATTCTTCTTCATACCATATGTGCGCAGCTACCATTTCAGACACTTTGTCTTTACCACGCTCTTCTCGGCGATGGTTATATTGCTGCGCAAAACGCGTAAGTTCATGCAGCAATCGTCTGGCTTGGTTTGCCTGTACTCGGATCCCCACCAGTGATTCAAGTTTTCGGATGTGGTGACCCGGCTCAACAACTTTTGTGAGTAATCTTAGCCTATCGTTTTCGCCACTGGTAACAAACTCAATTTCTTCAACATCGTAACCAAGATCATGCAATCTTTGGATTCTGCGCTCGACGATGTACTGCTCTTCTGTTCCAAACTCGACTTGCTGGTTAACTTCTGACCAAAGCTGATGATATTTAGCCAAAATATCTTCTGTGACCTGGATCGGATCGATACCATCGGGAAGACCAAAACCGGCCTCAAGATCCATCAATTCTCCCGCCACATTGGTTTGGGCGATCATCAGATCCAACTCTCGCTGACCATCAGAGATCTTGTCATAAGCCTGTGCTGTTTCCGCATCAACAAAATAGGCAGCTAAGCGGCCCGCATCACGACGAAACAACGTGTTTGAAAGTGAGCAATCTCCCCAATAAATCCCTTGCAGGTGAAGCCATACAAATAATTCGGCCATGGCATCAATCAGTACTTCGTAGCTGATATTCCATGGCTGCTCCGCCATCATAATGCGGTAAGGCTGAGAAAAATCGAGATAGTGGGTAACAAGTAAAGCGTAGTTGGGTTTACCACTTCGTTCGGTGACCAGGGCCACAGGTTTAACAGAAGGGGCATCTAGTTCTTGAAGGTTTCGAAGGAACTGAAACTCATGACGAGCCAGCTTTTCGTTGATCTCTTTCACTGCATAGACTCGGTCCCTACAGCGAATAAAGCGTACAACGTTCCGAGATATACCTCTGGCCATCTCGACAAGGAGATGATCAGGCCAGCCCTCGAGGGGCTGGTCCCATGGCAACCCCAGGTCCAGAGGATATTCCTGGGGTTCTACTTGTTGTAATCGCAAGCGATTATATTTCCTTAGTTGCTGGCTCCTTTGCGCGCATCAGACAGACGGCGCATCAAGCTCTGAACATCCTGGTCGGCAAACAGTTCGCTAAGGTTCTTGCTCAGCTTACGACGCCAGTTTGGATACTCGGTGCTGGTTCCTGGCACGTTTACTGGCTTGTCCATTTCCAGCCAGTCCTCCAGCTGAAGACTCAGTAGAGCTGAACAACCACGGGCCATGTGTACCTGCATTCCATAGTTTAAGTCACGAGTCATACCCACCCAGTTTACATCACTGGAGATATAGTCAGGCAGCGACTGGTGACCTTTCAGGCTATCCAAAATCTTCTGCTTGCTCTCGTGACGATCGTTATAAAGCGTCTGGAGAACATTCTCATCCGGGTACAAGCCAAGCTCTTTACCTAATTTCAGGTCATCACAGTGCCAGAAACCGATCAGTGTAGGCATATCGTGAGTAGTCAATGTCGCCATTGCCTGTACTGGATAATGTGCTGGTGAGATAAAGCCACCATCTTCAGCTTGCTCGAAAAAGAACACGCGATAAGAGTGAACACCATTTTCCTGAAGTGTCTCACTGATACCGTCAGGCACTGTACCCAAGTCTTCACCAATGATCGCGCACTTGTTGCGATGACTTTCCAATGCCAGCAGACCTAGCAAATCGTTGATGTTGTAGTAAACGTAAGCGCCACCTTTGGCGTCTTTACCTGCTGGGATCATCCACAAACGCAGCAATGCCATCACGTGGTCAATACGCAGAGCACCACAAGAGCGCATGTTAGAACGGAACAGCTCGATCATAGGCTGATATTCCGCTTCGATCAGCTTGGCTGGATCCATCGGAGGCAAGCCCCAGTTCTGTCCCAGAGGACCCAGGATATCTGGTGGCGCGCCCACAGCGGCACCGGCAATGTAGAGATCACGATTCGCCCAAATCTCAGTACTGCCTTCACTCACACCTACAGCAAGGTCGCGGTACAGGCCCATGGCCATACCTAGATCTTTAGCCTTTTGATCAACTGCAGCCAGCTGCTCATCTGACAGGAACTGAAGGTAGAGATAGAAGTTCAGCTCTTCAGGGTTAGCTTTCGCCCACTTGTTTACGGCAGGCTTGTGGTATTCGTTGAACTCTTCAGGCCAGCTTGGCCAACCCCAGGCGTTAATACCATCAGCGTAGAAGTGCTCTTGCAGCGCATCGTAAAGTGCTTGTTCGCGAAGGTTTTCGCCACCCGCTTCAACAAATGCGTTAAAAGCTTTGTCGCGGGCACTGCCGCTACCAAGAACGTTTTCGTTGAACTCTTTAAAGACCAGGCGCAACGCACGCAGTTTCTCTTGAGTAACGCCAGCGTAATCCACCCAGTCTTTGCCGCGAAGTTCACCTAAGCGCCATTGGAAATCATTACTGTTCACAAGAGCCTGCGCTTCACTGCTCTTCGCATACTCAGGCACTGACTCAACATCAATGTAGACAATGTTCAGCCAACGACGAGATGACGGGCTATATGGGCTGGCACTTTCAGGGTTGTTAGGATAAAGGGCATGAATTGGGTTAAGACCTACGAAATCACCACCGCCCTTCGCTACATTCTCAACCAGGTATGTCAGATCGGTGAAGTCACCGATGCCCCAGTTACGCTCACTGCGCAAGCAGTACATTTGCACGCTTGGGCCCCAAACCTTTTTACCGCCAGCAATCTCGTTAGGGATGAAACATGCTTTTGGTGCAATGATAAAGCGCGTCGTTGCCAACTTTTTACGCTTGGCGTTGCGCAGCACCAGAGTGTGGTAACCAATCGGCGCTTCTAACTGCAAAAATACTTTCAGCGCTTTGTATTCAACACCGTCAATAGTCTCCGATCCAACCAGCTGACCATCCAGTGGCGTGAATGAACCTTTGAGGTTTTCGCCCTCTTCCAGCTCCAGTGTCCAGTGAACAGGCACTTTCAGATCATCTAAAGGTAAATGCAGCTCGACTGGATAGCTCTCGGCCTTTCTTACAACCAATACTTTAGGCAGCATCGTTTTCCAGCTTGCAGCCAGGGCTTCCTGGTACTGTTCAGCCAGCTTTGCATCATCGTCTGTAGCAAAGCCCATAGCAGCTAATAGAGCTGCTTTGCTGCTTGCGTCTACAGTTGCTGGATTGCCCCAAGCATCGACGTAATTGGACTCAATCCCTCTTAGTTCCGAGAGCTTTTCTATAAGTTCTTGATTCATCGAACAAACCTTTTTGTTGATTGTCGAACCGAACGGACGGTTAAAAATGTAGGGGTAAGTCTAAATCGGCTTCTGCCTATGTGCCAATGGAAAAACATTAGCCATTTAGTCTCACGGGCCCTAGCCAATAAAATTCATTGGTCTATAGTTAGTGCGCTATATTAATCACTCAAGGTGAAAGGTGTAATTATTTTTCATTGTCAAACTTGACTCAGCGCAACAAAAACCGCTGATTTACTTGACGATGACACCACTTTTTGTAATTTTACTACGCAAATTTTTAATCCCCCTGAAAATGCTAGGAAGATGGCTATGACTATCAAAGTCGGTATTAATGGTTTTGGACGTATCGGTCGTTTCGTATTTCGCGCTTCTGTAGAGCGTAGTGACATTGAAGTTGTTGGTATCAACGACTTGATCGATGTTGACTACATGGCTTACATGCTGAAGTACGATTCAACTCACGGTCGTTTCAACGGTACCGTAGAAGTAAAAGACGGCAACCTGATCGTAAATGGCAAAACAGTTCGTGTAACTGCTGAGCGCAACCCAGCTGACCTTAAGTGGGACGAAATCGGTGTTGACGTAGTAGCAGAAGCAACAGGTATCTTCCTGACTGACGAAACTGCTCGCAAGCACATTGAAGCTGGCGCGAAGAAAGTTGTACTGACTGGTCCTTCTAAGGACGCAACTCCTATGTTCGTTATGGGCGTTAACCAAGACACTTACGCTGGTCAAGATATCGTTTCTAACGCTTCTTGTACTACTAACTGTCTGGCGCCTATCGCTAAAGTTCTGAATGACAAGTGGGGCATCGAAAGCGGTCTGATGACTACTGTTCACGCTACTACTGCTACTCAGAAAACTGTTGACGGTCCTTCTGCTAAAGACTGGCGCGGTGGTCGTGGTGCTTCTCAGAACATCATCCCATCTTCAACTGGTGCTGCTAAAGCTGTAGGTGTTGTACTGCCTGAACTGAACGGCAAGCTGACTGGTATGGCATTCCGCGTACCAACTGCTAACGTTTCTGTTGTTGACCTGACAGTTAACCTGAAAGAAGCTGCTACTTACGAGCAGATCTGTGCTGCTATGAAAGAAGCTTCTGAAGGCGAAATGGCTGGCGTTCTGGGTTACACCGAAGACGCAGTTGTTTCTCAAGACTTCATCGGTGAAGTTCAGACTTCAGTATTCGACGCAGACGCTGGTGTTGCTCTGACCGACAAGTTCGTTAAAGTTGTATCTTGGTACGACAACGAAATCGGTTACTCAAACAAGGTTCTGGATCTGGTAGCTCACATCTCTAAGTAAGCTTCCCTCCTGACCAGAAAAAACCGCGCTATTAAGCGCGGTTTTTTGTTTTCACATTTCAATGAAAAAGTAATATCAATATACGCCCCTTTAGGACTTAAATGCCGCCAGAGCCTCTTTGGCCAGACGCGTAATTAAAGAAAAGTCCCCCTGACGCACAGCTTCTCCCGGCACTAGCCAAGAACCTCCCACACAAGCAACTGTTTTAAGAGCAAGGTAGTCACGATAGTTTTCCTGAGAGATGCCACCGGTTGGGCAGAATTTAATATCAGGAAAAGGCCCAGAGATCGCTTTTAATGCCTTTACACCACCACAGGCTTCTGCAGGGAAAAACTTAAAGTGACTATAACCCAACTCTATTCCCTGCATTAATTCCGAAACCGTAGAGATGCCGGGCAATAAAGGTATCTTGCCATTTGCAGCGGCAGTCAGCAGGGCGGGCGTACCACCAGGGCTAATTGCAAACTGTCCACCAGCATCACTCACTTGCTGAAGATGCCCCTTACTGTAAACAGTACCCGCCCCGACAGTGACCTCCGGTAACTTGCGCGCAATCGTCTCGATAGCGGGCAATGCAGCAGCTGTTCGTAGCGTGATCTCCATTAGAGATATACCACCAGCCAGCAGAGCCTCAGCCATAGGCAATGCATCTTCCTCACGCTCAATCACGATCACCGGAACAACAGGCGACAATGACAATAATTGCTCAGGCTTTAACGACCAATTTAAGAATGCTGTCATGATTATCCTTTTGCATGAGTTCAACAGTTATTCAAACGACCACTCCTGTGTTTAGGAGTTGTCCACGAATGCTTTTTCACTTAGCAAGCGTAGCGCTTTCAGGCATAAAAAAACCTCGCTAATGCGAGGTTTTTCTCAAGTTCAGCTTATACGGTTTGCATCAGATAAGCTGCGGCTCCAACCAAGCCGGGTTGTGGCTCTGTCACCACAAACACTGGCACTTTCTCATTAAAGCCTCTGAATCGTCCTTTCGCTTCGAAGCGTTCACGGAAATCGCTCTGCTTGAGGTAATCGATAAAGCGAGGCACGATCCCACCAGCAATATATACGCCGCCAAAGGTACCAAGAGTTAGCGACAGGTTACCGCCAAAGCTACCCATCACCTTACAGAACTGAACCATAGTTGCACTGGCAACCGGACAGGTCCCATCAATTCCCGCGGTACTGATATCCGCAGCATCAGTGAACTTTGCTTCTTCGCCTTTCATGTCCGCGATAGCCTGATACATCTGTACGATACCAGGGCCCGAAAGTAGCTGCTCTACTGACACGTGATCGTATTTCTTCGACAGGAACGCAAGAATATGCTCATCCACTTCATCAATTGGCGCAAAGTCCACATGACCGCCCTCGCCCGGTAGACTCATCCAGAAGCCAGCATGGTTGGCAAGGTGAGCCACGCCCAACCCCGTTCCAGGACCAAACACAGCAATAGGTGCGCCGTCTTTTACTTCGCCACCACCGATTTGCACTTTTTGGCCAGCCTTAAGGTGAGGCAAAGACATGCTGATGGCAGTGTAATCATTGATAAGGTGAAGTGCAGTCCAACCCAATGCAGCCTGAGTTTCTTTCACAGAAAACGCCCAGCTGTGGTTGGTCATCGCAATCCAGTCATCGTTTGTAGGACACGCAATAGCAATACAACCGTGAGTCACTGCTGGTTGGCCGGCATCGCTGAGGTACTGCTTGATAGCGTCAACAATAGTTGGATAGTTAGCGCAAAGATATTTACGCAGTTCACGACGCTCACCGCTCGCCATATCGACCAGTTCTAAACGAATATTTGTGCCGCCGACATCAGCGATTAGTCCAAGTTGTTGCTCTGCCATGTTGCAGTGTTCCCCTGTTCAAATAAGCGCTCGCTTAGCGCTAGCGAATTAATCTTGAGATCAAACCTTATCTGTAGCGAAAAAAGACCGACCTGTATCAACAAACAGACCAGTCTAGCTACTATTCGTTCCAAGAACGTCCATCTTTCGTTATCAAACCGATGGCGGCACATGGGCCCCACGATCCGGCCTGATAACTTTTTGGACCTTCATTGTTTAACTGCCACGCATCGATAATGCCATCGACCCACTTCCAGGCCTCTTCGACCTCTTCTCGACACACAAACAGCGTCTGGTTACCCATCATCGCTTCGAGCAGCAGTCGCTCATACGCGTCAGCGATGCGTTCGTCTTTGAAGGTCTCAGAAAAGGACAAATCCAAGGTGGTTTGTTGTAGCTTCATACGAGCATCCAGGCCTGGCACCTTATTCATCATCTTCAGTTCAACCCCTTCATCAGGCTGCAAGCGAATAGTCAGCTTATTTGCTGGCACATTTTCATAGTTGCTGAAGATGTGGTGTGGCAACTCTTTAAACTGGATCACGATCTCGCTCAGTTTACCCGGCATGCGTTTTCCAGTGCGGAGATAGAAAGGCACACCAGACCAGCGCCAGTTATCGATATCGGCTCTTATCGCAACGAAAGTTTCGGTATCTGAATTCTCGTTGGCACCTTCTTCTTCAAGGTATCCAGGCACAGCCTGACCACGGAGAAAGCCTCTACCATACTGGCCGCGAACCGTTTTATCACTGGCGTCGCGTGCTGTGATTGGCCTAAGCGCCTTCAGAACTTTCAACTTTTCTGTACGGATGCTGGCAGCGTCCAAATCTGCAGGAGGCTCCATTGCGATCAGAGACAACACCTGTAACAGGTGGTTTTGGATCATGTCGCGCATTTGACCCGCTTGGTCGAAGTAGCCCCATCGCCCTTCGATACCTACCTCTTCGGCCACAGTTATCTGAACGTGGTCGATGGTATTGTGGTCCCAGTTGGTCGTCAGTAAAGAGTTTGCGAAACGCAGAGACAATAGATTAAGAACGGTTTCTTTACCCAGATAATGGTCGATTCGATAGATTTGCGACTCATCAAAAAACTGGGCTACCGCATCGTTGGTGATTCGCGATGACTCTAAATCGTGTCCAATGGGCTTCTCCACCACCACACGCGTAGTTGATGTTATTGAACCTGATGCATGTAACCCGTGGCTGATATCCCCAAACACAGAAGGGGGTACAGCCAGGTAATTGACCATGATACGACGCTCATGATCCAGGAAATCTTTAAACTGGTCGTAGTCCGATAGAATAGACAGATCGATACGGATATGGTGCAAACGGGAGCTAAAGCGACGCCAAACCTCCTCATCTATGACCTCTTTCATAAACTCAGATAATGAGTCATGAACCAAAGAAACATACTCTTCGCGACTGTACTCACCTCGCGTCACACCGACAATGCGGGTATCAGTTGCAATCGCGTTAGCTTTCTCGAGCTGGTAAAGCGCGGGCAAGAGTTTACGACGAACTAAGTCTCCTCGGGCTCCAAACAGCACTAAATCAACTGGCTGCTCGGGTTGGGCTAAGGTCATTAAAGCTCCTCACGATTATTCTTATAGGCATTTCGACGGCGTATTTTAGATTAATTTGCCATTCGGAATCCCACTTTTTCTGAGTAAAATTAAAATTTTGTTGTCGTAAAATTACTGTCAACAGTCAAAGTTGTTTGACAGCGATCAAACAACAAGCCCCTTTAAGTGGCCAAAAAGTAGGTTAACTTCCTATAGTGGGGCACTTACAAAGAGTTTCATTTTTGTAAGTTTAAGAAACTTTTATGATCGACTGCATTTGACGAAATAAAAATAGAATACGCAGCGACACTGTCTCAACACTGGCTAATATTTATGAACACGCTTGAAAAAATCTCCAAGAACCTCAATGGCTTCAGTAAGTCTGAGCGTAAGGTTGCCGAAGTTATTCTGGCATCGCCTCAGACAGCTATACACTCGAGCATTGCCGCCCTTGCCAAAATGGCAGATGTCAGTGAGCCGACAGTGAACCGCTTCTGTCGGCGCCTTGACACCAAAGGCTTTCCCGATTTCAAACTGCATTTGGCGCAAAGCCTTGCCAACGGCACGCCATATGTGAATCGCCACGTTGAAGAGAGCGATGGTCCAGACGCATACACGTCGAAGATCTTTGAAACAGCGATGGCCAGTCTGGATACGGCAAGAAATAGTCTGGACTCGACACAGATAAATCGCGCCGTCGACATCCTGACCCAGGCGAACAAAATCTCATTCTTTGGCTTAGGTGCATCAGCTTCTGTCGCACATGACGCCACCAACAAGTTCTTTCGCTTCAATGTGCCAGTGGTATTCTTTGAAGATGTATTGATGCAGCGAATGAGCTGTATAAACAGTACAGAGGGCGATGTTGTCGTGTTGATCTCTCACACCGGCCGCACGAAGAGCTTGGTCGAACTCGCCCGTTTGGCAAGAGAAAGCGACGCAACAGTTATTGCAATTACGAGTAAAGACTCGCCACTTGCTCAAGAAGCAAACCTGGTGCTGGGAATGGACGTGCCTGAAGACACCGATATCTACATGCCAATGGCATCGCGCCTTGCGCAGCTATGCCTGGTTGATGTGCTCGCGACCGGTTTCACACTGCGTCGTGGACCACGCTTCAGAGACAACCTGAGAAAAGTGAAAGAGAGCCTGAAACAGTCGCGCTTTAACAAAGCTGAATACGATTAATCGCGCCAAAAGCTTTTTCTATCAACTGCACAAAATTGTAATTTTTTTACACCTATACTTATGCAAGGAGCTGTCTGATACCACGGACAGTTCTTTGCCAGCCAGTCTCATCAATTCTTACACCGGAGCCATTCATGCTTAGACGAACCAAAATAGTCACCACGCTCGGCCCTGCTACAGATCGCGACGGCAATCTCGAAAAAGTTATCCGAGCCGGCGCCAACGTTGTACGAATGAATTTCTCCCATGGCAGTGCAGAAGACCATATGCAGCGTGCCGAAGAAGTACGAGCTATCGCGAAAAAGCTAGGCAGATATGTTGCTATTCTTGGTGATCTGCAAGGCCCAAAAATCCGTGTATCTACTTTTAAAGAGGGTAAAGTTCACCTGGCAATCGGTGATAACTTCACGCTGGATAGTGATTTGCCAAAAGGCGAAGGTGACAGTAAAGCAGTTGGCTTGGACTACAAAGAGCTGCCACAAGATGTATCTTCGGGCGACCTTCTATTGCTTGACGATGGCCGCGTGCAGTTGGAAGTCACCGAAGTTGAGGGCAACAAAGTTCACACTCGCGTGACCGTTGCCGGTCCCCTTTCAAATAACAAAGGCATCAATAAAAAAGGTGGCGGTTTATCGGCGGCAGCACTAACTGACAAAGATAAAGCAGACATCTTAACCGCAGCCAAAATTGGAGTGGATTACTTGGCAGTATCCTTCCCGCGAAGCGGCGAAGATATGCGCTATGCGCGTCAGTTGGCTAAGGATGCCGGTCTTGATGCCCACCTGGTCGCTAAGGTAGAGCGTGCGGAAGTCGTTGCAACGGATGAAGCGTTAGATGATGTGATCCTTGCATCTGATGGCGTCATGGTCGCTCGTGGTGACTTGGGTGTAGAGATTGGCGACCCAGAATTGGTCGGCTGTCAGAAGACCATGATTTCACGCGCTCGCGCACTAGACCGCTCTGTCATCACTGCGACCCAGATGATGGAATCGATGATCGAGAACCCAATGCCGACGCGCGCCGAGGTTATGGATGTTGCCAACGCAGTGCTAGACGGAACTGATGCGGTAATGCTGTCAGCAGAAACTGCCGCCGGTAAGTATCCGGAAGAGACTGTGATTGCAATGTCTAACGTCTGTATTGGGGCGGAGAAACATCCACGTGTAACCGTCAGTCGCCACCGACTGAATACAATCTTTACCAATGCGCAGGAAACCGCGGCGATGTCGGCCATGTACGCGGCTAACCACATGCAGGGTGTGAAAGCGATTATCGCGCTAACCGATTCTGGTCGTACACCGCTGATGATGTCTCGTATTACCTCTAACCTGCCTATCTACGGCATGAGTCGCCATGAAGCGGCTTTGGCGAGAATGGCGCTATACAGAGGTGTTAAACCGGTCGCGTTTGATATGGGCCAGCATGATGAAAATACGCTGGTACGTGGCGCATTGGATACCCTGTTGGAAAGAGGACTGATCCAGCCCGGAGACCTGGTTATTATGACCAAAGGTGATATTGCCAACACCTCAGGCACCACCAATACCATGAAGATCCTGACAGCGTAGCTTTCACAAGCTGAGTTTAAACAGGATTAAAAAAGGCCGGATAATCTGTCTATACAGTAAAAACCGGCCTTTTTTGTTTTTGGGTCAGCCTCTAAGCGGCATCTTCCTTAAACGGCACCACGCTTGAAGGCACAGCGGACATCTCACTGAAACTATCCACCTGAATAGCATGATAGCGGAGTCGCTCAGCCTTGCGGAGTTGTGCCGCTTCGCTTTCACTGATGACTTCTGCTTCGAGACCTTTTTCAATCAAGTCTGCAAATGGAATACGTTTCGGTAGTCGCCCTGTTGCCTGCGCTTTTGCGAGACGTTTTTCCAGCGCCTGCGCTTCATACATTGCAACGAATGCACTTTCCATTAAGCCTGTTGGATCGTTCTCTCCTTCGCCGATATAACAAAGATGAGATAGGCGCTCGCGAAGCACACCTGGAACCAACATTGATGAACAGATCTTCTGTGCTGTGTCGTCTTTCGGTGCCTTATAACGAATACCCCACGGGAAGATAATTCGCTTGAGCGTAGCGGCCAGAATTGGATGACCAAAGTTATCAAAGAAGCCGTCAAACGCTACGCCAATGGCGTGTAAGTGATACTGCAGCAGGTAATGGACATAAGGTAAGTCACTCACCTGATGACCATCTTCTTCGAATCGCTTGAGGGTTGCAGACGCCATGTAGAGATGGCTCAGCACGTCACCCAACCTGGCGGATATCATCTCTCTGCGCTTGAGATCGCCACCCAGCACCAGCATAGACATATCTGCGACAACAGCCAGGCCCGTACTCATGCGAGTCAGATCTCGATAATAGCGACCGGTTTCTCCGGATACTGGCGCTCGATTAAACTTAGCTCCGGTTAAACCCTGCCAAAGCGCACGACTGAAATTACCAACGGCGTAACCAACATGTTTGACCAACAAACCATCAAACGCCTGTAAACCCTTCTCTTCATCTGGATTCGCCGCAGCTTCCATTTCGGCAAACACATAGGGGTGGCAGCGAGTCGCACCCTGACCAAAGATCATCAGGTTACGAGTAAGAATGTTCGCGCCTTCAACCGTAATAGAGATGGGTATGCCCATATAAGCATTACCCAGATAGTTCAACGGCCCGAGTTGGATCCCCTTACCTGCATGAATATCCATGGCATCATCGACCACCTTACGAGCCATCTCAGTCATATGGTATTTGGAGATAGCAGTGATCACAGATGGGCTCATATTCAAATCGATAGCACCGGCGGTCATGCGGCGGTGGGCTTCAAGGCTGTATGCATAAGCACCGATTCGTGCCATAGGCTCCTGAATACCTTCGAAACGACCAATAGGCAATCCAAACTGACGGCGCACATAAGCATAAGCACTGGTCATTCTGGCAGCCAGATGGCCAGAGGCCGCACTTAACGCTGGTAGAGAAATACCGCGGCCTGCCGACAGGCACTCAACCAGCATACGCCAGCCTTTACCAGCGTAATCAGGACCACCAATGATCCAGTCAATTGGAATAAAAAC
This sequence comes from Corallincola platygyrae, assembly GCF_039544265.1. Lineage (NCBI taxonomy): Bacteria > Pseudomonadati > Pseudomonadota > Gammaproteobacteria > Alteromonadales > Psychromonadaceae > Corallincola > Corallincola platygyrae. Next base: position 22,525 of record NZ_BAABLI010000006.1, on the reverse strand, counting down.
ATCCTGGCCAGTGGTGGGGCCATTCATGAATGCAAGTGACAGCGGACTGTGACGGCGTCCAGTTTCAACACCAGGGTGGCTGGTGGGGATCAACGCACAGGTGATACCGATATCTTCTTTGTCACCAAGCAAACCCTCAGGATCTCGAAGCTTGAACGCAAGACCCAATACCGTGGCTACTGGTGCCAATGTAATGTACCGCTTGTTCCAGTTAAGACGAATACCAAGCGTTTCTTTGCCCTCAAACTCGCCCTTACACACAATACCCAAATCTGGAATTGAACCGGCATCAGAGCCTGCTTCCGGGCCTGTCAGCGCAAAACAAGGCACGTCTCGCCCGTCCGCGAGTGTCGGCAGCCAGCGCTGCTTTTGATCTTCAGTGCCGTAGTGCATCAGCAGTTCGCCAGGACCAAGCGAGTTCGGTACCATCACGGAAACCGCGGCACTCAGGCTGCGAGAAGCTATCTTCGATACAATGGTCGAATTAGCAATCGCAGAAAACTCTCGACCGCCATAGGCTTTCGGGATAATCAGCGCAAAGAAGCCTTCTTTTTTGAGATAATCCCATACCTCTTGCGGCAGATCTTTTTGTTCATGAACAATGCTGTAGTCGTCCAGCATCGCCAATACCGTTTCCACCTGGTTGTCCAAGAACGCTCGCTCTTCATCATTCAGGCCGGGTTTAGGATAGTTGTGGAGTTGACGCCAATCCGGTTTACCACGAAACAACTCTGCATCCCACCACACATCGCCGGCTTCCATCGCTTCACGTTCAGTAACCGACATCGGCGGCAAGATCCGCTTAAATACTTTAAATACAGGACGCGTCACAAGCTGACGCCTGAAATCAGGGACACCAAGCACAACGGCTATGGCGATAACAATTATTAGCAGGATAGACATATGGTTAGACCTTTAAAGCTTGAACCTTTTGCGTATTCATACGCAGGTTTTCTGGTATGGGAGCACTGACCCCTGACGCAATGTAGGGAATCACTCGCCTTATCACTGCTTCAATGTCAACGGACTCATTGAAGTCAGCATCTGATATCTCGCCCAGGGCTCGTTGAGACGCCATGGTGAAAATGACTGTTCCTAGTGTGAAATGCAGTCGCCAAAACAGTTCACTTGGCGGCAACTCAGGATATGCAGCACGTACCGCATCACCGATTTTGGCAATCGCGGGACCATAATTGGTTATCAGGTACCAACGCAGATGGCCCTGTGTATCGCTGTAACCTCTGCCAAGTAACTGCATAAACAGCGTTGTGCCCTGCTCTCTGATACCGTTTAGCTTGAGCAGTGGCTCAACAAAGGCCTCAAAGACTTGCGTCATTTCCGGCCTTTGGTATGTTCGCAACAGGTGCGTGAGCGCTTGATCCAGCGCGGGCATAAATGTTTCCAGGTAGCGCTCTAACACGGCTCTTATTAGCTCTTTCTTCGAGCCAAAATGGTAATTAACCGAAGCCAGGTTTACTTCAGCACGGCTGGTGATCAGTCTCAACGAGGTGTCAGAGAAACCACGTTCAGCAAACAGGATTTCAGCCTCATCTAATATTCTAGTTTTTGTATCAAGGCGCACCTTGCAAACCCCCAATTCAAACGACTGTTTCAAATGTATGTTTAACAAGTGTACGTGTCAAGAAACTGATCAGACCAGATCACGTTAACTGAGAGCATTCCAGCAGTTTCTAGGGTCTGTTGACCTTTCGTGTATGGATTTTATTCGAATGAAACACGTTTTGAGCAAGAAGTGAGCTGCGTAGCTTAGAGATCTAAGAAAGTAGTAAATGACGCAGCGCAGAACGTGTTTCAACGAACCCCATTTCCTTCAAAAGAAGGGGCAGCATTTGTTGGGGATTTATCCTTCGTTATCGGCCATTTGTTGAGGGCGACTCAACTTCACAGCCTCTGCCTCGCCTAAATCACCAACATTTGCTGCAAAAACAAACAGCAAAGGTCAACAGACCCTAGAGAAAACCTAATCAGTTATAGCGCATCGCAGCCCTATTACATTTTTTTGAAATGATGGGAACTAACCCCAGAACGGGTTATCCAACAAGAGTGCGTAAAGTTTTTGCGTACGAAATCTCTCCCTGGACCCAGCAAACTGTTCTGTCGCTTAGTGCTGGGTCTTTTTTTATCCAGAATCTGCAACTGACAAAACTCAGGCCAAATAAATGAGGTGGGTAGCGCTGTTTCTAGCGCCATATTCGCCTGTCAATCTAGGTCGTTATTTTGAATTGCTTCGCAACTGAACCAGCTACCTTCATAAAACAAAAAAGCGACCCTTGGGCCACTTTTCTATCAGGCACTACTTACTCGCTTGATAAACTCGTATTCACCAAACACCGGTTTACCAATCAGGTATCTTCGCAACATATCCATCGCCATGGCGGCAGCCACGCTTCTCACTAGCCCTCTTCCCCTGTTTGGCAATCTCAAGAGTTGGCTGTAAGTTCTATCTGGCGTCGCCAAAGCAAAACCTACCGTGCCAACAGGCTTTTCTTCAGTACCGCCGTCCGGGCCTGCAATCCCAGTGATAGACAGCGCATAGTCGGTACCGGCCTTAGCTCTGGCTCCCTCAGCCATCGCAATCGCAACCTGTTCAGAAACAGCGCCATACTGCTCTAATATCTGTGCAGGAACATTGATATCCTGTTGTTTGGCCTCATTAGAATAGGTCACATAGCCACGTTGAAAGTAAGCAGAACTTCCGGCCAGAGCCACTAGCTCAGACGCCAACATGCCGCCAGTACAGGATTCTGCAAGCGCAAGGCTGGCCTCTCTGGACAGCATCAGACTTTGAATTTCAGCCGCAAATCCTTTGTTGTGATGACAAAACAGATTGTCTCCCAGCGCATCAACAATCTGCGAGATCACATGCTCAACCGTTTGTTGTTCAATACCTTGGACGACTTTTAGTTTTACCTCAATCGAAGGCATGGCTGAGCGATACCCCAAGGTCATCCCTTCAAGCAGTTCAATCTTTCCCAGAAAATCATTCAGACGTGATTCGCTCAAACCGAACGTGAGCCATCGGTACATGGCGGGAGGAGTGACTTCAACCGCGTCCAAAATACGCGGCAGTATCTGCTCCTTCACCATCAACTTAAACTCCGACGGCACACCAGGCGTGAACAGAAGTCTTGCGCCATTCAATTCGATAACGAATCCGCAGGCACTGCCTACTGGGTTATCAATCAACACAGCAGAAACAGGTAATAGCGCCTGTTTACGATTGCTTTCAGGCATAACTCGGCCACGAGACTGGTATCGTTCGAGAAGCACGTCAATCCAGGAAGTAAACTCCTTGAGAGGTTCACCCAAAGCGTTAGCTGCAGCTTCAGCACTGAGGTCATCGGAGGTTGGCCCTAACCCCCCGTTTACAATAATCCAGTCTGCATACTGACTCGCTTCCGAAAAAGCTCGACTCAAATCACTCAACTCATCGGCTACTGTCAATCGCCAACTCATCTGGAGACCGTTCTCGTTGAGTTGTTGGCTCAACCAAGCGGCATTGGTATCAACAATGTCCCCCTGTAACACCTCATCCCCAGTGCTGATCATTACTATGCGAGTCAAACGATAATCCTTAAACCTGTACCCATATAGGCTGACAATAATGCGTTAATTTACCCGGAAGTTCTAACCATTACGGTTTTTTGGGTAATCAAGTTCGACCAAGTTCCATCGATTTTCCGACTTAACTTTCGTTAGCAACACGCAGCCTAACGTTGGTAAAACTAAGTTCTTCTCGCCTGACAACTTCTCAGCTAATCGCTCTAATGTTGGATTGTGACCCACAATCCAATATGTTCCAGACCAGGCATCCAACTGACTGAGCCAATATGACAGTTCTGATGCGGTGTCTTCATACAATCGAGATTCTATCACCATGGTTGATAGTGATATTCCCAGTGTTCGCAGCAAACCTGTAGCAGTTGAATAAGCTCTGACAGCAGGGCTAACATAAACTCGCTCGGCAAGGTTGACTGTCAGCAAGCTACGCCGAGACATCACCTCAATACTTTTATAGCCTCTCTCATTTAGAGGCCGCATAAGATCTTCAATAAAAGGCAAGTCCCATGATGACTTGGCGTGCCTAATCAATAGGAGTTTCATTTGCTCTCCTTATCAGAACTGAGACATAACTAATCGAAGCAGATAAGCAGCTGAGATACAAAAAAGCCCGGCATATTAGCCGGGCTTTAAACAAACGAGGAGTGGTTACAGCTCGTTCAGCGGACGATACTTGTAGCCGTGGAAAACGACAAACAGCACAGGAACAACCAATAAGGTCAGTACTGTCGCGAAACCGAGACCAAACATAATGGTCACCGCCATATCAACGAAGAAGGCATCACCCAGCAGCGGTAGCATACCCAGGATGGTAGTGATCGCCGCCATCGAGACGGGACGCACACGACTGACGCCTGACATGAACACTGCTTTGTAGGGTTCAACACCGCTATTTAACTCAAGGTTAATCTGGTCGAGTAACACGATACCGTTTTTCAGTAGCATCCCCACCAAGCTGAGCGCACCAAGCAGAGCCATAAAGCCAAACGCGGCATCCAACGCGAGCAGACCAAAGGTAATACCGATAATCGCAAGCGGCACACAACACCAGATAACCAGTGGCTTCTTGAACGAATTAAACAGGAACACGGTGATCAGGAACATGATCAGGAAGCCCATTGGCAGAGAGCCAAACACAGCTACCGAAGCATCTGTAGAAGCCTCATACTCACCACCCCACTCCAGGTAGTAACCCGGCGGTAATTCAATCGCTTCAATCGGTCCACGTACTCGTTCAAACACCTGAGCAGCTGTTTGATGGCCAAGCAGATCATGGTCAGCAATCACGGTCAGTGTACGTTTACGATCTTTACGTTGAATGATGGGGTCTTCCCAAACCAACTGGTACTGAGGAGCGACCTGTTGAATAGGTATGTACTGCTGCAGCGTTGGGCTCCAAATCTGTAGCGATTCGTAGTTGGTGATATCAACACGCTCTTCGTCCGGCAAGCGCGCAACAATTGGCAGCAAGTCGGTACCATCACGGTAGAGTCCAACACTACGACCCGCGAAGCTCATGTTGAGGGTATTGTCTAAATCGCTTCGGCTCACACCTGCGCGACGCGCCAATGATTCGTCAAAAACAGGACGAATTAGTTTAGAGCGCTGACGCCAGTCATCACGAATATTGGTTGCGACAGGATCTTCACGCAAGATCTGCTTCGCCTGTTCACCAAGACTTCTGAGGACTTCTGGATCTGCCCCAATAAACCTGGCTTCAATTTTACCTGCAGGCGAAGGACCAATTTCCAGATTACGCAGTTTTAGCATTACCTGAGGATACTTAACCGCAAACTCTTCCCGAAGCTTTTTCATCATCGGCCGCAGCTCTTCTGACGTATTGGTATTCACCAATATCTGAGCGTATGCGGAATAGCTCTTCTCCGGCTCATAGGTCAGCATAAAGCGTTGCGCGCCCTGCCCAGTGGTGACAGTAACCTGCTTCACTTCATCTTGTTCCAACGCCCACATTTCCATTTCACTGGCGATCTCATGGGTGTATCGGATATCACTGCCTTGAGGCAACCAGACATCTACCAGGAAGATAGGGGTTGTCGCTGGCGGGAAGAACGCCTGGCGAACTTTACCGAAACCAACAATGGCCACAGCCAGACACACAACCAAAACTCCAATGGTGACCCACTTGAACTTCATGCAGGTGTCGAGCAGCTTCTTGTAAATAGTAAATACCGCACCTTTATAGGGATCAGTCTCTTCTTCTGACTCCCCTTCAGCTTTTGGCTCAGCTTCCTTGAAGAACATATCAGCAAAGAAAGGTGTCAGGGTGATAGCTGTAAACCATGACATCAGCAGTGAAATCATCAGTACCCAGAACAGACTGCCAGCAAATTCACCAGTAGAGTCCTCTGATAACCCAATCGGAGCAAAAGCTACAATCGCAATGACTGTCGCGCCGAGCAGAGGCCACTTGGTTTGCTCAACAATCTCAACCGCGGCTTGAAGTTTGGTCTTGCCCTTCTGGACCCCGATCAATATCCCTTCGACCACCACGATGGCATTATCCACCAGCATCCCGAGCGCAATAATCAGCGCGCCCAATGAGATACGCTGCAGATCGATAGCCATCTGCTTCATAAAGATAAAACTGCCGAATACGGTCAAAGCCAGGATCAGACCAATCAATACGCCGCTCTTGACGCCCATAAAGAACAGCAAAACGATAACAACGATGGCAACGGCCGCGACCAGGTTGAGTATGAAGCCCTTAACAGAAACAGCCACCGAACCCGGCTGGTCATAGATATATGAAACTTCCATACCGAGCGGCTTGGTGTAATCCAGTTCGTCCATGCGCGCTTTTACCGCACGTCCAACATCCACCACGTTGACACCAGAGGCAAAAGAAATACCGATACTAATCGCCTGCTGGCCGTTGAAGTTGTAGATATTTGAAGGGATCTCTTCATAGCCACGATAAACCGTGGCGACATCTCGCAGATAAACCAGCTTATCTGAACCGGCTCCGGCGATAATCAGATCTTCAAGCTCTTTAACATTGGTAAATTCACCCGTGGAATGGATACGGATGTACTCATCTTCATGTTTCACCGATCCCGCTGGGGCAACTAGGTTTTGAGCGTTTAACAGATTAAAGATGGTGTCAGGAGCAATCCCCAAAGCTGATAGCTTTTTGTATGAGATTTCGACAAATACCTGTTCGTCCTGAACACCTGCCAGACTCACTTTACCGACACCAGGAACAACTTCGATTTCGCGTTTCAGAAAATCTACATAGTTGCTCAGTTCTTTGTAGGTGTACCCCTCGCCTGTAACAGCCAGCATTACCCCGTAAACATCACCAAAGTCGTCATTGACGAGGGGCGTGCCTGCACCTGGAGGTAGCTGAGGTGCAATGTCACCGACTTTTCGACGCAACTCATCCCAAATCTGTGGCAGAGCATGTTTATCGTACTTGTTCTGCATGGTCACGGTAATCTGAGACAGGCCAGCAGTTGAAATTGAGGTTATTTCATCTACGTAGGAAAGCTGCTGGATAGCCATTTCCAGCTTATAGGTCACTTCTTCTTCTACCTGTTGCGGAGATGCGCCGGGATAGGCAGTCACAACCACAGCATCTTTAATCGTATACTCAGGGTCCTCGAGCTGGCCCAAGCCGAGATAAGCGCCCATGCCACCCAATGCGAAGATCAGCGTCAATAACCAGCTGATAACCTTATTTTTAATGGAATACTCAGCGATGGTCATCCATTAATCTCCTTCTCAGACACAACATTTACCGGGGCACCTTCAAACAGCTGTTGCTGTCCATAAACGACAATGACATCACCTGGTTTGACGCCACCTTTCAGTTCAATACCGACCTTACTTAGCTGGCCAGTTTGAACTGGTTGCATGACAACCGTTTTTTCATCGTCTGCCAATTTCCATACAAATGCATTCTGTCCATCGACATTACTATCGGGCTGAAAAACAACCGCAGAGCTGGGCAGCACCAGTCCCTCAAAGGTGTTTCTCTCAATCTTGCTCATATCAACGGTCACCACGGCACTCATGCCCGGTAAAATCGGCACATCAGTGGGGTTTTCCATCAAGAGTTTTGCGCGATAGGACTTGGTATTAGGGTCCTTCTCAGTTTCCATTTCGTAACTACGTGCTACGAAAGTCTTTCCAGGCAGGCTTTCAAACGTGACTTGATGCTCAAGGTCTTGAGGGGTATCTCTTCTAGCTAATGCCAGAAGCTGCTCAGAGACATTCACCTGGACTTCGAAGTGGCCCGAGTCGTGAAGGGACAGCACTTCCTGACCTACTTGAAGATTCTCATAGTTATCGACGATCACACTACCTACAGTGCCGTCTTTGGGCGCCCTTAACTCAGTGAATCCAAGGTCCGTTTTTGCGATCTCATAGTTTGCCTTGGCAATCAGGAATTCGGCCTGCAACTTGTCATGTTCTGATGCAGAAATCGCTCCCGTTTTAATCAGCTTCTGTGCACGCCCAAAGTTCAGCTCAGCCAATTTGAACGTTGCTTCGGTATCCGTCACCTGGCGTCGAAAATCAGCCGGGTCTATCTTGGCAAGCAGGTCACCTTTTTTGACTTGCATACCGGAGGTCACCGGCAGCTCAATCAACTCGCCACTGACTCTGAAGCTCAGCGTGCTGAGATTATTGGCCTGAATAACTGCAGGAAAATCTCGCTCGGTGCCATGAAGCTCAGCACCCACTCGCAACACCTGAACATTTTGTGGCAGTTTAGGTTCTATCGGCGCTTCAGAACATGCGCTCAGTAAAACAGCCCCAGCCAAAGATAAAAGCGCGGTTGGTAATGAGCGCTTCGTAACACAATGGGTTTTCATTTGTTCACCTATCATCTCATTACAATCCACGTTCTCTCACCCACTCTCGGACTCTCGCGCCGTCAACAAGTAGATGAGTACCTGTAAGGGCTAGCATGTCACCACTGGAAAGATCACCCTTTACTTTCAAATCTCGACCAGACTTACCAAGCACCTCTACCGCTACAGCAGAAACCTGCATAGTCTCAGGCGCCACTTTCCAAACAATCGCTTCGCCATCCGTCTCTCGAACCGCAGTTTCAGGCAGCACATAATAGTCCGACGCCAATGGGTCAAGAGGTGACATATCAATTTCTACCTGAACAGTCATGCCTGTCGACACATTGAAGTCCTGTGGCGTTGGTAATGACAGGGTCACTTCATAACTCAGCGTAGAGGGATCCGCTTCGGTATCCACTTCAGTCACAGCCGCGAAGTAACTGTAGTTAGGCTGAGCAACAAACCTGACCAAGGCTCTCAAATCGAGCACAAATTCCCTGCTCAGCTGAGTAACCACGTTTTGAGGAACTTGGATCATGACATCGGTCATGCCTTCCGCTTGAATATTCAAAATGGAGGCTTTCGCTCTGACGTAATCCCAATTTTCTACTTCTGTACGAGAGATGACACCATCAAATGGCGCTCTTAGATAGGTGTAACCCACATTCGCCTTGGCCTGGTCCAAAATCGCTTCAGCTCTCGCCAAATTCGTACGATTCTGGTCATGCATCTGCTGACTGACCAACTGGTCCTTAACCAGGCGCTCAGTCCGCTTAAACTCGACCAGTGCCAACTGGTGATTGGCGGCAGCCTTGTCTCTCGTGAGCTCATATTCGATAGGGTCAAGCCTTGCCAGTAATTCGCCCTGCTTCACTTCCTGTCCTGCGAGTGCCGGAAACTCGATAAGCTGGCCGGGAACCCTAAAGGCCAGTGTTGTTCTGTCACTCGCCTCGGTTTGCCCCTGGAAAGTACGCATATTGCGCTCGCCGGGTGATGTAAGCCTGAAAATTTTCACTGGGTGAATGACGTCTTTTGCTGCCGACGTGGTTTCATCGGCAATAGCGTTGACATTAGCCAGAGCTAACGCCCCGACCAGTGCTGCAGCCACAAGTTTCCAGCTGGGAGATGCCATGTGTTTACCTACCGTGATTAAAAATCTGCGAAGAGGGTTCGCATAACTAGTTGAAAGGTTAGTCAATATGTTTGCGATCTTCGAGTAGTTTTATCCAATAAAGTGCCAATAAGGATCAAAAAAACGCGGCAAGCGCCGCGTTTTCATTCAAAATGCTCAAAAATAGGTAAGTTATTGATTAAGAAATATCCTGAAGTTTAACTTTCCACTCCGCAGGTCCGTTCACGTGGGCCGATGAACCAGTAGAGTCAACAGCTACAGTCACGGGCATGTTCTCAACTTCAAACTCATAAATGGCTTCCATTCCGAGATCTTCGAACGCAACAACACGTGACTTTTTAATCGCTTTGGCAACTAAATAGGCCGCACCGCCTACCGCCATCAGATAAACAGCTTTGTGCTGCTTGATTGAATCGACTGTCGCTGGTCCTCGCTCAGCTTTTCCGATCATGCCGACCAGACCGGTTTGTCCCAGCATCAGATCCGTATACTTATCCATGCGAGTTGACGTCGTAGGTCCTGCTGGACCAACGACTTCGTCTCCAACCGCATCTACTGGACCAACGTAATAGATAAAGCGATTTTCAAAATCGACACCATCAGGCAATCCTTCACCCTTATCGAGCATATCTTTAATGCGTTTATGCGCCGCATCTCTACCCGTTAAGATCTTGCCCGATAAAAGGACCGTCTCTCCAGTGCGCCAAGTCTGGATCTCTTCTTTCGTTACTTCATCAACATTTACACGGCGAACATTATCGCCCACTTCCCAAGTGATATCCGGCCAATCAGCGACGGATGGTGGCGTTAGCTCCGCTGGACCAGTGCCATCCAGCGTGAAGTGTGCGTGGCGTGTCGCCGCACAGTTAGGGATCATGGCGACAGGCAGGCTAGCAGCATGAGTCGGTGCTGTTTTTATTTTTACGTCAAGCACCGTGGTAACCCCGCCCAGTCCCTGAGCACCAATACCCAACTTGTTGGCTTTTTCGTAGATTTCCAGGCGCAGCGCTTCTTCATCATTCTGCGGCCCCCGGTCCTGCAACTCATGAATATCAACTGGATCCATCAAAGACTCTTTTGCCAGTACAGCCGCTTTTTCTGCGGTCCCCCCAATACCCAGTCCCAACATGCCTGGCGGACACCAGCCAGCGCCCATGCCTGGTAAGGTTTTAACGACCCAATCAGCAACAGAATCGTTGGGATTCAGCATGACAAACTTCGATTTATTCTCTGAGCCACCGCCCTTGGCAGCCACCATAACCTCAACCTTGTCACCTTTAACCATCTCTACATGCACAACCGCTGGCGTGTTGTCTTTGGTGTTCGTGCGCTTGCCAACTGGGTTAGCAACGATAGACGCACGTAGTGGATTATCAGGGTTGTTGTAGGCACGACGTACCCCTTCATCTACCAGTTCCTGAACCGTCAGATCACCTTCAAACTGAACCTTCATGCCGATTTTGACAAAACAGGTCACAATCCCTGTGTCCTGACAGATAGGCCGGTGGCCTTCTGCCGACATGCGGGAATTAATCAGTATTTGGGCGATCGCATCTTTCGCTGCCTGGCTCTCCTCTGCGTGGTAAGCCTTCTCCATCGCCTGAACAAAATCGAGCGGATGATAGTAAGAGATAAACTGCAGGGAATCTTCAATGCTTTGAATGAAGTCTTGCTGACGAATGACAGTCATGACATAGCTACCTTTTTCTTTTGCGATCATTTAGGGCGGTCATTATTTCCAAGCTGCCGCCTTGTTGTTTTTAACTGGGAACCTTTTATATCAATCCGCATAAATATATGGTCAACCAGGAAGCCTGGGTGGGTTTTAAATCACTTTATGCCACGTTAGCTAACTTCGGCGTAGAACAACTATGCCTTCAACCACCTGCCTTGCCTATAGTGATTCAAACTCACGCTGGTAGATCATACTCTTATTCCGATTGGCATTATTTACAGATTTCTAGGCTGAACACCTTCAAGCGAAGCGCACTGTAATTGCGACTTATGATACTCTCGTAATCAAACCCAAACTACCCTGCTCAGCGCACGTTTTAACACTTCCAATATGAGAAATTCGCTTCACCTTCATCAACTTGATGATCAATTAGATACGCTTCATGAACTGTTTTCAGAGGTTTCCGACTTGCCATGGTCGATTCTGTTAGATTCTGGAAACAGTCAACATATGGATGCGCACTACGACATCATGGTGTTTGACCCATTGCTCACGGTTACATTTGAAGGTGACTCAAGCCTGATAACACATAGAAACGGCAATATAGAACGAATAGAGCAAGATCCATTTGAGTTGCTAAGAGCGCAGGCTGAAAAATGGATGCCTGCGATTGCTCCAAATCAGCTCCCTTTCTGCGGAGGATGGCTCGGCTATTTGAGCTACGATTTGGGCAGGGCCATTGAGACACTACCAACGCTAGCAGAAAGCGACATTACCCTCCCTCAATTGGCTATGGGGCTCTATGACAAGGGGATCATTCGCTGCCAAGAAAGTGGCAAAGTGACCCTGTTTGGCTGGACAAGGCAGGCTTTGGATAGTCTAAAGCCGTTGTTAGACAAAAATGTCGAGTGCTGCGCCACTGATGCACCTTTTATGCTCGTCTCCCAGTGGCAATCAAATATGACCGAACAGGCGTACAAAGAAAAATTTGGCCGTATAAAACACTACCTGCGCCAAGGTGACTGCTATCAAATTAACCTAGCTCAACGCTACACCGCGGATTATGAAGGTAACGAATGGGATGCCTACATAAAGCTCCAAAAGGCAAACCAATCGCCCTTCGCTGCTTTTATCAAAACAGGCGGTGGCGCAATAATAAGTGTTTCTCCTGAGCGCTTACTGAGTGTCGATGACAAGAAGGTCCAAACCAAGCCAATTAAAGGCACAAGGCCACGCTCGAACTCACCAGAGCGAGATGAACAAGCCCGGCTCGCATTACAAAATGCCGAAAAAGACAAAGCAGAAAACTTGATGATTGTTGATTTGTTAAGAAACGATCTGAGTAAAGTTGCCAAACCCGGAACGGTAGTCGTTCCCAAGCTGTTTGATATTGAAAGCTTCCCAGCCGTTCACCACCTGGTTAGTACCATTGAGTGCGAACTCGCCGGAAGTACAGATGCCTACGAGTTGCTCAGAGCCGTTTTTCCAGGAGGCTCAATAACGGGCGCCCCCAAAGTGAGGGCGATGGAGATCATTGAAGAATTGGAGCCTCACCGCCGCAGCGTTTACTGTGGGTCGATTGGCTATATCAGTGCCTGCGGTAAACTGGATTCCAACATTGCTATCCGTACCCTCATCTGTGAAGAGAGTAAGATCCACTGCTGGGGCGGCGGTGGTCTGGTGTATGACTCAATTGCAGACGAGGAATACCAGGAGACAAAGGACAAAATCGCGAAGATTCTCCCTATATTGGCGTCGGGAGATTGAACTGATGCAACTCAACACCCTGCTCTCACGCTTTCACTTACACCAATCACAAGCATCTCAAGCCAAAGGTGATGAAACAGAGGCTGCCGTATTGGTTCCACTGTGGCAAGGTGAACAGCATTTAGAGATGTTCTTTATGCGCAGGCCCCGAGAGGCGAAACATCATCCTGACCAGATCTGCTTTCCTGGAGGAAAACGAGAAGCAAGAGATATCGATCTGATGGAAACGGCTATCCGTGAAACAGAGGAAGAGTTCGGTCTTTCAAGAGAGGACTTGTCCATCATTGGAAGCTTGCCAGCTCTGAAAACACGCACTGGATTTTACGTACAACCTTATCTGGCAATTTTAAACACCATCTCTATGAACCCCGACCAACGGGAAGTTGCCGATTTGTTCTCTCTCCCAGTTCATGAAGTGTTAAGCGCTGATAGATACCGTGCCGAACAGATTAATCTGCAAGGCAGACATATCGAAGTGTTTGGCACGCAATCAAGTAAAGGGCTTATCTGGGGAATGACCGCACAGGTTCTCATCAACCTGATTGGTCAACTTGCTACCGAGCAAACAAAGACCAGCTCCTAGAGTACCGGCAGGTCTGCGTCTGCAAATAGCTTTTCAACTTCCTCAGCACTTCGCATCAACATGGCATGCTCCACTGCATCCCGGGTCAAATGCGGCGCAAACCGCTCGATGAAGTCATACATATAGGTTCGCAAAAAAGTGCCTTTCCTGAATCCAATCATTGTTGTGCTGCGCTCAAACAAATGACTGGCGTCGAGGGCCACCAAGTCCTTGTCATCATTTTCATCAACCGCCATCGTAGCGATGACACCAACACCCAGTCCCAAGCGCACATAGGTCTTGATTACATCAGCATCCGTTGCTGTAAACACAATTCGAGGAGAAATACCGGCTTGATTAAATGCTGTATCTAACTCAGAACGCCCGGTGAAACCAAACACGTAAGTGACCAATGGGTACTTGGCCAGTTCTTCTATCGTAAGGTTGTCACATTGCGCCAGCGGATGATCGGCCCTTACCACCAGACTCCTGGTCCAGTGATAACAAGGCAACATCACTAGGTCGTGGTAGAGGTGCAGCGCTTCCGTGGCGATAGCAAAATCCGCCTCCCCTTTCGCTGCCGCTTCACTGATCTGGCTGGGCGTACCTTGATGCATATGCAGCGACACCTTAGGGTACCGGTCCATAAAACCTTTAATCACCTTGGGTAAGGCATAACGCGCCTGGGTATGAGTGGTAGCAATGTTCAGCACACCTTGATCAGGTTGCGTGTGCTCTTGGGCAACCGCTTTGATACTCTCAACTTTAGAGAGAATGCTGGTGGCAATATTTATCACCTCTTGACCTGCAGGCGTCACATGGGTCAGGTGTTTGCCACTCCGGCCGAAAATCTGGATCCCCAGCTCATCCTCAAGCATTCGAACCTGCTTGCTGATACCGGGTTGAGAGGTATATAGGCTTTCCGCCGTCGCGGAAACGTTTAGGTTATGGTTAACCACTTCGACTATGTATCGCAGTTGCTGTAGTTTCATCACCCACCGATGCTGTTGGTTACCACTTGCATAAAATTCTAAGCTATAAAATATGCAATAGCAGTTTAATTTAACGAAAAAGCGTTACCTCGCACGCATTTAATGGTGAATTTGCTTTACCAATTCAATGGTTTGGCCAATTCTTTGGGCTGAGAAAGAAGATTGGAGAGACGCCGTTGGCTACAGCCAACTCAATGACCGATCATTTTCAGCGCTATGCCAAACGCAGATTCTTAGTCATTGATGACTTCTCAGAATTTCGTCTGACCGTAAGAAAAATGCTGGAAGAGTTTGGAGCAAAGCAGATCGATTTGGCCAGCAATGCCGAAGATGCGTTTGCGCTCTACAGTGAATTTCGTCATGACGTTGTCATCTCCGATTTCAACCTGGGTGACGGTAAAGATGGTCAACAGCTGCTTGAGGAACTCAGTCAACTAGGCATCCTCAGGCACGACACCCTCTATTTAATGGCATCAGCTGAAAACTCGCTGCATATGGTAATGGGGGCATTAGAGTGTCGGCCTGACGACTATCTGACCAAACCGTTTACCAAGAATACGTTACATACCCGAATCGATAGACTGCTGGCAAAGAAGCAGTTGCTGACCCCGCTTCTCAAAGCATTGGATGAATCTAACTACGCCAAAGCCGAAGCGATCGCCCTCAAGTTACAACAAGAGCCCAAAGCGAGAGCCACTGCACTCAGGTATCTGTCAGAAATATACATTGCCCAGGAAAAATGGGACAAAGCGAAAACCATCTTTGATGCTGCAGTTCAAGCCAGACCGATCCTATGGGCAAGATTGGGGCTAGTTAAAGTGGCACTGGAAACTGAAGGCGGAGAAAGTGCACTGAAACTGGTTGAGCCAATACTAGCGGAAAATACCAGAGCCGTTCAGGCATGGGATCTTAAAGCCTTGGCCCATGAAAATCTTGGGGACTATCAAGCTGCTCAAGACGCATTGCAACAAGCGATAAATGTTAGCCCTCGCAGCTTGGAACGACTGCGTCATGCAGCATTGGTCGCTGATAAAAACCAAGATTTAGATAGTAAAGTGCGCTATCTGAAACAGTTGACCAAGCAGGCTAAAAACTCGTCTTTAAAGACCCCTGAAGACTTCATTCTCAGGCAAAAAGCCATGCTGGAAAAGATGAACGCCAGTCAGGGCATGGCCAAAGTTAAAATAGCTAACGAACTGCAAAGCCTGCTCAAAGAGGACCAAAAGCTCTACAGCGCAAGTCATTTTATGCAATGGGAAACCATGGCGGTTAGAGCTGAAGCAGCTTTGGCTGAAGGCAAAAAGGAAGCCGCTAAAGAGATGTATCTGCGACTCAAAAAGGAGCTGGTTTCCAATATGGACTGTGTCCAGGAGGATGCGCTACTTACGCAGTTTCAGTCGTTGTGCAAAGCCATGTCCGATGAAGAAGCCTTGTTAGCTGTTAATAAACAGCTTGAGAATACCGAACATGAAGAGGAGCGCTGCACAGACAACAGACTAGGGCTTAAGCTTTATTCTGACGGTCATATCAAAGAGGCTGTAAAGTGTTTTGCCGCGGCGCGCCAACAGCACCCTACTAGTTTAGCAATCGCTATCAACCTAGCGCAGGCCCTGTTAAAGCAGGCTGAATTTCAGCCCTTATCTAAAACAGAAACACAAGCGTGCAAAGCATGTCTCAACTTAAGCCTTAAGTTGCCAGAGGATGACAACCGTCATGCTAGAGTGCAGCAATTGGTCAAACGCTTTGTTGCATTAAGAGAGCCCAAATGAGCAGTAAAAAACAGCCACTGTCGATCGACTTCTCCTCTGTCCTGGCAACCAGTGTCCATGACATGAAAAATAGCCTGTGTATGCTTATTCAGTCGCTTGATACGCTGGCAATGCAGATTACCGATGAGAACCCCAAGTACGGACCTGAACTGGCAAACCTTCACTATGAAGCTTCTCGTCTGAATGGTGACCTGTTACATCTGCTCGCGCTTTACCGCGCAGACAGGCAACAACTGCCGCTGCATATTGAAGAGTTTTTTATTGAAGACCTGGTCGATGAGTTGGTCGCGCGTAACCAACTCTACATTCAATCTCGCGGTATTCAGGTAGAAACAGACATCGAGCCAGATCTTTGCTGGTACGTGGATCAAGACCTTGTCACCTCACTACTCAATGATGTTTTGGTCAACGCAATGCGCTATACACAGAACCAGATTCAAATAACCGCAAGAGAGCGCGAAGGTTTTTTAGAAATTGAGATCTGTGACAACGGCAATGGTTACCCGAAAGAGATGCTCTCGATGCATACTTCAATGCAGGACAATTTAAACATGCAATCCGGCCGCACAGGCTTGGGTTTGTTCTTTGCTCAGATCATTGCGTCGGCACATCGACGCAATGATTTGACGGGAACCATAGAATTGAAAAACAGTAGTAGTCTTGGTGGTAGTGTTTTCACCCTGAGACTACCCTAATTATTTGAATTTAGTTAAAGTAGAGGGGCTACTACCCTCTCATTTTAATCGGGCTGGATCATGACGCTCTATATAGTTTTTGGTTTAATAGGGATCCTCTTACTGCTGGTGATTGGCGTTAACGTCATTCAACAGCACAAAGAGAAAGTTGAAGCTGAGCGACGTGCCGAGCTGGCCCGCCAAAAGGCGATCATTGATGAGACAGAAGAGATGCTGAGTTATGCATCGAAACTTCCTTTGACAAAGAGCGTCACGCTAATGCTCTACAAGCGAAACATCGAGGCGCTCAATGCGCTGCTAGAGGTTTCAACGGAGAGCATTGAGATAAGCAAACGCATTAGGGCGATGGAAATCACTATTGAACAAATCAATAAGGAATTCTCCGAGCCAGATGAAGCCTCCTTCAACTATCCCGATAGCGAAAAAGTCGCAGTGCAATATGTGCAGGCGCTGAAAAAGCTTCGCTTGGTATTGCGTTCCGAGCATACCAAAGGTCGTGTCGATCCAAGCACGTTTGCCAGAGAAGAGAAATTCCTGGATCGCATTCAGTTGAAAGTGAGCCTGGAAAATGCAATTAAGCGTGCATTGGCAGCCAGAGCTATGCGTCAGTTTGGCTCTGCACGCGAACTGTTAGATAAAGCCGAGCGCTTGCTGCACAACCAAACAGGCCAGGACCAATATATCCAAGAGAAAATCGCTGAAGTAGAGAGGCTTTCGGAAGAGATAGCAAGCTCTGTGAAACAAGAGAGCGATAAACAGATCTCGAAGAGAAAAGAGAAAGAACACGACGACTTGGACGTTTTGTTCCAACCCAAGAAAAAGTGGTAACCCTCTCCTTCAAGAAGTAAAAAGCCAGCAGATGCTGGCTTTTTTAATGGCTTCAGTTAGCTGAAAACTTTGATTCTTTAATTCAGTCCCGTACAGTAAAAAAGAAAGGGCAGGAAACCCTGCCCTATCCATTACTTTTTCTTCTTGGTTGCAGAACGCTTCTGCTCTCGCCACTTACCATCTTCATAGACAGCCATCCAACCCGTTTGTTTACCATTGACTTCACTGGTTACATACTGGGTCTTAGTTTTGCGGCTAAATCTCACTAATGACCGATTTCCTTTGTCATCCGTTGCCGGCGCATCCGCCAGATAATGGAACTTAGGCGAGATGCGGTCTCGGAATCGACGCAACTCGTCAACAAACGGTGCACGTGTCTCTCTGGACTTAGGGAAAGTGCTGGCAGCCAGGAAAATACCTGCCGCCCCGTCTCTGAGTACAAAGTGAGCATCAGACTTCTCACAAGGCAGCTCAGGCAAATGCACCGGATCCTCTTTTGGTGGCGCAGGCTCGCCACTATTAAGAAGCTTACGTGTGTTCTTACACTCGCTATTTGTACAACCGAAGTATTTACCGAAGCGACCTGACTTCAGTTGCATCTCAGAACCGCACTTGTCACAGTCCAATACAGGGCCGTCATAGCCCTTAATCTTAAACTGACCAAGCTCAATCTCGTGGCCATCACAGATCGGCGAATTACCGCAAACATGAAGCTTGCGTTGTTCGTCGATGAGGTAGCTATCCATTGAAGTGCCGCACTTCGGACAGCGCTTACGATGAACCAGCGCTTGAGCTTCAGCTTCATCATCACTCTCGATGGCAACAGCTTCATCCCCAGACACTAGGTTCATTGTTGTTGTACAACGTTCTTTAGGCGGCAGGTTGTAACCTTCACAACCCAAAAATACGCCTGTTGACGCGGTTCGGATACCCATCTTTCGCGAGCAGGTCGGGCAGTCGATATCGGTCATCACCATGGCATTGCGACGCATTCCCCCTTCTTCGGGTGGAAGCTCCGCTTTATCCAACTGCTGCTTAAATTCGTCGTAGAAGGTATCCAGTACTTGCTTCCAGCTTTGTTCGCCTGATGCAATTTCATCAAGGCGGCCTTCCATCTCAGCAGTAAAGCTGTAATTCAGCAGATCTTTGAAGTTTTCGACTAAGCGATCATTGACCACTTCTCCCATTTTCTCGGCATAGAAACGACGCTGCTCAACACGCACATAACCTCGATCCTGAATGGTCGAAATAATCGATGCGTAGGTAGAAGGACGACCTATCCCCCGCTTCTCCAGCTCTTTGACCAAAGACGCCTCACTGTAGCGAGCGGGTGGCTTAGTGAAGTGTTGTGACGGATCGAGTTTCTGCAGTGACAAGGTCTCGCCAACTGCAACGTCAGGTAGCACGATATCTTCTTTCTTACCCTTTGGCGGTTGCACTTTCGTCCAACCATCAAAACGTAAGGTGCGACCTTTGGCTGTTAACTCATAATTACCGGCCGTCACTTTGATTGTTGAAGCATCGTACTTCGCCGGCACCATCTGACAGGCAACAAATTGGCGCCAAATCAGCTCATAAAGGCGTACAGCGTCTTTCTCCATATCAGCCAGAGCGGCAGCAGGCTTATTCACGTCAGAAGGGCGTATTGCCTCGTGAGCCTCTTGTGCGCCCTCTTTGCTGCCATAGCTGTTTGGTTTACCAGGTAGGTAAGCGTCACCATAGCTCTCAGCAATAAACTCTCTTGCAGCTGACACAGCCTCCTGACTCAAATTTGTTGAGTCAGTACGCATATAGGTGATGTGGCCCGCTTCATAAAGGCGCTGTGCCAGTGTCATGGTCTTTTTCACACCAAAACCTAGCCGCGTACTTGCAGCTTGCTGCAATGTCGAAGTAATGAATGGTGCTGACGGTCGAGAGCTTGTTGGCTTGTCTTCTCGTTCAGCAACAGAATACGTTGCACTAGTGAGATAAGACAGAGCAGCATCAGCTTCTGCTTTGTTGGTTAACTTTAGCTTTTCACCGCTTACTTTTACCGCATCCAGCAGCAACGACTGCCCTTTGCCGGTCAAAGTATCCGCTTGTATGTTCCAGTACTCTTCAGGAACAAAAGCTTTAATTTCTCGCTCTCGCTCAACAACCAATCGCACGGCAACCGATTGCACTCGGCCTGCAGACAAGCCTCTGGAAATCTTTTTCCACAGCAGAGGCGAAACCATAAAGCCAACAACACGATCGAGAAAACGTCGCGCCTGCTGGGCATTGACGCGGTCAATGTTGAGCTCACCCGGTTGAGAAAATGCATCTTGGATGGCGTTTTTAGTGATCTCATTAAATACCACTCGCTTGTAGCGGTTAGGATCCCCACCAATGATTTCCTGAAGATGCCACGCGATCGCTTCTCCTTCGCGGTCCAAATCCGTTGCGAGATAGATTTGATCGGCGCTGTTAGCAATCTTTCTGAGTTCGTTTACAACTTTCTCTTTACCGGGAAGTACTTCGTAATGCGCGTCCCAGTCCTTTTCTGGGTCAATCCCCATTCTGGAAACCAAGGATGCGTAATCTTTCTTTCGCTTGAGCTCTGCCTTCTCTTCAGCAGACAGGCCTTTTGTAGACTGACGTTCTGACGCCGCCTTGCCTTTGCTGCTGGTGGGAAGATCCCGAATATGACCAACACTGGACTTCACCACGAACTGGCTGCCCAGATATTTATTAATCGTTTTCGCCTTGGCTGGCGACTCTACAATAACCAGTGATTTAGACATACTTTCCTGTCGTCAATCGTCCGCTTGTGGACTTCTATATATAGAGGGTTAACCTGTGTTACACATTTCTGTCAACATCAAACATGACAAATAGGTGAGATTGATGCGTACATCACCATAGGTTTAGCCACTTCTTTTATTTATACTCGTTCGCTCAGCTATTAACACATAACTATAAAGCCCCACTCCGGAGCATAGATGAAACACCTTGAAGCTAATTTTGATGGCCTGGTTGGGCCAACACATAACTACGCAGGTCTCTCAGTCGGCAATGTAGCCTCGCTATCCAATGCCAGTGCAAAATCAAACCCCAGAGCTGCGGTGAAGCAAGGTCTAGCCAAAATGAAGGCTTTGCATGACATGGGCATGACTCAGGGCATTCTGGCCCCGCAAGAGCGCCCTGATATCTACACCCTTCGCCGCTTGGGTTTTACTGGCACTGATGCCGAAGTTCTTGCCAAAGCGGCAAAACAGGCTCCAGCCATTCTCAGTGCGTGCTGTTCAGCATCAAGCATGTGGACTGCAAATGCAGCCACGGTATCTCCGAGTGCTGATACAGCAAATCAAAAAGTGCACTTTACACCGGCGAACCTGGCCAATAAGTTCCATCGATCACTAGAGCCAGAAACAACCGGCCGCATCTTAAAAAGTGTGTTTGCCTCAGACAAGCACTTTAAGCATCACCAACACTTGCCAGATAATGACGCTTTCGGCGATGAAGGCGCGGCAAACCATACACGATTGTGCAGTGATTATGGAACCGCTGGTGTTGAATTATTTGTTTACGGTAAGCATGCATTTGACAGATCTCAGCCTGCGCCTACAAAGTTTCCCGCAAGACATACGCTTGAAGCCTGCCAGGCAGTAGCCCGCCTGCACGAATTGGGTGAAAACAATGCTGTGTATATTCAACAAAACCCTGATGTGATTGATCAAGGCGTATTCCATAACGACGTTATCGCTGTCGGCAATGGAAACGTGCTCTTTTATCATCAGGATGCATTTGCCGACACAGAAGCAGCTTTAAGCGAAATTAGAACCAAATTTGGCGACAATGAGCTCCATTTCATTGAAGTTAAACGCAACGAAGTATCTGTTCAAGATGCGATTAAAACCTACCTGTTTAACACCCAGGTAATCACTAAGCCAAGCGGCGAAATGGCTATTATTGCACCTTCGGAATGCCAGGAGCACGAAGGGGTATACGCCTACCTGAATGAGTTGGTAACAAGAAACACACCAGTTAAACAGGTTCACTATTTCGATGTTAAACAAAGCATGCAGAACGGTGGTGGCCCAGCCTGTTTGCGCCTTAGAGTAGCCCTGAGCGAACAAGAACTAGCGGCAGTAAACCAGTCATGCCTGATAGATGATGCGTTGTTCCAAACGCTAAACAATTGGGCTGATAAGTACTATCGGGATGAGGTGAGCTTTGCCGATTTAGCTGACCCTAGCCTGCTGCTAGAAAGCCGCGAGGCGCTGGATGCACTGACGCAACATTTGCAGCTGGGTAGCGTTTATCAGTTTCAGCGTTAAAGCTGAAGCCATTTGTGCCGTCCTAAAATGAGTTTACACATTGGAGATCTATTTCAGGACGGGACATTCTTAAGTAAATAAGCCACCTGCATAGCAGGTGGCTTTGCTTTTGGGCACCCTATAAGGGTGCCTTTCTGCTTTAACTAACTCCCAACTGTAATTGGCGCTGCTCTTCTTCTTTCGATTGTTTATCCTGGTATCGAACATACCGTCGAATGATATCTTCGTTTACACCTACTGAATCGACAAAGTAGCCTCGTTGCCAAAAGTGATTACCCCACAGTTTCTTCTTTCTTAAATACGGAAACTTGTTAAATAACCTTATCGTTGTTCTTCCTTTGAGTGTTCCCATCAGTTCAGACACACTCAGGCTCGGAGGGATCCTCACAACCAAATGCACATGATCTATTT
>NZ_BAABLI010000005.1:0-253634 GCF_039544265.1 Corallincola platygyrae | reverse complement strand
GTAGCATGGGCTCTCTACGGGCAGAGCCCCGAATTGCCGATCACCACCTCCATAGGAGGTGGTTTAGAGGTGACAACAAAAAAGCCCGCTTATGCGGGCTTTTTTACATCAGCTTATCTGGTGGAGAAGATTACTCTTCTACACCCTGAGATTTAAGGTATTCATCGTAGGTGCCATGGAAGTCATTGATGCCGTCTGATGTCAGTTCAATAATGCGTGTCGCCAGAGAAGAGACGAATTGGCGGTCATGGCTGACAAAGATCAGGGTACCTTCAAACTGTTCCAACGCCAGGTTCAAAGACTCGATCGACTCCATATCCATATGGTTGGTTGGCTCATCCATCAACAGAATATTTGGGGTTTGCAGCATCAGCTTACCGAATAACATGCGTCCCTGTTCACCACCCGAAATGACTTTGACGGACTTCTTAATCTCATTCTGAGAAAACAGCAGTCGGCCCAAGGTGCCACGGATCACCTGCTCGTCATCAGTTTCCTTACCCCATTGGTCCATCCATTCGAACAGATCCATATCCGCTTCAAATTCGCTGGCATGGTCCTGCGCATAGTAGCCAATATTGGAGTTTTCGGACCACTTCACCTGGCCCTCTTTCTGCGGCTTCATACCCGCCAGAGTATCCATCAGAGTTGACTTGCCCACACCGTTCTCACCGATGATGGCAATTCGTTCGCCCACTTCCACCAGCAGATTCAATCCGCTAAACAAGAGGCCTTCATCGTACCCCTGGCCCAGGCTTTCAACTTCCAGCGCATTTCGGAACAGCTTTTTCTCTTGATTAAAGCGAATAAACGGATTCTGACGGCTGGACGCTTTCACATCGTCCAGTTTGATCTTGTCGATCTGTTTTGCTCGCGATGTGGCCTGCTTTGCTTTAGATGCATTCGCAGAGAAACGTGCAACAAACTGCTGGAGTTCAGCGATTTGCGCTTTCTTCTTGGCGTTGTCAGCCAGCAAACGCGCTCGTGCGGCGGTAGCTGCCGCCATGTACTCATCATAGTTCCCCGGATAAACGCGCAGTTCACCGTAATCCAGGTCGGCCATGTGCGTACAAACACTATTGAGGAAGTGACGGTCGTGAGAAATGATAATCATGGTGCAGTTGCGCTCATTGAGCACGTTTTCCAACCAGCGGATGGTGTTGATATCCAGGTTGTTGGTTGGTTCGTCTAGCAGCATGATATCAGGATCAGCGAACAGAACCTGGGCCAAAAGCACACGGAGTTTCCAGCCCGGAGCAATTTCACTCATCGGCCCATAGTGCTGCTCGACCGGGATCCCTACACCAATCAGCAGTTCACCTGCACGAGCCTCAGCCGAATATCCGTCCATCTCGGCAAATTCGGTCTCCAGATCCGCCACTCGCATGCCATCTTCTTCACTCATTTCGGCCTGCGCATAGATGCGGTCACGTTCCTCTTTGATCGCCCAGAGTTCCGCATGCCCCATGATGACGGTATCCACCACAGAGTACTCTTCATAAGCAAACTGGTCCTGATTAAGCTTTGCCATCCTTTCATTAGGATCCAGCATCACCTTACCCGCGGTTGCTTCCAGCTCACCACTCAAGATCTTCATAAAGGTCGACTTACCGCATCCGTTAGCGCCAATAAGACCATAACGGTTACCTTCACCGAACTTGATTGAGATGTTCTCGAACAGCGGCTTCTCGCCAAATTGCATCGTGATATTGGCAGTAGAAATCACAACCAGTCTCCATTAATTGAGTGATAAAGATCACAGAGGGCTATGGGGCACGCAGACTACACAGATAGCCACTTTAGAGCAACCGATGGCGGTGGTTTAGTCAAGATTAATTAGCTGGCGAATGGATGTAGGTGGGTGCGACACTTTGCGGACTAACGTTAGGCCAGATGATGTCAGATTTTTGTGCGAATTTCGTATGGGAGCGAGCAGCGCTAACCAGGTGTGCTCGCAGCTTGCAAGCACACGGTTAATCGAAACAACTAGTCAGCCATCAATAGAGACGCCATGGCTTGTGCATGTTCAGCAGTTTCTCTTCCCAGCTCAGTCAGATAACCACCATCAGGCAAGGTTACTAACCCTTTGTCAAACAGACGCTTGGTCGCTTCTACCACCTCTGGCGAAGCATCGTGATGAACTTTAATGCCGTTTTGCATTGAGTCCAGGTTAAAACGGCAAAGAACATTCATCTCTTGAATTGCACTGCTATTAAAAGGCATCGAGGCCCTCCATTTCTTGTTCTAACAAACTGCGATCAGGATAGTTCAGAAAATCAGATTAGAAATGGACTTCGATCATGCTGCCTCGGGCAAACCACTCTGTATGTTCAGAATGTGAAGTGACCGATGTTATTGTGGGAAGGGGTAAACAAACAACGTCAGAATACACACAAAAAAAAGGCGGCCTCCCTGGCCGCCATCAATGCGCGTGGAATCACTCTTATCGTTATAATTCGGTCCTTATATTCTGTGTCAGCCTCAAGGCTAAATGTTGATGTAGCTATTCAAAGTCCAGGCTTTCAGAACCAGATAGCGAGGCAGAAGAAAGCAGTTGCCTTTGCTTTAATCGAACCGCCTGCTTCTCTAGTAAGCCACTGAGGCTCAAGTTTCCAGGCTCGCCCAAAAACAGACCTTCGCCATCAACCCCCTGAACAAAATCATTGCTGTCTGCGCCGTGGATGATGTCTCTTCCCGCCTGACCAAAGATTTCGTCAGCACCATGACCAGCCCAGATCCTGTCATTCCCTGTACCACCGTAGATTTCGTCATTGCCGGTCTGAGCCAGGATCATGTCGTCGCCACCACTGCCGTATATCAAATCATTGCCACAACCACCTTTGAGCAAATCTTTGCCTGACAATCCGTCCATACGAACATCTATACAGCGGGTCATATCATCATCTATGACAATGACATCGTCATAAGCTGAACCATTTACATTGATGCGACTGATGTATTTGGCCGCACCGTGCCAGGTATGGATCTCATGCCAGCTGTCGTTCCGACGATCGACACGGTAAAGGGTCAAATCCCCTGAAAGTCCTTCGCTGGATAGAAGTACAGAGCAGCTCTTTTTACAGTCGACCCAAAGTTGGTCACTTTGAATAAACCCAACCGTCTCGCCATCATGACGGCACTCGTAGATGCTGGATTCCTCGATGGTCTCTGCCGCGCCAAAAAAACTGTTTTTCGAAATCTCTTCAGCCGCCAGAATTCGAGCGTTTTCACCACAGACCTTGACCACATTGTCAGCTTCTCCAAACATCACCAACAGCCCGATAAAGGCACTTGCGGCTGCACAGTTGAGAACGCCTCTCCAAATCCAGACCATCTCCATATCCTTCTCCAAGCATCTTTGTCACCGCCACTAGAAAACTGAATAATTAGCGCTCGGTGCGAAATGTTGGACATAGATTAGGTTTGGAAATGAATTTCGGCATTCAACTATCGGACAGGAACTAACAAATAACGGACAAACGATGTAAAACTAATAATTTCAAATAGTTGCAAGCGTTAGATTTTTCGATTAAATGAAGCTGTTTTAAGATTTCGGACACCAGAATGTCCGTATTTCTAGACTATGTCGGACGTCTGATCCCTATGTCCGAAAAGCTAAAGCCAGCATTTCTCCTTTATGGACACAGACAGACGCTTGTTTAGCATGCTGATTTCCGAGATAAGCCTTGGGAGATGACTTCAGCGGCTGAAAAAAGACTAATACGGCGAACACGTTGGAAAAAAGCCGCTCGCTGAATGCTAACGGCCAGAGAATTTTATGCCTGGCTTTGCCTGATAAATTCACTTGGGCTGATGCCAAACTTTTGTTTAAAGCACTGACTGAAATAGGCCGGCGATGAGAATCCTACGGTCGCCGCAACCTGAGTAACAGCTTCACCCGCTTTAAGAGCTTCAGATGCCAGAGCCAGACGAAAACTGCGGACATAATCCGTTGGCGTTTGACCAAATAATGCCTGCATTTTCCGCTGTAGCTGACGCTCACTCATAGCAACTGCACTGGCAATAGTGGCCTTATCAAAATCAGGATGGGAGTAATGCTTGTTAACAACAGATTCCAATCGTTCGATAAACAGTTTATCCCGCGTTGTCACGGCGGAATTAGGTACATCAGATTCCGCTGATTCTTGAACAACCTTGTCATCACTGGCAGCAGTTGGTTGCAGTGATAACAGCGGTTTACCGCCAGTACTCAATTGCAAGTGACTGGCGACGATCCGGCGCACTTTGATCAGGCCGGCACACCTGAGCAACAGTTCTTCGGGATTAAACGGCTTTGATATATAGGCATCTATATCACTTTGCCAGGCTTTCAAACGGCTATCATCATCGCCTTTAGCCGTCAGCATAATAAGAGGAATATGGCTGGTAGCCGTGTGCTCTCGCAACTTATGACTAACTTCAAACCCATCAAGTACCGGCATCATCAAATCAGTGATGACCAGATCAGGAACCTGTTCAATTGCTGTCTCCACCGCTTTCTCGCTGTCGGTTTCGGTAAGACAGTCATACTCGGCAGATAAAATATCAGCCACCATTGCGACCATTTCAGGATGGTCATCAATGATCAACACCTTCAACCTAGAGGGAACCGACTCCGCACTCTCTTCCTGTCTCTGTATTGACGCTATGTTTGGTTGAGGAGCTGAGGAATCAGATGTCATTACTGGCGTTGAATCACCGGCGTCACTTTTTACCCATTTATCTAAGCTTTGGTAACGGGGCATTACGACCGTGAACTTGGTGCCCTCATTGACGCGACTGGAAACTGAGATTGAGCCTTTATGTGCATCGATAATCTCTTTCACCAATGCCAGTCCGATCCCAACGCCCGGAGCCCCCTCGACCTCGGTGTGCGCACGAACAAAGCGGTCAAAAACCTTGGCTTTAGCTTCATCCGTCATACCAATACCGCTATCGCTGACGATCAAAGTAAGTTGGTCGTCTCTAGCTGATAGCGATATGGCGACATGGCCATTTTCTGGGGTGTATTTAACAGCGTTGCTGAGTAAGTTAGTAACCACTTTTTCAAGTAGTTCGGTTTCACCCAGCACAGAACAATCGGGTGCTATTGACGAACTCAGCACAATAGATTTCTGTTCGAAAAGCGGTCGGATTTCCAAAATCGTCTGGCTAACAACTTGATCAAGCAATACCAGCTTAGCTTCTTTATCTCCTTGAGCTTCCATCTTAGCCAGTTGCAACACCTGCTCTACCATTCGTAACATACGATTGGCGTTAAGCTCGATCTGTTCCAATAACTGACCACGCTTTTCTGATGTGACTTGATTCGATTTCAATTGATGTAATGGGCCAAGTATCAGTGTCAGAGGCGTGCGGAATTCATGGCTGATGTTGGCAAAGAGCGCCCTTTTCTTTTCCAGAATGGTTTCTGTTACATCCGCCTTGTTAGCTGCCAATTTTCGCTTACTACGCTGAAAATAGGCGAGAAACGAGATAGCCAATAGCAACAATAAACTGCCAGACAGCCAAAAATTACGTTGATAAGCTTGTGCCGCAAGCTCGGTTTCTCGCAGTGCATTCTCCTGCTCAAGCAACCTGATGGAGGCTTCTTTCTCAGCAACATCAAATTTTTGATGAAGTTCTTGGGCTTGTTTTCGCATTTCGGAGCTTTGCAGCCCCAACGCACTCGTTTGGTATTGTCTAAGGTAAGTAAGGGCTTGCTGATAGTCGCCTAACGCTTCGCTTGCATTTGAAAGCCCGAGATAAAGTTCAGCTCGATAGGCAACCAGTGCCCGTTTCTCTACCTGCGCCAGCGCCTGCTGATAAATCTGCATCGCTTTTTCAGGCATACCTTTGCCAAGATATGCCTCCCCTAAACGCACAGCTATCTCAGGGCTGATAGCTCCTGCACTCAGGTTATCGGAAAGTTCTAACGCTTTTTCAAACAGCTCAATGGAGCGATCTATCTGCTTCTTTCGCGCATAGATATCTGCGATGTTTTGATAGGCAGTCGCTAAAGCACTCTCCGGTCCGTGTTTTTGGTAATAATCTAATGCCGACTTATAGCGACTCATTGCGGCATCGTACTCACCCTCTTGGGCATCGATGTTGCCAATCAAACTGTATACACGCATCAGGTCGTTGCCACGTTTGTGTTCGGCAAAGATCTGCTCTGCCTGCAATAAGCGCTGACGAGCGTTTTGTAGCTGCGAGAGATCGAGCTGTATCTCACCGATATTGGTCAGGGTTCTCGCCACTGAAATGGGGTTTTCGTATTGTTCCTTGTATACCAGCGCCTCAATGAAATACTGCATAGCCAGATCTGGCTTACCCAGTAGGCGATAGCTGACACCAATGTTGTTTAAAGTAGACCCGAGCCGGCGCAGATTGCCGCGTTTTTCGTCACTGATACGTAGTCGTTTGAATATATCAAGGGCCACCAAAGGGTTGTCATGATAAAGATAGATAGACGCAATGCCATAATCAGCACGATGTATCAGTTCATCATCATTAATTGCCAACGATAACTCACGGCTTTCCTGATAGTACGCCAGTGATTGTTCGGGTTGACCGACCGCTGCATATGCGCGCCCAAGCAGATAGGCAACGCGGGATTTTTTGTCCGTCGAGTCGGCCCGCTCAAAAGCAACCTCCAGCTGTGGGAGAGATTGAACAGGCTTTGCTTCTACGTCCGCGATAGCTGCGGCAAAATGGGGTTCGAGATGAATTTGAACAAGTTCAACCGCCACAGTTTTCTGCGAGAAAATAATCACAAATAGCCAGAAGGACAGCACACAGTGCTGAACAAATTTAGCTCTCATGCAGATGGCAAACCGTTTTAGTTAATAACTTGTTAATTTCAGGCTGTGCCAGTCTATGTGAATGGTAGATAAAGACAAGTCTTTCCCGGGCACTGTAGCAGCTCTGGCTCGTGTTTTTGAGTTAGCTCTCAATCGCAACCAACAATCATATTGAGCGAACAAAAGAGTTTGTTGCTGCGAACGCAAAGGCATCGCTAGTAACACTGGAAATTAAAGTTACCATGTAAAAAAAGCGCACAAAACGCGCCACTCCGGTAGTGATTGAAGCATAGAGTTCGGGCTAACACATTGCGACTATGTGTTAACCCATATGTCAGGCCCAGGGAGAGCCTTAGCAGGTCGAATCGTCGGCTGGAGGTTCTTTCATCGCTTTTGATATGAACATCCAGGCGTAATAGCCGAGCAACACCACAGTCGCAATAACTACAGCCATAGACATCAGACCGATCGCGTCACCAAACAGCAAATCCATCCACAGTTCCATGCTTATTCTCCGCACAGGAAGATACCCTCCCATCCTATGCAGACATTGGCGCCACAAACTGACCGAAATCAATCAAACGGTCACAGCGAAAGCCCAGCGAACAGATTTGTGATCAGGTAAACATTCAACGTTAAGAGCAACTTTGCAGAACCCGACGTAATTTCTGATCAAACACCAACAAAGCTTCATCAGTCACGTTTAACGCAGGCATCACCCTCAGCAAGTGTGGTCGTAACCCATTCACCAACAGGCATTCCTGGAATGCCCTCTTCTCAATTTCATGGGCATCCACCTGATGTGAGCCATGAGTATTCAGGGCCAACAACAAACCGCGACCATAGACATGGCCCAACTCAAAATCGTCAGAGATCTGCGTCAGCAAACTCCGGAGTTTTTCAGCCTGGCGACGAACATTTGCCAGGAATGAGGGCGCCGCTACCTCTTCCAACACAGCCAATCCTGCCGCTGCAGACAAGGGGTTGCCGCCGAATGTACTTCCTTGATCGCCGGGTGAAAAGCATAGGCAGTGCTCCTGGGCCACCATCGCTGCGATTGGGATGCCCCCACCGAGACCTTTGCCTAACGTAAGGATGTCTGGCTTGATACCATAATGTTGGTAGGCAAAAAGCTCTCCTGTACGACCAATTCCGGTCTGTACCTCATCGATGATGAGCAGCAATTTGTGTTTGTCACATAAGACTCTTAGTCCAAGCACAAACTCTTTTGATGCCTCAACAACGCCACCCTCCCCTTGGATCAACTCCAGCATAATGGCAACGTGATCATCACTCAGCATTGCCTCAACCGCACTCAGATCGTTAAACCGCACCTTATCAAAACCATCCACTTTGGGTTCGAATAGCGGACCAAATGCAGGTTTACCAGAGGCGGACATGGTTGCCAGTGTGCGGCCATGAAAACCATCTTTGAATGTGATCATGCGATAAGCGCCCTTCTTATGCAGCTGCCCCCATTTTCTCGCAAGCTTGATGGCCGCCTCGTTTGCCTCAGCGCCTGAGTTCACAAAGTTAGCTCTGTCCAGCCCAGAGAGTGTTGTCAGCTTATCCGCTAATTGCATCACTTTGTCGTTATGATAAGCAGGGCTGGGTGTGAATAACCTATGTGCCTGCTGGCTTACTGCGTCAGCCAGCTGAGGGTATGCATGTCCCAAACAGTTAACCGCCCATCCCTGAACAAAATCCAGGTATCGTCGCTCGTCACTGCCTACCAGCCAATCCCCCAGACCCGAGACAAAATGAACTTCTGGTTTATCTAGCAGATGAATCAGTGACGACATAAGTTTCCTCCTGGCAAGCAGCCCTTCCGAACAGGCATGCCTCACGAAAAGTTTATTGGGTACCGTGTGTCCTACACATCGCCGCTCCTGCACGTTAGCATGCCCCACGAAGTGTTTTGGGTACCATGTGCCCGCGGCATACCGTGTGTCCTACACATAAAAAAACCGCGGTACAAAATGTAGCCGCGGCGTCCAGTCAAGAAATCTATTAGGAACTAATAACCGAACTACGCGCTGTCCAGTGCACGGCGTCGGCGGGTCTCAGAAGAAAAAGTGACTATAAATGCTTTCATAGTGAATAATTATTAGCAGAGATGCCTAAATGTTGCAAATTTATTGCGACAATTTGTGATAGCTCCGAACAACTTTTGACTTGGATTTGAGTGACTGGCAGTGATTGCAGAAATAGTCGACAGCGCCACACGCTTTAAGGGTTTCGACCTCTTCGCCACAAACATCACAATTAATACGCTGGGAAAAATCTTGCTGACAATTTGCACAATGGAAGGTTTTGTCTTCAGCTTGCAACAGACCATGACAGTCAGGACAGTGAGCATGGGACATCGAATTTCTCGCTTTGAATCAATCTATTCTTTAAGTGTAACAAGGGCCACGAATGTGGCCCTTGATTAAGTACTATTTCTTTTTATGAAACTTCATCATCCGACGACGTTTGTGTTGCTGAGACTTGGTTAGTTCCTGTTTCTTACCAGCAAATGGATTCACGCCTTCTCGGTATTCGATGCGAATAGGCGTTCCCATAATTCCCAACGAACGGCGATAGTAATTCATCAAGTAGCGACGATATGATTCAGGCAAACCACTAAGCTGGTTGCCATGTATCACGATTATCGGTGGGTTATACCCGCCCGCGTGAGCATAACGAAGTTTAATTCGACGCCCCTGCACCATAGGAGGGTTATGATCCTCAACCGCACCTTTCAGGATACGGGTCAACATGGACGTGTTAATGCGCTTGGTTGCCGACTGATAAGCTTCCTGTACCGATTCGAACAAGTGTCCTACACCCGTGCCGTGCAATGCAGAAATGAAGTGCAATCGCGCGAAGTCGATAAACCCTAACCGGCGATCCAACTCGCGTTTAAGATCATCTTTTACTACCTGATCAAGGCCGTCCCACTTATTCACCGCCAGCACCAGCGATCGACCGGCATTAAGCGCAAAACCCAGAATGCTCAAATCCTGATCGGAGATCCCCTCTCTCGCATCCAACACCAACAAAACCACATTGGCATCCTCAATGGCTTTCAGGGTTTTGATTACGGAGAATTTCTCAACCGCTTCGGTCACTTTGCCACGACGACGGACACCTGCGGTGTCGATCAATACATATTCCTGTTCATCCCGTTCCATCGGAATATAGATCGAATCTCGGGTGGTGCCAGGCATGTCGTACACAACCACACGCTCTTCACCCAAAATACGGTTGGTTAACGTCGACTTACCAACATTCGGACGGCCGATAATGGCCAATTTGATTGGCATATCTTCGAACGGTTGGCGTTCAGCGTCTTCTTCAACCGCCTGCTCGTCATCTCCAAACTCACCGTCAGCCCACTCATCATCTTCCTCTGACTCTTGGTGCAGAGCAGCCATCTCTTCGAGAAACGGAGCAAATGCCTGATCCAACAACTGAGTGACACCACGGCCATGCGCAGCGGCGATACCATGGATATCGCCGAGAGCCAGACTATAGAAATCGGCAGTAACTACGTCAGCATCAACTCCATCGATTTTGTTAGCGACCAGAAACACAGGCTTGTCCTGGCGACGAAGATGTTCAGCGATAGCTTCATCAGCACTGGTAACACCGGCACGGGCATCGACCAGAAACAGCACTGCATCGGCTTCTTCTATCGCCTGCATAGACTGATCGGCCATTTCAGCATCAATGCCCTCTTCACCACCGTGAATACCGCCAGTATCTATCACCAGGTATTCCATATCTCGGTAGCTTGCCTGGCCATATTTTCGGTCCCGGGTCAGTCCAGGAAAGTCAGCCACCAAGGCGTCTCTGGTGCGGGTCAGGCGGTTAAACAGGGTGGACTTACCAACATTAGGACGTCCAACCAAAGCCAACACAGGTGTCATTTATAACCTCATTTAAATAGCAAAAAACCCCGGCATCGCCGGGGTTCTGAGCAAAATAACTCTACCGGTCAGGGCATACGAACAGCGCTAACTGTTCCATCTCGAGACTGCACATACAGCGTCTCACCAGCTACCACTGCAGATGAGTATAAACCGTCATCACCCACTTCCAAGCGCGCCACCAGCGCGCCAGATTTAGGATCTAACCAATGCAGGTAGCTTTCAAAGTCACCAACTACAACGTAGTTGCCAAAAGGGACTGGTTCAGTGACACCACGGTTTTCGAGCTCACGATTACTCCAAAGCTCCAAACCTGTGCGACGGTCAATGGCATATACATGCCCTTTATAGTCACTCAAATATAGATTGAAACCATCAATGCTGAAGCCTCGATAAGAGGAGTACTCACGCTGCCACAGAGCACGACCACTGCGCATTTCTAAGGCCTGCAGATATCCGTTGTAGGCAACCGCATAGATAGTGCCCGCAACAACCAAAGGATCAGCATCGACATCAACAATTCGGTCGAGATCGCTACCGGTTTTTGGTGGCGCGGCATCCTGTTCCCAGAACTCAATACCATTGGTGATAGATAGTGCAGCAATCTTGCCATTGGCTTTACCAAGAATAATGCCGCCTTGTGCTGTTGCCGCAGAGCTGACACCTCTTAGCGTGAGTGATGGTAGCTCCTGTTGGAACGTCCAGAGTTTTTCACCGCTGGCAGCATCTAACCCAAACAGTTTACCGCTGCCGGTATTCACCACCACAACACTCTGGTCCACGGTTGGTGGAGCTAAAACTTCGGCGTCGACCTCGACATCCCACAGCAACTCTCCGGTCTCAGCATCAAGCGAGATCACGCGCCCTTTTTCTGTACCGAAAAAGATCTGCTTATAGCGAGCGGTAATACCGCCAGAGACCATGGCATTGATTCGTTCGTCAAACAGCCAACCTGGTTTTTTCCGTGTGACGTCTTGCTCCCAAACCTCATCTCCGGTTTCCAGGTCTAGCGCCACCACATCACCAAATCGGCTGGCCGCATACAAATTGCCGTAGGCTACGGCAGGGCGGAGACGGGAGTAGTAGTGCTCAACACCATCGCCAACCTGATAGTCCCAAACTACGTCGGGTTCGAACTGCTCTTCGATTTCAGGCAGTTCGGCGACTTTGATTTCGTCTTCATCATCGCCCCACAGAGAACAACCAGACAGTGCCAAGATACTGGCAGCAAACAACAGCGCTTTGCTTAACTGACCCATCAAGCCCCCTACTCTGCTGCTTCTATCACAGCGAGCTGATTGATTTTGCTTTGCAGCTGTTCGTTAACTTCAAAACCACCGGCATCAACAGCAGCCTGATAAGCAACGCGGGCTTTTTCAACAACGCCCTGGGCAACGTAAACATCACCTTTGAGCTCTTCAACCGCAGCGGTAAATGCCGCATCCAGCTTGTTAGACTCAAGTGTTGTGATGGCTGCATCGAGTTCCTGCTGACTCAGTTGCAGGCGAGCCAGACGCATAACCGCTACTGGGTACAATGGGTTATCAGCTTTAGCATTGGCAATCACATAACTGAACTGCGCTTCAGCTTCAGCCAGTTTGTCGTTATCAACCGACAGTTTAGCCAGTTGTAAAGCGGCCATCAGGCTGTAGTTGTTACCCTTATTACCATCGATGAATGCCTGCAGCTCAGGTGCTGCTTCATAGCCCTTAGCATCAATCGTCGTTTGTAACGCTTGATAACCATCTGATGCTGTTTCTTTGGCAGAGATCTGGCCGTCCTGGTAAAAACGCCAGCCGAATACGGCGACAAGCCCGACAATCACACCGACAATGACGAAGTTACCATTGTCCTTCCACCACTTTTTGATCGCCTCGACCTGTTGTTCTTCGGTGGTATAGATTTCCACTGCGTTACCCTTCCTTAAATCAATTCACTAAGCAGGTCAGAGACCTGTGCAACTGTCACTGTTTGCTGCGGCACGTCCTGCCTCAACCATTTTACGGTGACAGTATCATTTTCAATTTCACTTTGCCCCAAAATAAGTGCGACCTGTGCCCCTACTTTGTCAGCGCGCTTCAACTGTTTTTGGAACTTGCCGCCACCACAATGCAGCATCAGGCGAAGTTCTGGATTATCACGGCGCAATTGCTGGGAAAGCTTCGCACCTACTTTGGCAGCCTCATCGTTTGCCACAACAAGATAGGCATCCACTGTTGAACGAATACTATCGAGCTTGCCAAGTGACTCAAGCATGAGCACCAAACGCTCCATGCCCATGGCGAAGCCAACAGCAGGCGTCGTTTTGCCACCCAACTGCTCCACTAAGCCATCGTAACGACCACCAGCACAAACAGTTCCCTGAGCACCCAGGCTATCTGTGACCCACTCAAAAACAGTGCGGTTATAGTAATCTAAGCCGCGTACTAATCTATCGTTGAGTTGATAGCGGATCCCCATAGCGTCGAGTAGCTCACACAGTTTCTTTAAATGTTGCTGTGATTCCTCGTCCAGATACGCATCCAGCTTGGGGGCATCGACCAAAACAGCCTGCACGTCAGGATTTTTCGAGTCCAGTACACGCAATGGATTAGTATGCATTCGACGTTTGCTGTCCTCGTCGAGACTCGATTCATTTTCAACCAGGAATGCAGTCAGTGCTTCGCGGTAGTTAGCACGAGCTTCGTTGGAGCCGAGTGAGTTAAGCTGCAATTCGACTTCGTCTTCGATACCGAAAACTCGCCAGAGTTCGGCCGACAGAGCAATCACTTCAGCATCAATTTCGGCATCTGCGACACCAAACGCCTCAATACCAAACTGATGGAACTGGCGATAACGCCCTTTCTGAGGCCTTTCGTGGCGGTACATGGGGCCCATGTACCAAAGACGCTGTTCCTGGTTATACAGCAATCCAGCCTGGTTACCTGCTCGCACACACACGGCAGTACCTTCAGGTCGAAGCGTCAGGCTATCGCCGTTACGATCTTCGAAGGTGTACATCTCCTTCTCAACGATATCAGTGACTTCACCGATACCGCGTTTGAACAGGTCTGTACTTTCCACGATAGGGAATCGAATTTCGCTGTAACCAAAACTGGCTACAACCTGGCGGATTTTTGCTTCTACCTGCTGCCAGGCGGGCGTATCCGCTGGGAGGCAATCATTCATGCCTCGAATAGCTTGGATCTGCTTTGCCACGAAGAGGATCCCTACTTCAGATTAAAATTTAGAGCGCGCATTATAGGGAGTTTGCAACTAAACGTAAAACGGCCTGATAGGAATTCAGGCCGTATTCTACGGGGATATAATGCCGCAAAGAGGTGTTTGAGTGAATGCGGTTAATCGACCGACTTGATCTCAATTTTCTGTGACGGATCTTCCCTCGATACACGGGCACGAATTTTGGCTTCTAATTGATCGATAAGTTGCGTGTTTTCAAAGCGCTCTTTCTGTCTGACACCGTCCTCATAGAAGCCGCTCATGCGATTAGCGCCAGTCACACCCATATCCGATACCAACGCCTCACCAGGCCCATTCACAACACAGCCAATGATAGATACGTCTAATGGCGTCACGATATCTTCGAGTCTCTCTTCCAGCGCGTTAACCGTGCCGATAACATCAAACTCCTGGCGTGAGCAGGTCGGACACGCGATAAAGTTAATACCGCGACTTCTCAAACGCAGCGATTTAAGAATATCAAAGCCGACTTTGACCTCTTCAACCGGATCGGCAGCCAGTGATACACGCAATGTGTCACCAATACCTTCGGCCAACAGCATGCCTAAACCAACTGCAGACTTCACACTGCCAGCACGAGCGCCACCGGCTTCGGTAATACCAAGGTGCAGTGGTTGCTCAATCTGTTTCGCCAACAAGCGATAGGCGCCCACGGCCAAAAACACGTCGGAGGCTTTCACACTGACCTTAAACTGATCAAAGTTGAGGCGATCAAGAATGTCGACATGACGCATAGCCGACTCAACCAGCGCTTCAGGTGTTGGCTCACCATACTTTTCCTGAATATCTTTTTCTAACGAGCCGCCGTTAACCCCGATACGGATAGGAATGTTCTTATCTCGCGCAGCATCAACCACAGCACGGATACGCTCCTCTTTTCCAATATTGCCAGGGTTAATACGCAAACAGTCGACACCATACTCAGCCACCTTCAAGGCAATGCGATAGTCGAAATGAATATCAGCTACCAACGGCAAATCTACCTGCTGACGTATCTGCTTGAACGCTTCTGCGGCGTCCATGGTGGGTACAGATACACGGACAATATCGGCACCAGCGTTTTTCAGACGATTGATCTGCGCAACCGTGGCTTCGACATCTGTCGTTTCCGTATTGGTCATGGACTGCACGGCGATAGGAGCACCACCACCCACAGGCACATTACCTACCATTATCCGCTTGGATGGACGGCGGCTAATAGGCGATTCGCTAAACATAACTTTTACTCTTGAGAGGGGATGGTGAAACGGGCTCTCTGACCCGGCTTAAACTTAGGCTTAGTATACGGCAAACCACCGTATTGGATCTCGACCGCCTCTGGTGCGCCGAGAACAAGTTGATAAGGCGGGCGACCATCCAAGGTCATTTCGTAATCTTTACGCTTGATACCAAATGCCAGGCGCTCACCCGTCGCATCTTCAATGCTCACCCAACAGTCCTCAGTGAAAGTGAGCGTAAGCTTGGTACCCGCCAACGACTCTTCTGCTGGGGCTGGGGCAATCACCTCTTGCTCGGGCGCTACGGCTGCAGCGTCAGGAGACTGTTCAGGTATAGCCTCCGCAGGTTCAACGGGCTCAAGGAGTTCGTCAGCGACTTGCGGCTTAAGTTGTTCAACAGGCTGCTGTGGCTCAATGACTATAGGTGCCAGATCTGCTTTTTGTTCCTCAAGAGCGCTGGCGATAGGGTCGGCCTGAGGCTCACTCTCCTGCACGTACCAGATCACACTGAGAACTATCAGCACAACACCAATGCCGTATGTGAGCATCATCAGACGATTATCACTGGCTTCACGCTTTGTTCGACGAGAGAAGCTCTGCATCTCTGCATACTGAATCTGTGCTGCTCCCAGATGTTCATAGCTGGCCATGATCAGCTCATCTGAAATACCAAGCAGCTTAGCGTAGGTTCGAAGGTAACCACGAATGAAGGTCGCACCGATACTGTCGTCGTACTGATCGCTTTCCAACGCTTCGACGACAGCTGCACGCAAATTCAGCCTTCCCGCCACATCCTGCTGTGTCCAACCCAGCTTTTCTCGGGCTTCCCGAAGTAACTGGCCTGGGCTGACTACCTCAATGTCATCAACCAACTCATCTGTCATCGATATTCTCTCAACACGTACTTCTTGGCTTGCTCTGAGGCTGGAAACTTAGCGGTTAGGATGCCGCCATACTTTTTCTCGGCCATCACATCGCCTTTCGCGTATGCCTGTAACAATGCCAGGTAGGTACTGCGGGCACTGAAACTGTAACTCTTATGGTAGCGAGTGAGCAGAGATTCGCTACGCTTGCGGTCACCGTTTTCCCAGCTCAACTCGGAGAGTCCAAGTAACGATTTGGCTCGGTTCGGCGCATGGGTAAGCGCCTTGTCAAAATACTCAACCGCTTTGTCTGGCTGACCGTTACTTCGCGCACAAAGCGCAGCGTTCTCATAACTGTCAGCGACTTTAAAGTAGGTCTTGGATTCAACAGCTTTCAGGAACTGTAATTCAGCTTCTTCAAACCGGTTCTGGCTGCACAGGAATACGCCGTATGTATTTCTTACGTCACCATTACTACTATCAAGAGAAATGGCGCGTTTGTAGTAATCTTCAGCCAACTCATTCTCTTTCACTACCTGGTAGTAGTAACCCATCGTATAGTTGGCTTCAATGTTGTTAGGGCTGTGGTCTAACGCTTTAGTGAGATTGAATTTGGCTTGGTCATAGTCGCCGTTTTTAAGGTAACGAAGACCAAGTGCAATGCGGGCCTTGGCGGCCGATAGACTGTCTGGTTCTGAGGGCTGTGCATTCTTGTCACGATCCGGATAGGTCGTTTCAGTAACACAGCCCCCAAGCGTTATGACGCTCAGGAGCAATACAAAGATACGAAATAGCATGATAAATACGATTAAAAACCCAAAGACTTAGCTAAGCCATTGTTACTGAAATCGATTCACCTTGCATCCGCTTTTTGAGGGTTCGCTTAGTGCGGTCGATCACATCTCCCGCTAATTGACCACATGCCGCATCGATATCATCGCCTCGAGTTTTCCGAACTATCACGGTAAAACCTCTTTCCATCAATACCTTAGCAAACCTATCAATACGTGAATTACTTGAACGACCATAAGGCGCGCCCGGGAATGGGTTCCATGGGATCAAGTTAATTTTACTTGGCGTGTCTTTCAGACAATCCGCCAGTTCGTGGGCCTGTTCCATGCTGTCATTTACATGATCAAGCATCACATACTCGATGGTCACCTTGCCTCGGTTGGCATTGGCCGCGTTCACATAGCCACGTACTGACGTCAGGAAGGTCTCGATATTGTACTTTTTGTTGATAGGCACAAGTTCGTTACGGAGTTCATCGTTAGGCGCATGTAGAGAGATGGCCAGCGCCACATCAATCTTACCTGCCAGCTGGTCCAGTGCTGGCACAACACCAGACGTACTCAGGGTGACTCGGCGCTTGGAGATACCAAAACCAAAATCTTCCATCATCAACTTCATGGCAGGCACGACATTGTTAACGTTAAGCAGCGGTTCACCCATGCCCATCATCACCACGTTGGTGATTGCACGATCACCGCCTGAGCCCATGAAACCGATAACCTGAGTTGCACGCCAAACCTGACCGATGATTTCGGAGACTTTGAGATTACGGTTAAAGCCCTGCTGAGCGGTTGAGCAGAATGAGCATTCCAGTGCACAACCGACCTGTGAAGAAACGCATAAGGTGGCACGGTCCTCCTCAGGGATATACACCGCTTCCACTTCCTGCCCACCGCTGACACGCATCGCCCATTTGATAGTGCCATCGCTGCTGCGTTGTTCCTGACTGATTTCAGGTGCACGGATCTCGGCTCGGTCAGTCAATTTCTGGCGCAAGACTTTGTTAAGGTTGGTCATCTCAGAGAAATCTTCCAAGCCGTAGTGATAAATCCACTTCATCACCTGATCGGCACGGAAAGGCTTTTCACCTAATTCGGCGAAAAACGCGCGCAATCCGTCGCGGTCCAGATCGAGAAGATTTATTTTTTCAGCTTGGTCACTCATTCGTTGCCTCAAATAAAAACAGTAACTAGGTCATCAAAATTCAGCGCTTTTTGTCGCGGCGCGCATTGTATATTTTTTAACCGCTTTTTACCAATAACAAATGAAAAGGGGGCCTAGGCCCCCTTCCTTGCCAACCCGCAAAATTATTAACGGGTTCGTGGGCAAAGCTCATCATCACTGAAGAAGAATGCAATCTCGCGAGCGGCAGACTCTGGCGCATCAGAACCATGCACGGCGTTTTCGCTCATGACAGTGGCGTAATCGGCACGAATAGTACCCGCCAGAGCTTCCTCAGGGTTAGTAGCACCCATGATCTCACGGTTGCGACGCACCGCTTCTTCACCTTCCAGTACCTGCACCATCACAGGGCCAGAAGTCATAAACTCAACCAAAGAAGCGAAGAAAGGACGCTCTTTGTGTTCTGCATAAAATCCTTCAGCCTGCTCTTTGCTCAGGTGAAGCATTTTAGATGCGATAATTTTCAGTCCTGCAGTTTCAAAACGGTGATAGATAGCACCGATATTGTTATCTGCAACAGCGTTTGGTTTTACGATGGAAAAAGTGCGCTGCAAAGCCATATTAGCTTCCCCTATTTTGTGCTTTTAGTAATGGTCCAATCACTGGACTCTTTTGTTTTAACGCGCGGATTATAAGGGAGGCTCGGCCCGGCGACAATGGAGCCGGGCTGATAAGTAAGGATTGATTTTCAGATCCGAGGAATTAGTCTTGCTCCTCAATCCACGCCATCTGAATCGCTTCCAAAATCCGTTCCCCACAATGGGCGGGGTCATCGTCAAACTCATCCAGTGCAAGGACCCACTCTCGCAGGTCGGTAAAGCGAATCGCATTAGGATCGACTTCAGGATGAGCATCGATCAAAGCGATAGCGATATCCAGACTATCTGTCCACTTCAAACTCATATCCACTGCTCCCTTGATATCTATCAATAGGTTAGGCTTTAAAGTTAAGAATTAGTGACGTTCAGAAACCATATTGACCGTGTATTTCGGGATCTCCACGACGAGATCCTCATCTTCCACTTTCGACTGACAGCTTAAACGAGACTCTGGCTCAAGCCCCCAAGCCTTATCAAGCAGGTCATCCTCCAGTTCATCGCTGGGCTCAAGAGAGTCAAATCCTTCCCGAACGATGACATGACACGTTGTGCAGGCACAAGACTTCTCACAGGCGTGTTCAATACCGATACCATTGGCCAGGGCGGCATCAAGCACCGTCACGCCCTCTTCCACTTCAACTTCTAATCCTTCAGGGCACAACTCTTCATGAGGGAGAAAAACAATCTTTGGCATGGTTACACCTTATCCATCGAATCTACTGTTTTACCGGCCAGCGCTTTTCTGATCGACTCGTCCATGCGACGAGACGCAAATTCCTGACTGGCTTTATCCATCTGTTCAATCGCGGTTTTAATCGCTTCAGGACATTGCCCCTGCGCCGCTTCAGCCAGCGCTGCAATACCCTGTTTTATCTGTTCGAGTTCATCCGCCGACAAAAGTTGCTCACCATTTTCCGCCAGCGCCGCGTCCAACGATTCAATCACTCGTTTAGCTTCAACTCGCTGCTCAGCCAGCATTCTCGCCTGCATATCCTCTTTGGCATGTTCCATCGACGATTTGATCATCTCAGCGATTTCATTATCACTAAGGCCATAAGAGGGTTTGATCTGAATCGAGGCTTTATGGCCGGTCGACTTCTCCATCGCCGTGACAGATAGCAAGCCATCTGCGTCAACCTGGAAAGTCACACGAATATGTGCAGCTCCGGCCGCCATTGGCGGAATATCACGAAGCTCA
This sequence comes from Corallincola platygyrae, assembly GCF_039544265.1. NCBI lineage: Bacteria > Pseudomonadati > Pseudomonadota > Gammaproteobacteria > Alteromonadales > Psychromonadaceae > Corallincola > Corallincola platygyrae. Next base: position 233,847 of record NZ_BAABLI010000005.1, on the reverse strand, counting down.
AACCGCGCAAGAGAGCGACAATCAGACACCAACTCACGTTCACCCTGCACGACATGGATAGCCATGGCCGTCTGACCATCTTTAAACGTCGTAAATTCCTGGGCTCTGGCAACCGGTATCGTCGTATTTCTGGGAATGACCTTTTCGACCAGCCCACCCATAGTCTCCAGTCCAAGAGACAAAGGCGTGACATCAAGCAGCAGCATCTCTGAGTCTGGCTTGTTACCGGCAAGTATGTCAGCTTGAATTGCAGCCCCTACGGCCACCACTTTGTCCGGATCTATCGAGGTCAGTGGCTCTTTGCCAAAGAACTCACCGACAGATTGGCGAACCAAGGGAACACGGGTCGAACCACCCACCATCACCACTTCGATCACTTCATCGGTATCGACATGAGCATCACGCAACGCACGACGGCTCACCATCAGGGTCTTTTTAACCAGTGGAGATATCAGATCATTAAACTCGTCACGGCTAATTTGGCCGCTCCAGTCAGAACTACCTTCGAGAGGGAAATTGATATCTGCAACATCAGCACTGCTCAGCTGCTCTTTAACGTGCCTGGAGACCGCCAGCAAAGTTCGCTTAAGGCGAGGAGAGAGTGGACCATCGGCTATCCCAGCCAGCCGTTTAATATGCTCAGCTAGCAGATGGTCAAAGTCGTCGCCTCCCAATTGGGAGTCGCCGGCGGTGGCGAGCACCTCGAAGACGCCTCGGCTTAGACGAAGTATGGAGATATCGAATGTGCCGCCACCAAGGTCATATACGGCGATAACGCCCTCTTGGCCCACATCTAATCCATAAGCAATGCTGGCTGCGGTGGGTTCATTCAATAATCTCAATACCTTAAGGCCTGCAAGCTCTGCTGCATCCTTAGTTCCCTGACGCTGAGCATCATCAAAATACGCGGGTACAGTAATGACCGCACCGTCAAGATCACCATCAAGGGTGTCTTCCGCGCGGTGCTTGAGTACCTTGAGGATTTCCGATGACACCTCTACGGGATTAACGACACGGTGGTCAGTTTCGATATTGACTAATCCACTGTCGGTTTCAACAAATCGATAAGGCGCATTTGGATGGCGCTCTTTTACTTCGGCCAGACTGCGACCAAGAAATCTTTTCACCGAAACAATGGTGTTTTCCGCATCAGCAGCGGCAGCTTTGTAGGCGGCCTCACCAACCTCAACACCCGAAGCAGTGTATTTGACGACAGAAGGAAGAATTGCCGCACCTTCGTTGTCCAGCAGAGGTTCAGCCAAACCACTTCTGACAGTAGCAACCAGGGAGTTTGTTGTTCCCAGGTCGATACCAACTGCTAATTTACGTTCATGGGGAGCCGGGCTTTGCCCTGGTTCGGCGATCTGAAGTAATGCCATTGAATTCGTTACTCAGTGAGCGTTAATAGTTAATCAGAGCTTCTTCGACTTGCTCTAACTCTTCAGCCAATTTGTAGAAAAACTTTAGCTTACGAACTTCGTCGGCCACTTCAGCATAGTCGCCCTTAGTTGGGGCATCCAACGCTTCACCGATGCGCTTCAGGTAAGCTTTGATTTCAGACTGGATCTCAGTCTGCATATCAAACAAAGCACCTGCGTTTTGCGACGATTGCAGCTCTTCCAACTGTTCACGAAGCTCCATCTGCTGAAACAGAAAGCTGGTATCTGAAAAGCTTTTTTGCTCTGACTTTAAATCGTGACCTGCAGTAGACAACATGTATACCGCACGTGAAAGAGGGTGTTTTAACGTCTGATAGGCATCATTAATATGCGCTGAGCGCTGCAATGCGATCCGTTTTTCCTGCTCGCTGGCCGCGCCAAATCGATCAGGATGAACAGCCCGCTGTAAGGTTCTGAATTTTTCGGCCAATACAGCAGGCGAGAGTTCGAAGCGATGAGGCAGTTCAAATAGTTCGAAGTAGTCCATGGAGATTAAACAGTAAAGCTCTCACCACAACCACATTCGTCTTTAACGTTAGGGTTCTTGAACTCGAACCCTTCATTAAGGCCTTCTTTGACAAAATCTAACTGGGTGCCATCGAGATAAACCAGGCTTTTCTTGTCAACAATGATAGAGATGCCTTTCTCTTCGAACACTTCATCGCCTTCCTCGAGCTCATCAACGAACTCAAGTACATATGCCAAGCCAGAACAGCCTGTGGTTTTTACGCCAAGGCGTAAACCCACACCTTTGCCTCGATTTTCCAGGAAGCTGCTCACTCGCTGAGCGGCAGCGTCTGTCATAGTGATGCCCATTAAACTGCTACCTCTTCACGCTTATTCGGCGCTGTGCTTCTGCTTGTAGTCATCAATCGCGGCTTTGATTGCATCTTCAGCCAGGATTGAGCAGTGGATCTTCACTGGTGGCAGAGCCAACTCTTCGGCAATCTTGGTGTTTTTAATCTCACCCGCTTCGTCCAGTGTTTTGCCCTTAACCCATTCGGTAACCAGGGAACTGGAGGCGATAGCACTACCACAGCCATAAGTTTTGAACTTGGCGTCTTCGATAACGCCCTCGTCTGACACCTTCAGCTGAAGCTTCATCACGTCACCACATGCTGGTGCACCCACCATACCGGTCGCTACGTTTGGATCGTTCTTGTCAAATGAACCAACGTTGCGAGGATTTTCGTAGTGGTCAATAACCTTATCACTATATGCCATTGTAATAACTCCTATTGCCCCGCGGGCACAAACCTATTAGTGGTGAGCCCACTCAACCTTGTCCAGATCCACACCGTCTTTAAACATCTCCCATAGGGGTGACATTTCGCGTAAACGGCCAATAGCGTCGTGGATAACCTTAAGCGTGTAGTCCACTTCTTCTTCGGTGGTAAAGCGACCAATACTGAAGCGGATAGAACTGTGTGCCAATTCGTCATTCAAACCCAATGCACGCAGTACGTATGAGGGTTCCAAGCTAGCTGAAGTACAGGCAGAGCCAGAAGAAACAGCCAGGTCTTTCAGCGCCATGATCAGTGATTCGCCTTCAACAAAGTTGAAGCTGATGTTCAGGTTGCCAGCAACCCGATGTTCAAGGTCACCGTTCAGGTAAACCTCATCGATATCCTGCACACCATCCCAAAGGCGTTGGCGTAGCGCCAATACACGTTCATTTTCTGCAGCCATCTCTTCTTTAGCGATAGCAAATGCTTCACCCATACCCACAATCTGGTGGACAGGCAAAGTACCTGAACGCATGCCTCGCTCGTGACCGCCGCCGTGCATCTGAGCTTCGATACGAATACGTGGCTTACGGCGAACATAAAGGGCACCAATACCTTTTGGGCCATAGATTTTGTGAGCAGAGAAAGACATCAGGTCAACTTTCAACGCCTGAAGGTCGATTGGTACCTTGCCTGCACTTTGAGCTGCATCTACATGGAATACAATTTTTCGTTCACGGCACATTTCACCGATCGTCGCGATATCCTGAATCACGCCGATCTCGTTGTTAACGTGCATGATTGAAACGACAACTGTGTCGTCACGCATTGCCGCTTCGAGTTTCTTCAGATCTACCAGGCCATTACTTTCAACATCCAGGTAGGTAACCTCAAAACCCTCACGCTCTAGCTGGCGACAGGTGTCCAGTACCGCTTTGTGTTCGGTTCTTAGGGTAATAACGTGCTTGCCCTTCTTGCTGTAGAAGTTTGCAGCACCCTTGATTGCCAGGTTGTTCGACTCCGTCGCGCCTGAGGTGAATACGATTTCGCGAGGATCTGCGTTTATCAGGTCTGCGATCTGATTACGTGCGATATCAACCAATTCTTCAGCTTGCCAGCCAAAGCGATGAGAACGGGAAGCGGGGTTACCGAAAAAGCCATCCAACGTCAGACAGTCAGCCATTTTCGCTGCAACGCGAGGGTCGACCGGTGTTGTCGCAGAATAATCGAGGTAAATCGGAAGCTTCATTCTTTTCTCCAGTACTACTGTCATCAGGACAGCACTTATCAAACTTGACAGCTAACAGTTATTTTACGGCGCTGCTCATTCTGTTCCTGGCGGCGAGCCACGTTCTTAACTTCATTTTGAGCTACCAGCTCGCCTAATGTGATGCCGTTAAGAAAGCCGCTGATTCTATCACTCAACTCGCACCAAAGAGAGTGAGTCAGGCACTGCTGGCCTTCCTGACAATCGCCTTTACGTTGGCAGCGTGTCGCATCAACTGACTCATCGACGGCATTGATTACCATTCCAACAGCGATATCGTCCGCATTTTGACCGAGCAGGTAACCGCCTCCTGGGCCTCTTACGCTATTCACGAGGCCGTGCTTGCGCAGTTTAGAGAACAGCTGCTCGAGATATGACAGCGATATCCCCTGCCTCTCTGAAATATCGGCCAACGGCACTGGGCCATGTTGGGTATGCAGCGCCACATCCAGCATGGCAGTAACGGCGTAGCGCCCTTTCGAGGTCAGTCGCATGATTCAGTTACCATTCGTGTTACAATGTGGTTTAGATCATCACATACCTGACTATAACGGTCAAGTATTTACCTGACTTTTATACTCAAGTATTAAATCCCTGGATCAAACGACTCTTTTTCTTGCTTTCTCGCTTGTTTGGCAAGCTGCTCTGCTTCAGCAAATTCTTCAACTTCTAACTCAGGCAGTTCTTTTACCTGAATGTCACAGTTCATACTGGCCAAAGCTTTATTCATTTCACCCATACGCTTGTCCATCAAGTGCATATGGTCGAGCATCTGGCCAATAGCATTGGCGACAGGGTCAGGGTTATCAGGAGAAACCGCGTAAGCGTCAAAACCATACTGCTGTGCAAGCTCACTGCGTTTTGCATGCTTCTCTTTCAACGCTTCTTTGCACTTCGCTGGCACGACTTCACGCCCCGGAATACCCACTACCGTTGCCTCTGGGTTAACCGCTTTCACTACTACAGCATTGGAGCCAACTCGTGCCCCAGCTCCTACCGTAATTGGACCCAGAACTTTGGCACCAGCACCGACAACGACGTTGTTTTCCAAAGTCGGGTGGCGTTTGCCAGCGTTCCAGCTGGTTCCACCAAGGGTCACACCGTGGTAGAGAGTACAATCATCGGCGATCTCAGCTGTCTCGCCGATCACAATGCCCATACCGTGGTCAATAAAAAAGCGTCGGCCGATGGTTGCGCCCGGATGGATCTCGATGCCGGTAATGAAACGACTGAAAGAGGAAACAATCCGTCCTAACCAAAACAATTTGTGGGTCCAGAACCAATGTGCCAATCGATGTAGCCAGATGGCGTGCAACCCCGGATAGTTGGTTAACACTTCAAACGCATTTCTGGCAGCAGGATCGCGTTCAAAAACACAATTGATATCTTCTCTCATCCTTTGAAACATAAAGCTAGCGTCCTCGAAAATTCTCTCTTTGACTCACAGCTGACCAGGCAACAAGGCTCTTACTTGCGCGCCGCTTTTTGTACTGATGACAATACACCCCGCAGCATATTCAGTTCCTGAGCTTCTGGGCGTGCACGGTTAAACAGGCGACGCAGTTTCGTCATTACCGCACCGGGATGTTGTGGCACGATAAAGCCGGTATCCTTCAGCGCCTGCTCCAAGTGTTGATAGAAACCTTCCATCTCATTGCTCAGCGGGTATTCCGGTGTTTCGTTGTCAGCATAGGCCGCGTTCTCTGCCGCCAACATAGCCAGGCGTACTTCATAGCAGATCACCTGAACAGCCATTGCTAGGTTCAGTGCGCTGTAGTCTGGATTCGCCGGAATATGGACATGGAAGTTGCACTGCTGAAGCTCTTCGTTGGTAAGGCCGCTACTTTCACGACCAAATACCAAGGCGACAGGGTATTTAGCTGATTCCTGGAATACTTTTTCACCACACTCTTTTGGCGACATCATTGGCCAACTGTGGGTACGCGAGCGTGCACTGGCACCCACGACGATGCCGCAGTCAGCAATCGCTTCTTCCAGCGAGTCAACGATTTTCGCGGAGTGAACGATATCACTGGCACCTGCAGCCAAAGCTGTCGCCTTGCCATCAGGCTCAGCTTCAGGGGTTACCAGATAGAGCTCACTTAGTCCCATAGTCTTCATGGCTCGCGCAGCCGAGCCCATATTACCTGTGTGCGATGTGCCAACCAGCACGATGCGGATATTGTCCAGCATCTAACTATTCTCAAACTTGGTGAAAAAAAGGAGCGAAAGTGTAACACAGACGTTCCATGATGGCAGGAGTGATTGCTGATTCATGAGCCTCTGCTATAATCCGCCCCGCTTTGATTCGTTCTTTTACATAAATGGTAACCGGCTATGCAACCCATGCTGAATATCGCTGTGCGCGCTGCGCGCAGTGCAGGAAATATTATTTGTCGTGCTTATGAGCAGCTTGACCTAGTTGAAGCTGAACAAAAAAGTAGCAATGACTTCGTCACTAACGTCGATCGCGAAGCGGAAGCCGCGATTGTTAGCGCCATTCTGAAAGCCTACCCTGATCATCAGGTGGTAGGTGAAGAACATGGTATTCAGGGAAGCGATAAATCGGATTACCAGTGGATCATCGACCCTCTCGATGGCACCACAAACTTTATGCGCGGCATCCCACATTTTGCCGTGTCTATTGCACTTAAAGTAAAAGGCAGTCTCGACCAGGCCCTGGTCTTCGACCCAATTCGCAACGAACTATTCACTGCCAGCCGAGGCGGTGGCGCCCAGCTGAATGGCTACCGCATTCGCTGCTCCGCAGCAAAAGACCTTAATGGCACAGTGCTGGCAACGGGTTTTCCATTCAAGCAGAAGCATTACCTTGAAAATTACCTGAATATCTTCAGTGCTATGTTTAATCAAGCCGCGGATGTCCGTCGCGCAGGATCAGCAGCACTGGACCTCGCCTATGTGGCAGCAGGGCGCATTGACGGTTTCTGGGAAATTGGCCTGAAACCATGGGACACAGCAGCAGGTGAACTGCTTCTGAAAGAAGCTGGCGGTTTGGTCTCTGACTTCACAGGTGGCCACAATCACACGGAGAGTGGCAATGTCGTAGCCGGCAACCCGAAAGTGGTTAAGGCAATGCTAACGACCATGCGTCCACATCTGACGCCAGCTTTAAGCCGCTAACACAACTTTTATTACCTTTGTGTTTTTAGCCCGCGCTCTCGCGGGCTTTTTTATGTACAGGATGTACTGTATGCCGCGGGTGCATGGATGCACAAGAGCGGCGATACCCAAAGGGCACGCTGTGTACAGGATGTACGGTACACCCACTGCGCTGCGCGGGGTGAGCTTTGCCGCGGGCACATGGTACCCAAAACATTTCGTGGGGCATGCTAATGTGCAGGAGCGGCGATGCCCAAAGGGCAGGCGGTGTACAGGATGTAAGGTCGAAAAAATGCTCCATGCATTTTCGACATTTCCGCCCCCTTGGTGGCTATTGGTCATGATGCGTTTCACTGCATCAGGTCAACGCATAAACCAAGCCAACTTCTGACATTCCACCAAAAAACCGCATTTGTCATGCCCGCATTCCAAAACTGTCCCGTTTACTTGACAGGTCTGACCACGAGCTTAACCACACTTGTATTGAGGTTAATGAACAATCGGCATAGGTTTCTCGTAACAGTTTTTAAATAGCCATTAAGCTGCTGTTTTCAAACAAGAGATTGGCTATTTTTCACCCACAAGAATGCGATAAACGAAGAAAAACCCATAACTTAGAAGTTATCGAGCATATAGGTTCATACAAATTTACATTCAGGGTGAAGCGTTGTAACAGTTTTCCGGTCACTATTGATGTACGCCCGAGATTAAAGGGGCGTAAGGAGATGACAATGAACAAGTACACAAGGATCCCGCTGGTATTAGCGACTATGGCATTAGGTACTGCCCTAGCCCACGCAGAGCCGGCTGTGCAACGATATGAAGTTATCTATCACCAAGGCGAAGTACGAGATTTAGTACAGGTCCAGACCGAGCAGGCGTTTTTGGAGATGGATTATCAACTGGAACGTGACGTTATTCAGCAATCCAGTAATGCACTGAGTGAGATGTCTGTAGATGCCGGACTGCAGCCGTATCTATTGGCAGAGTCTCTGGAGCAGCACCCGGAAGATATCACCGCCATGCAGTCAGCCAAGACAGACGAAACAAATCGTTAGTGACGACAAAGGGGGCCAGAGGCCCCCTTTTTTTGCTTCGGTTTCTTAAACCAGAGTCTTACATCATAGGCTCTTGGTCAGCACCCTCTTTTTCTACTTCTGTAGGCATCAGGTCTTCGCGGCTGATACCTAAGCTCATGGCGATTGAGCTGGCGACATAGACCGAACTGTAAGTACCTACCAAGACACCGCACAGCAATGCTGTCGCGAAGCCATGGATAGATGCGCCGCCCAGATAGAACAAGGCGATAAGTACCAACAAGGTGGTCAATGACGTGATCACGGTACGAGACATGGTCTGCGTCAGAGAGATGTTGATAATCTCTTCCACTTCACCTTTACGTACTTTACGGAAGTTCTCACGGATACGGTCCATCACAACAATAGTATCGTTCAATGAGTAACCAATCACCGCCAGAATCGCTGCCAATACCGTGGTATCGAACTCGAGCTTGAACAGCGAGAAAACACCCAGGGTCAGGATAACGTCGTGCGCCAAAGCCGCTACAGCACCCAATGCCAAGCGCCATTCAAAACGCATGGTGACGTAAGCCAGAATACACAGCAATGCTACCAAACAGGCCAGGCCACCGGTTTCGCGCAACTCTTCACCAATGGTCGGACCGATAAAGTCGATACGGTGCAGTTCAAAACTACCCAGCTGAGCCGAGCGCAAGCCTGAAACCATATCATCAGCCATTTTCGCTGCATCAACATCAGCAGAGGGACGCAAACGAATAACAACATCGCGGCTGGAACCGAAGTTCTGAACGACGGCATCACCGTATCCCTGAGTCTCCAGAGATGAACGGATGGCGCCAATGTCAGCAGGCTGCTCAAAGCCTAACTCAACCAGCGTACCGCCGGTAAAGTCCAGGCCCCAGTTGAGGCGGTTCACCGATAAAACAGCAATAGCTCCCAGAACCAAAGCCAGCGACAACCAGCGGAACACGCCACGGTAGGCCATGAACGGAACGGTATTTTTGAAATTCAATAACTGAAACATGATATCCGCTCCTAGATCGGCAACTTAGTAATGCGCTTGCCGCCCCATGCCAAATTCACGATGGCACGAGTTCCAACAATGGCTGTAAACATCGACGTAGCAATACCTACCGCCAGCGTCACAGCAAAGCCTTGTACTGGTCCAGTACCAATCGCCATCAGAATCAAGGCGGTGATAAAGGTGGTGATGTTGGCATCAGCAATGGTAGAGAAGGCGTTGTCATAACCGTAATGGATCGCCTGTTGGGGAGATCGGCCCTCTTTAAGCTCCTCTCGGATACGCTCAAAAATAAGCACGTTGGCATCTACTGCCATACCTACCGTCAAAACGATACCAGCCATCCCCGGCAAGGTCAGAGTGGCACCCAACACGGACATCACAGCAACAATCAATACCAAGTTAGCAACCAGCGCGGTGTTAGCCACCAAACCGAACTTACGGTAATACGCCAACATAAACACGACAACCGCAATAAAGCCCCACATGATCGCCTGAGTACCAGAGTCAATATTCTGTTTACCAAGGCTTGGACCAATGGTGCGTTCTTCCACGATAGAGATAGGAGCAATCAAAGCACCTGCACGCAGCAGCAGCGCCAAGTTATGGGCTTCCTGTGGTGTATCCAAACCAGTGATGCGGAAGTTACGACCCAAGCGAGTCTGAATTGTTGCCGCATTAATCACTTCCTCGTTTTTCACCAGGATCTGCTTTCCGTCAGCATCAACACGACCAGACGGCTGATACTCGATAAAGACAGTAGCCATAAGCTTACCGACGTTATCTTTGGTGAACTTGGACATCTTATTACCACCAGCTGAATCCAAGCTGATGTTTACCTGAGGACGGCCATATTCATCAGAGCCAGAGTTGGCATCGGTAATATGAGCGCCATCAAGGATAATGCGCTTCTCAAGAAGATATGGGCGATCACTACGATCTTTGAGGATTTGACTCCCTGCAGGCACTCGCCCCTCAAGAGCGTCGCGCACATCGTGTCGGTCATCGACTTTGCGGAACTCAAGAGTCGCGGTTTTACCCAAAATATCTTTGGCCTGCGCGGTATCCTGAACACCGGGTAACTCAACTACGATACGGTCCGCACCCTGGCGCTGAACCAAAGGCTCAGCAACACCCAGTGCGTTCACACGGTTACGCAGAATAACGATGTTCTGTTGCACAGCGTATTCCCGCTGCTCTTTCAACATCTGCTCACTCATAGTGGTGCGCAGAGACATGCCATCGTTACCTTCAAAAAAGGTTAAATCTCGGAATTGAGCAGAGAGCAGATCTTCTGCACGCTCAACATCTTCCGCTTTACGGAAGCGAACCACCACGCCCTGGCCAGGCACCTGACGAACACTGGCGCCGTATACTTTCTCTTCTCGCAGCAAAGCACGGAAATCAGAAACCATGCCCTCTTCCGCTTTGGCAACCACCGACTTCATGTCTACTTCCATCAGGAAGTGCACACCACCGCGCAGGTCGAGACCCAGCTTCATCGGATTGCCACCTATGCCCTTCAACCATTCTGGTTGGGCAGAGGCGAGGTTGAGTGCCACAACAAACTTACTGCCAAGCGCTTCACTAACAGCATCCTGTGCTGGGCGCTGGTCTTCTTCTTTGGTCAAACGAACCAGAAGACGACCTTCTTCGTTAGCAAGTGATTTGTAGGCGATATCTTTGTTTTCCAGGGTCTGTTTTACTTTCAACAGCACCTGTTCGTTTACTTCTGCACCCCGCTGTGCAGAAACCTGAATGGCAAAGTCCTCACCATACAGGTTAGCCACAGCGTAGAGTGCGCCGATGGCGAGCACCAAGCTCACCATCAGGTATTTCCACAGGGGGTAACGGTTTAACACGCAACGTTTCCTTGCGTTGAGTTTACAGAGACTTCAGCGTGCCTTTTGGCAGGATCGCAGAAACAGACGCTTTCTGGACTGTCACGTCCACGTTGTCAGCCAGAGAAACAACGATGTAGTCTTTCTCGTCAGAAACCTTGGCAACCTTACCTACCAAGCCACCCTGAGTCAGTACTTCATCACCCTTGCTCAATGCTGACATCAGGTTTTTGTGCTCTTTCACACGCTTAGCCTGCGGACGATAGATCATGAAATAGAAGATAGCGGCGAAGATCACCAGCATGATAATCATGTCCCAACCACCGGCTTGTGGCTGAGCAGGAGCAGCGTATGCGTTTGCGATAAACATCGTGGAATTTCCTTAGGTTTTCTCTAATTTAAAACTTTCTCTTATATGGGGCCGATAATCAGTCTTTCAACTCGGGTACCGGCATCCCGCGACGGGCATAGAACTCCGTCACAAAGTCGTCCAATTTACCTTGCTCAATTGCATCACGTAAACCTTGCATCACACGTTGGTAAAAACGCAGGTTGTGAATGGTGTTGAGGCGCGCCCCCAGGATCTCGTTACAGCGGTCCAAATGGTGCAGGTAAGCGCGGCTGTAGTTCTTGCAGGTATAGCAATCACACTCAGGGTCGAGCGGGCCAGTATCTGTCTTGTGTACAGCGTTGCGGATTTTTACCACACCATCGCTGACAAACAGATGACCATTACGCGCATTTCTGGTCGGCATCACACAATCAAACATATCAATGCCGCGGCGAACACCCTCAACGAGATCCTCAGGTTTACCCACGCCCATCAAGTAACGCGGTTTATCTTCTGGAATCTTAGGTACAATGTACTCAAGTACTTTGTGCATCTCTTCTTTAGGTTCACCCACAGCCAGGCCACCCACGGCATAACCGTCAAAACCCACTTCCAGCAAACCTTCCAGCGATTGGTCACGGAGATCTTCGTAGATGCCGCCCTGAATAATGCCAAAAAGCGCATTCGGATTCTGCTTTTCGTCAAATCGCTTACGGCTGCGCGCCGCCCAACGCAGTGAAAGCTCCATCGACGTTTTAGCCTGCTCATGAGTGGCAGGATAAGGGGTGCATTCGTCGAAGATCATTACGATATCCGAGCCCAACGAATACTGCACATCCATAGATGTTTCAGGATCAAGAAAGATCTTGTCACCATTAATTGGGTGACGGAAGTGCACGCCTTCTTCGGTGATCTTACGGATATCTCCCAGGCTAAACACCTGAAAACCACCGGAATCCGTCAGAATTGGGCCCTGCCACTGCATGAAGTCATGCAAGTCACCGTGGGCTTCCATAATCTCCATACCGGGGCGTAACCAAAGGTGGAAGGTGTTGCCCAACAGGATCTCTGCGCCACTTTCAGCAACCTCTTCAGGGGTCATGCCTTTTACGGTCCCGTAAGTACCAACTGGCATAAATGCGGGGGTTTCGACTGTGCCACGCTCAAAGGTGAGGCGACCACGGCGAGCACGACCATCCGTGCCCAAAAGCTCATATTGCATTTTCATAAAGGCTCCGCCACCGGAAAAACAGTCCGGCGCATATTTTCAGATAAAACTAATCGATTAGGGCTGACGCGTTACAAACATTGCATCGCCATAACTGAAGAAGCGATAACGCTCAGACACCGCCTGTTGATAAGCGTTCATTACCGCATCATACCCGGCAAACGAACTGACCAGCATGATCAAGGTCGATTCAGGCAAATGAAAGTTGGTCACCATGGCATCAATGACCTGCCACTGATAGCCGGGATAGATAAAGATTTCCGTTTCACCGGCGAACGGTTCAAGCTGCTCAGCGCCTGCGGCAATCGCAGCCTGTGCAGCACTTTCCAGAGAGCGCACCGATGTCGTACCGACGGCTATGACACGTTTGCCGGCTGCTTTGGTAGCCAAAATCTTTTCAACCACATCTGCAGATACTTCCGCATATTCGCTATGCATCTTGTGGTCGTTGACGTTATCAACGCGCACAGGCTGGAACGTCCCAGCTCCTACATGCAAGGTCACAAACGCCTGCTGTATCCCTTTTTCAGCCAAACGCTTAAGCATGCTTTCATCAAAGTGCAGGCCCGCAGTAGGTGCCGCAACGGCACCTGGCTTTTCGTTATATACCGTTTGATAGCGCTCACGATCGGTGCCTTCATCCGGCCGATCGATGTATGGAGGCAGCGGCATATGGCCAAACTCTTCCAGCCATTCAAGTACCGTCTTAGAAGGATCAAATGCCAGCTCAAACAGGGCATCGTCTCTGCCAAGCATTTCCACTTCAACCGCACCTTCCATCAGGAGCTTGGCACCCGCTTTTGGCGACTTGGAGCTGCGAACATGGGCCAATACTCGATGATCATCGAGTATTCGCTCAACCAGCACTTCAACTTTGCCACCGGAAGATTTCTGACCATGCATACGCGCAGGTATTACACGGGTATTGTTAAATACGATCAGATCTCCGGGTTCGAGTAACTGTTCAATGTCCGTGAACTGTCGATGAGTGACCTCTCCAGTTTCGCCACTAAGGCAGAGTAAGCGACTGGCGGTACGATCTGGGGTGGGATAACGAGCAATCAGCTCGTCTGGTAAATCAAAATGAAAGTCAGATACCTGCATCAGGCCCCCTAGCACTTACTCAAAAAGTGGCGCTAGTCTAGGGAGCCAGAGGCTTGGGATCAAGTCAGCTTAGGAATGAAACTTGTGTCTACGCAGCCCTGCAACAGCAAGTAACAATAGCGACCAGGTACCGAAGGCGCCACCGCCTCCCCCACCGCCCGAATCAACATCAGGATCTACAGGGTCTGGATCTGGGGTAGAGCCCTGTGGCGTAAAAGAGACATCTGCAACAATGGCTGTACCATCACCAGAAGAGACAAACTCGATTGTCGCGGGCACTCCTGCGGTCAAATCTGTTGTCACTGTACGCCACGAGTTAAGCGAGATAAGTGCCTGTTCGAGTGCGCCTTGCTGCTTATAGATGTTCAACATCTGCAGATTTTGATCATCGCCTTCCAAACGCCAGCTAAATCTAAGCTGTCCAGCTTCTGCCGCTGATACCATCAATGCACTGCGTCCAGAGGCAATACTATTGAATGTCACGTCTACGGCACTGCCGCCCGAAGGACCCTGCACATCAGAGTCACGCCAACTGCGGTTGCCGCCATTAAACCAACGTAATTCTCCCGGGCTAAAACCCGCCGCAAATGTGTCTTCCGGCAGAACCTGAACTGACACTTCGCTTCGTACCGTGCCACTACTGGTATTAATGCTCAACGTGGTCGTTCTGGTTCCTGCCACATCTGCTGTTGCCAGCAGCTGCAAAGCGCATGTTTCGTTCGCACCTATCGAAGCACCACAATCGTTGCCAAGGGTGACGTCAACGTTGCTATCTAACCCAATGCTATCGATCGATATAGCGGTTACATCACTGTTATTGATCACTGGCGTATTCAAGGTAGCGGTAATTCCCTGAGCAACGAACGGGAAACGCACGGGGTTGGTAAGCGAAAGCCCCCCGATCATGTCATCTATCCAAGATGTAAAATTTGATACTCGGGTGTATACACCCGGCGTCCCTTCATCACATCCCAGACCCCAGCTGACGATGCCATACTGCACCGCTGAGTCTCCACTGCCTTCAAACAACGGGCCGCCACTGTCCCCACTGCAGGAGTCGATACCAGGTTCGCCGCCTGCACAGATCATATTTTCTGTTACCCAACCGCTAGGGAACTCATCTTCACATAGTGCTTGTGACATGTATGGCAAAGTAGCAGTCAGCAATCGGCTGCTGGCTTCAGAACCATCGGTGTTGGTCGCGCCGTAGCCGACCAGTGTCAGAGGAAGTCGATTGGTCAGGCTGTTTGTTTCCGCTTGAGTCGCCAGAGTAATGTTTGGGTTACTCGAGTCACTGGTAAGATGAAGAAGAGCGATGTCGCTATCTAGTGAGGTATCATTATAGGCTTCGTTAATGATGACCTGGTCAACCATGAACTGGTCACTGACCCTTTGCCCATCCAGCTCTTCTATACCAATCACAACAACCACTTCATGGATAAAGCTGGTGTCGACGCAATGCGCCGCCGTCAGCAACCAATCTGGCGCGATCAGCGTTCCACCGCAGGTATGAGCAGGTATGAAGATGTTGCTGGCCCCTTGTGGCAAATACTGCACACTGGCCATCCATTCAGTGATACCTGTTGGCGATGGAGACCCGCCAATAATTCTGGCTTGCGGTAACGAGTCTGCATTGGCCAGCAAAGGAAGACAGCACAGAGAGCTTATTGCAAGGGGGCGAAAGAACCCTTTACGAACTTGGCTCATATTTAAAAATTCCAAAACATTGTTATCGATCATTAAAGCAGACCGGTTCAAGTAGAGAAACATTGCGCTCCATAATCCCTACGAACATCAACTTTTACCCGATCATTTCGATGAGAAGTCAGAAACCTGTCAAGAATTTCATTTATGTAATAAAACAAACATAAATCTGTGTTTGCCACCCACCATAGTTGATCCAGATCACTTTTTACGACACCAAAAATGTTTTATGTAATCATTTTTCGTAATTTTATTTCATTACGGGGTTGCAATGTGATTTAGATCACACTAGAATTCAAACCATCGAAACAGATTACTTTCAACAGCCACTTAAACAGGAGATCGATTATGTTGAATTTGTATGATCTCGTTGCGCTGAAGACTCTCCTCAGCGGTCGAGGAACCAAGAAACAGGTACAAGCACCAGTAACTAAGCGTTACAACTTCGCCTGGAGTCGTTAAATCCGACAGCCTTGACGGGCTGTCACTGAAACAGTTTTTTTGTTAGCCAAGTCCTTTGTTTATTAGCTTTTCCTTTGTGTTTTTGGAGCCCGGTTCATTGAACCGGGTTTTTTTTATACCCACTACGCTTCGCGGGGCACGCTGTGTACAGGAAGTACGGTATGCTGCGGGTACATGGATGTACAGGAGCGGCGATACCCACTACGCTTCGCGGGGCCTGTGTGCCGGAAATGCGACTAAACCTCTCCACTGGTCCCTAATTCCAGTAGCTTAGTAAGAGCAACCCTTCCATACTAAAAAGCTGTAGCAACAACAGGCATCGCCATTGAATTTTCTTGCCCATTTCCATATCGCTCATCTCACCAATACCTCATTGGCAGGAGCTATGCTGGGAGATTTTGTCAAAGGGCGCCAGTGGCAAGCGCTGCCCCATGATGAGCAAGTCGGCGTATTGCTGCATCGACAAGTTGATACCTTTACCGATCAACATGCGTGTGTACTGGAAGCAAGACGTAAACTGACAAAAACCCGGTTCAGGTATTCTGGGATAGCCGTTGATATGATCTTTGACCATCTCCTGGCTAAACACTGGGGCGTTTATGAACAGCAGGCGCTTCACCAGTTCAGTCAACGTTGCTACCGCGCGCTATCAGCACATCGCCCACACTGGCCAGTAAAAATGCGTACGGTCAGCCAACGCATGACTGAGTATGACTGGCTACTAAGTTACGCAGAGCAACAGACAATAGATGCTGCGCTGAACAATATTGCCCGCCGTATGACTCGTGCCCAAGCCCAGGCAAACCAGCCGTTTCAACACACCTATCAGGAGTGGCAAGGTCAATCCGCCGACTTTGAAACCCTATTCCACCAGTTCTACCGGGACCTGATCGGTCAACTGCCATCTCTGCAGCAACAGGTTCGAGTTCAACAGCACAACACAATCCAGGTTTAATTCTATTAAATAGAACGTTTAAGCCGTTTTATTGTGATTTTAATTCTAATCTGACGACCTATCATTGTTCACATCAAGCTTGCTGATGAGCTTTATGAAACTAACGCAACAAACTTAATTGATTGCCAGGAGAACATGATGAAACAGTTAATTTTTGCTTCGGCTGATACCAACCAAAACACTTTCGCCTCATTGGCGCTACGCATACCCGCAGGCATTATCTTCGCAGCTCACGGCGCGCAAAAACTGTTTGGATGGTTTGGCGGTTACGGCATCGAGGGCACGGGTCAATGGATGGCATCGATCGGCTTGACACCTGGCGCTCTGATGGCACTGCTTGCGGGTAGCGCGGAGTTCTTTGGGGGTATCGCTCTGCTACTTGGCCTTTTTACCCGCCTGACAGGTGTTGCTCTAGCCTTCACCATGCTGGTGGCGATCTTCGCAGTGCACTTCCAGAATGGATTGTTTATGAGCAACAACGGTTATGAATTTGGTTTAGCGCTGTTTGCTATCTCTGTGTCCGTGATTTTTGCGGGTGGAGGTAAAGCATCACTCGACCACCTTATTGCGAAAAAGCTGGCGTAAGGCGCGAGTCGCCTTTCCTTTCTCACTACTGATGACAAATGCACTGGAGGCTCACCATGGGATTCTTAAGCGACGGTCAATGGCACAACAAGTGGTATGACACTAAAGCCAGCAACGGAAAGTTTGTTCGCGATACATCCAGGTTTCGCAATTGGGTAACAAAGGATGGCTCGGCTGGGCCAAGTGGAGATTCAGGTTTTAGAGCTGAAAGTGGCCGCTATCGCCTT
Organism: Corallincola platygyrae; assembly: GCF_039544265.1. Taxonomy (NCBI): domain Bacteria; kingdom Pseudomonadati; phylum Pseudomonadota; class Gammaproteobacteria; order Alteromonadales; family Psychromonadaceae; genus Corallincola; species Corallincola platygyrae. The sequence goes on along the minus strand of NZ_BAABLI010000005.1, from coordinate 216,297 downwards.
TATGTATCACTTGCCTGCCCGTGGGCCCATCGAACACTGTTATACAGACAGCTTAAAGGGCTGACTGAACACATTGATGTGGTCGTGGTTGAGCCACATATGTTGTCCAATGGGTGGGAGTTTGCAGGTGCACCAGACTTTGGCGGTCACCATATTGCCGGGGCTGATAGAGAGCCGGGCTATGGTTTGCATTATCTCTATCAGCTTTATCTCAAATCAGACCCGCAGGCCCATGGTCGCGTCACCGTACCTGTGCTTTGGGACAAACAGACCGAAACCATCGTCAGCAATGAGTCTTCCGAAATTATCCGGATGCTGAACAGCGCCTTTGACGAGATCACCGGCAACACACTGGACTTCTATCCTGAACCTCTGCGCAACAAGATCGATGAAACAAACGCATGGGTGTATGACCGTATCAACAACGGCGTATACAAAACTGGATTCGCCACAACACAGGCCGCCTATGAAGAAGCGTTTGCCGATCTGTTTGATGCATTGGATATGGTAGATGAGATACTCGGCAAGCAGCGTTATCTGGTTAGTAGCGAAGGTTCAGGCGATCAGATTACCGAGGCTGACTGGCGACTATTTACCACTTTGATTCGTTTCGACTCTGTCTATGTTGGGCATTTCAAAACCAACAAGCGCAAGATTGACGAGTTTAAGCACATTCCCGGCTACCTGCGTGAGCTATATCAGCAACCGGGTGTAGCGGAAACGGTCAATATGGAGCATATCAAACAGCACTACTATTTTAGCCACGACACCATTAACCCCACTCGTGTTGTACCGCTGGGGCCAGATGTTGACTACACCACAGCACATGGACGAGGCAACTTCTAACAAGTTGTATTTGAAGAGACACTAACAAGTCAGCGCCGAGTAATGCGACATATCGCCCGCGTTACTCGGCCCCGTTATTCTGCGCAAAAAGATAGTCAGCATGAAACCTGAGGTGGTCATCGATAAAGCTGGCGATAAAGTAGTAGCTATGGTCATAGCCAGGTTGTATGCGGATCTCTGCCGAACACTGCAGGCGGTCCAGCTGCGGGTCTAAATTCGGCAATAACAGTTGCTGTTCTAGAAACTGGTCAGCATCCCCCTGATCAATCAGCAGCGGCAATACCTCATCCTCTTCCATCAGATGGGACAACAGATGACAGGCATCGTAGTCATGCCAGCGCGCTTCATCATCTCCCAAATAGTTTTGAAACGCCTTATGCCCCCACGGACAGGCGGATGGATTAACTATGGGTGCAAATGCGGAAATAGAGCGGAACCGATAAGGATGACGTAATCCCAACACCAATGCCCCATGGCCCCCCATAGAGTGACCGGCAATCGACCAGACATCTGATATTGGAAACTGGGCTTTAACTACCGCTGGTAACTCATCTAACACATAGTCAAACATATGGTAATGGCTACTCCAGGGCGGCTTTGTCGCGTTGAGGTAGAACCCTGCACCCAATCCCAAATCGTAACTTCCATCAGGGTCATCAGGCACCCCTTCCCCACGCGGACTGGTGTCTGGAGCCAGAATGGCAATGCCTAACTCGGCGGCCAACCGGTGCGCACCCGCCTTCTGCATAAAGTTTTCGTCGGTGCAGGTAAGCCCGGATAACCAATACAGCACTGGGGCCGGGTTGTCCTCGCTTGCCTCTGGCGGCAGAAACAAACCATAGGTCATCTCACAGTTGAGCGTACTGGAGGCGTGAGAAACCCGCAGATAACGACCACCAAAGGATGTGGTTTCACTGATAATCATGGCATATCGGGTATTTGCAATTGATGGTTACAGGTTAGCTGGTTTTTAAATGCCACGAGTATTTCGGGCGGCCAAATGACCTGCAAAGCTTGAAGCGTGCTACAGGCGTTTTTGCTTGGATTGCTTCAATAAGCAGCTATTGCTGCAAAACCTTGTTATCAATCAAACGCCGAAAAGACTACATAAACTAATAAGTTCCGTCGCGCTCCAGATATCAAACCTAAGCTATTCTTTTTCTGGAACGCCTTGTTCTCGAACACCTTGGTTACTTTCCAATTTAACAAGGATACCAAATGATCTTTCGTCGCATTCTAGCTCTCACATTCGTAACAGCAATTCCTCTAAACGCATTAGCCAAAGACGCGGAGCACCATAATGATCACCCGCAAGTGTCTGACAACATCATCGCCAAACAGCGAGCAGCACTTGCAAAACAAACGCAAGGCAAGGGTTATGGCCCACAATCACCAAGAGATATCGACGCTGCTACAGGTCGAAACGCTATCTCTTTCAGTGAAGCACCGCCCTACACGCAAATGAACCTGTGTAACATCCACTTTCATAAAAATGCAGAGCACAAAGGAGGTGAATTTACCAAGTATGCAGGCAATGGCGATGGTCACGGCTACCTGAGTGGTTATGAATATTCAGGCACATTGAGTTCGTCAGAGCTTACGCCTGTACAACAACCCGTTTGTCCGAGCAAACACGGTAGCTTATATCCGGGTGATACCATTGAAGTGCACTACGTTCACTCAACGGCCCAGGTGTCACCGGGGCCAACGTTAGGTGCGTGCTTGAATGAGTCAATTAACAATCCGCAGCTTCGAGTTGAAACTCAGGTGTATGTGTTGGTGAATGATAAAAAAGCGGCAAGCTTTGAAACGTTGACCCAACACGCCAAACAAGGTGCACTGCATCAGGCTTTAAACATTCCAAACAATACCGGATCTCCCATTCAGTACGCCGGCTCAACCACTGGCCCTGGTTACAATGAACAAGGCTCTCCATTTCAGGTCAGCTGGAGCGTACGTCCACAGGTGGTAAAAGTTGACATCAACACCGTGGGAAATTGGTGCAAAGGCAATGTGTTTAACGAAGATCATGCCCATGGCGTAAGAAATCTAGTGGTTAATCCCGATCTCTTATCTAACATCGAGTAAGAAAAGTTAAGCAATCCACTAATTTCCCTCGGTGGTTGAAAAACCATGTGGCGGCCATGGATGGCTCCACCAACTGACAGGAACACCCTAGGTATTTGACGACGCATCCGAATGTAAAAAAAGATATGTATAGATGAAAGTAAACAAGGGCTAATCGCTGCTAGCTAGTTCACTATTTAGCCTGTTTACTAGGTTTCGGGCGCGTACAGCGTTAATTTTTCAAACAAACTAAAGCTAACGCCCCCAAGTCAGGGAGGCGCAGTGCATAGCCTCCCACTTCCGGATCAAATCGATTTCAGTCCACATAAATTAAGCACAAGGGGTGAATGCTTACTTCAGCCTTGTATACTTAACAATTGTGTAACCCGTGTTAACAACCAAAGTAAAGTGCCTTATTGATGAATTCGGTTGATTCAAGTGAACTAGACCACTTACCCGCGCTAAACGTTTTAATCATTGATGACAACCCGATTGTCCATGACACGCTGAAGGCGGCGTTTGAGAACATGGGCATTCGAAACATCAAAAGCGCGCAAAACGCATTTCATGGCCTACGCCTCTGCGAAGAACACCATTTCCATATTGTTATCTGCGCGTTTAACGTGAAGAGCGACAAAGACGGCTTCCACCTGCTGGAAGAGTTGAAGTTCAAGGGCTACGTTAACAAACGCACCGTACTTATCTTCCTCAGTTCAGAAACCAGCGAAGCGCTGGTGAATAGTATTATCGAACTGCAACCGGACGACTTCTGGGTCAAACCCCTTAACGCCAAAAACATTGAAGCCAGGCTGGAGCACACACTTCAGATCAAACAGAAGCTGTTTAACATCTATCAGGCGATCGACGCGGGCAACTACTCCAAGGTCATCTATTACGCCGAGCGCCATCTGCTTAATCCCAAGCTGCAAAAGTACCAGGCCAATCTGTTGAGAATGAAGGCAGAAGCGCTGCTGGACCTGCGCGAGTTTGCCGCTGCCGAACTGTTTTATCGCGATCTACTTTGCTCTTTTAAGTATCCATGGACACATATTGGATTTGTTAAGTCGCTGCTAAAGCAGGACAAATTAGACGAGATCGAAACACTTCTGGGGGAGTTGACCTCTCAGCCGGAAACACGCTTCGCTACCTATGAGATGCTGGCCGAATACTACATCGACCGCGAAGAATACGAACAAGCGTATGACGAGATAAAAAAAGCGACCGCGCTAGCGCCACGCAATATCGAACGCAATAAGAAATCATGGGATTTGGCCCGCCTGACTCACGACCATGAAGGCCAGTACATCGCCACCAAGAATATGGCGCAGTATGCGAGAAATTCGATACATGATTCGCCAGAACTGGCGCTCAATGTGATCCGAACCGGTATCGACTACGCCAATACCCTGACTGATGGAACCGCAGGCAAAATTCTGGCGGAAACCGAGCGACGACTCACCGCGATAGAGACCGATTATGAAGATGCCCAGTACTTCAAAGAGCAGATCGTCATCTCACGTGCCCGCCTGCACAACGCCAAAAACGAAGCCGAAAAGGCTAAACGCATAGTGGAGAACCAGGTATCGCTTAAGTCTTCAGTATCCATTGAAGACAACCTGGACAAGGTAAAGGTATTCCACGAACTCGGTATGCGCGAAGAAGCGATGAAGCTGCTAACCGCCGTTCAACGCCAAATCGCCGGAGACTCTCTGACCAGCCAGGTGGTAGGCAAATACGTCGAACGGGAAACCACCGAACGCGATGAGATCCACTTTACGCCAAAACAGCTGAACAGCATGGCGGTGGAGTTTTATAAGCGTAACCGCATGGGTCCAGCCGCCAAGGTGCTGGAACAAGCGCTGCAACTCTCTCCTAAAAACTACAAACTGGCAATCAGCCTGCTGAAAGTGCTTATCAAAATCCGTCGCCAGGACCAACATAATCAAGACCAACTCGACCTCGCCAACAGCACAATTTCCCGGCTTGAAATGATGGAAATCCCAGGCAGTGATGCCCAGGTATTTGGTGAATTATCAAGAATGTGGAAAGAAGCAAATGGCGAAGTGGTGGAGGAGAAGAAGGTTTAGCGAATTCAGTATTTAATAGATAGTTAAGTATCAGCCAGATAGCTTTTAGTATTTAAATATTTTTTGAAGGCATACAAAAACCAAATTAAGTCTGTTGTAAGGTGTTTAGGAATGGATCCTGTACTTAAAAAGCTTCAGGAAAAAAATGAAGCTCACAAGAAGCTTGTTTGGAAAGAGAGGAAAAGTGAGCTTCTTGCTATGCCATTCGCAATTATTATCTTTCTTATTTACTTCGGGACGCAGTACTACCTTCTTGGCTACAAAGGGGAGATACTTGGCGAATCATGGGAAGCTATGGCCAAACAAGTGTGGTTTCTAGCTATGGTGTTCACAACAGGGCTGGGCTCACTGTTTTTTTCAGGCAGTCTCGCCTTCGTCATTGGTACTTCTATTGCTGTAAAAGAGCTAGGCAGAAGAATAAATTTTGTTAAATCTGGCTTGGTTTCAACTACGTTACTTTCCATCAGCTTGCTATTTTTTATGATAGGGAAATGGGTTCACGCTAAGATTTTATTGAACAGCATTAATATCTCTGATTTTTTTAAATTTGGTCTAGAAGAAACACCGTTTATAGTCATCTACATATTCCTGCTAATAAATTCGGCGGTAGCCATTATATTTTTTGTTTTATTTGCAATAATTTTCACTTTTCCATTCAAAGCTAAAAAACTTGCTCAAGAGGCTAGAGAGCAGAGTTAGTAAGCTCTATATACAAGTCTGTGCTCAGAACTACCGGGCAGCTCTAAAAAAGTCAATCATCTTTTTTCTAAAACTCCATTCGAAAAAATTTTGTTTGGAAGGTTTATTGTTGCCAAGTATTTCTGTTGGATAAGATTTCCCATCTATGTGCCCTAAGCGAAGCCAAGCATCTGCGTGATGTCGGGCAAGGATGCCCGATATAGGCTCGCCAAACAGGGAAGTTTGTCGAGCCGTTAGCTGAGGCGCAGGTGATAGCGCAGGAATAGCACATAGTAGGGGCGCACTCTTTTTCAGATAGAGAGAGGTCGGTAGGGAGGCTACGCGCAGTGCCTCCCAGCCTTGGGCGCGATTGTTCAGCTCGATATAGATAAATAGAACCTCAAGCGCCCGAAACCATACACAATCCCCCCCTCACTGCCCCCCCTCACCAAGGAGAGGGTTAAAAACGCTGCCCGCGGCAAAGCTCACCCCGCGAAGCGTAGTGGGTGTACCGTACATCCTGACATCGCCGCTCCTATACATCCATGTATCCGCGGCATACCGTACATCCTGTACATAAAAAAGCCCGGCCATCATGGCCGGGCAAAATCAAAGGAAAGGTTGGAGCAACACTTCTTAGAACATCCGCTTTTCAGCGGAATTCGTTTTTCAGTTAAAACTGCGCTTCCTCGGTAGAGCCGGTCAGTGCAGTTACTGAAGATTCACCACCCTGGATGGTATTGGTGACCTGGTCAAAATACCCGGTGCCCACTTCTTGCTGGTGAGACACGAAGGTATAACCCTTGTCGGCTGCCTCGAACTCCTGCTCTTGCAATTCCACGTAAGCTGACATGCCGCGGTCGCGGTAGCCGCGTGCCATTTCGAACATGTGGTACCACATGTTGTGCACACCAGCGAGGGTAATGAATTGGAACTTGTAGCCCATGGCGCCCAGTTCACGCTGGAAGCGAGCGATGGTGACATCGTCCAGATTCTTCTTCCAGTTGAATGAAGGGGAGCAGTTATAGGCCAACAGCTGATCTGGGTACTTGTCATGGATCGCTTCAGCAAACTTCTTCGCCTGGTCCAGATCTGGCTTGGCGGTTTCACACCACACCATATCGGCGTATGGCGAATAAGCCAGACCGCGAGCGATAGCCTGGTCGATGCCAGCACGGGTGCGGTAGAAACCTTCTGCGGTACGTTGACCCACCACAAACTCGCGATCATAAGGGTCGCAATCTGAAGTCAGCAGGTCGGCCGCATCAGCGTCGGTACGCGCAACAACCAGCGTAGGCACATCCAGCACGTCAGTTGCCAGACGGGCAGCAATCAGCTTTTGCACCGCTTCCTGAGTGGGAACCAGTACCTTACCGCCCATGTGGCCGCACTTCTTCACAGACGCCAGCTGGTCTTCAAAATGCACACCCGCTGCACCGGCGGTGATCATGCCTTTCATCAGTTCGAATGCGTTCAATACGCCACCGAAACCGGCTTCAGCGTCAGCCACAATCGGCGCAAAATAGTCGATATAACCTTCATCACCTGGGTTAACACCCTTGCTCCACTGGATCTGGTCGGCGCGGGTAAACGCGTTGTTGATGCGGCTTACTACTTCTGGCACAGAGTTGGCGGGGTAAAGCGACTGGTCCGGGTACATGGTGCCGGACAGGTTGTTGTCCGCTGCGACCTGCCAACCAGACAGATAAATCGCCTGAAGGCCAGCTTTAACCTGTTGTACAGCCTGACCACCGGTCAATGCGCCCATGGTGTTAACATAGCCATTGCGGGCCTCACCATTAATCAGCTTCCACAGCTTTTCAGCGCCTGCACGGGCCACGGTATGCTCAACAGTGCGTGAGCCGCGCAAGTTAACCACTTCCTCAGCGGTATAGCCGCGGGTCACCCCTTTCCAGCGTGGATTCTCTGCCCAGTCTTTCTCCAGGGCCTCTATCTGTTGTTGACGTGTCTGTGTCATATCGACTTCCTCTTGCAGACCTGTTGGTTGCGCTCGTAGGGTACGTAAAGGCGTCTCTAACGGACGCTCAATCCAATCGCCGGTAACCCGGCAGTGTTAAGAATTCAACTAGCTGTTCATCCAGCGTGATCTGTTTCATCAGCTCGGCAGCTTCGGCGTAACGGCCGTTTTTATACTTGAGTTCGCCTAACTCCTGTTCCAGCACCTGCATCTCTTCGCTGAGCATCTGAGTAAACAGCTCAGGCGTAACGATCTGGCCGTTATCCAGATCCTTGCCGTGTTTGATCCATTGCCAGATTGAGGTGCGGGAGATCTCGGCTGTCGCCGCGTCTTCCATCAAGCCATAGATAGGTACGCAGCCATTGCCGGAGATCCATGCCTCGATGTACTGAACCGCCACTCTCAGGTTTAGGCGCATACCGCTTTCGGTACGTGTGCCCTGGCATGGCGCCAGCAGTTGTTCGGCAGTGATCTCTTCATCACCTTCGCGAGTGATATCCAGCTGGTTTTTGCGCTCAGCCAGCGTCTTATCAAAAACGCCCATGGCCACGTGTGCCAAACCGGGGTGCGCGATCCAGGTGCCATCGTGGCCGTTGTTGGCTTCACGCTCTTTGTCTTGCAGCACTTTCTCCAACACGGCTTCATTCTCGGCAGGATCTTTACTAGGAATGAATGCCGCCATGCCACCCATGGCCATCGCCCCCCGACGGTGGCATGTGCGAACGAGCAGGCGGGAATAGGCATCTAGGAATGGTTGGCCCATCCCCACCTGCTGGCGGTCTGGTAATACGCGGTCGCTATGGTTCTTCAGGGTTTTGATGTAGCTGAAGATGTAATCCCAGCGACCACAGTTAAGGGCTACGATGTGGTCCTTCATGGCGTGAAGGATCTCGTGCATCTCGAACACGGCAGGCAGTGTTTCAATCAGAAGCGTTGCCTTGATGGTGCCGCGTTCCAGGCAGTATCTGTCTTCAACGTAGCTGAAGATCTTGCTCCACCAAGCCGCTTCTTTATGGCTCTGCAGCTTGGGAATATAGAAATAGGGGCCACTGCCATTGAGCAACAACTGGCGGTAGTTGTTCAGAAAATAGAGGGCAAAATCAAACAGTGCACCCGGGATAGGCTCACCCGCAAAGAGTACGTGCTTTTCGTCCAGATGCAGGCCACGTACGCGGCAGATCAGCACTGCAGGGTCATCTTTCAGCTGGTAGTGTTTACCGGAATTTGGGTCGATGTAATCGATGCTGCGATTTACCGCGTCACGCAGGTTAATCTGGCCCTGCACCACCGCATCCCACGTAGGAGACAGCGAGTCCTCAAAGTCGGCCATAAACACTCTAACGTCGGCGTTCAGCGCGTTAATCACCATTTTGCGATCGACCGGACCGGTGATCTCAACACGACGATCGAGCAGGTCTTCAGGAATACCGCGGATCTGCCAGTCAGATTCACGGATATCTTTGGTTTCGGGAAGGAAGTCAGGTAACGCGCCTTCATCGAAGGCTTGTTGGCGACGCTGACGGTTGGCCAGCAACTCGCGGCGCTCGGGAGCAAACTGCTTCACCAGATCGACCACCAACGACAGCGCGTCCATGGTCAACACCTCACGATAGGCGTTGGTTACTTTACCCTGGATATGCAGTTCGCGGTTCGCTGGCGGTGCAGTGATTGTCTCCATAGTGTCACCCTCATTAAGCATTCATTTGTTACTTAATCACCACGGAAATTATTGTCTGACATTTCCTTTGGCGATATACGACCATGGTCTAATAGGCGGGTGTTTCAAATACGCTAACGTGTCTTCGATATGGCGCTCAGCGCACCACCTGCCTTTACCAGAAAGCCTATCTAATTAAAGGTCAAACAAACGTTTAGAGTGTTTGCTCTAGGCTTGTACCAATTTATAGATTGACCTAAATCAAAATGCAAACAGGTGTTTGAAAATTTATCTAATTACGTAATTTAGTTACATTTATTATCAAGAAGCGGCACTGCTAAAGCGCTGAAATCAAACGGCAAGCCCCTGTCGTTTCGGGCGTTTTTTAAACACCATCAGAAAGTGGTCCGACCTTTTGTGGCGGGCGATGCAGGATAGTTTTTCAACAACAAATCAAGGTGCAGAGCTAACAAGACTAAACAGGATTTAAACAGCGATAAGCAGTTGAGCTAACAACTGTAACCACTACCACGAGTGTGGTGATGACAGGTCATTGTTGTTTAGTCACCACCTGAGGTTTGGATGGCACCATTTGGGTTACCTAAATAGGTAAAAATTGCAGTTTTAAACGCAGAACTAATTAATCAAAGTTTGAACAGGATCACAATTTAATATTTGGCGCAGCTAAGCAAGTTAGCGCTTCTAAATTCAATCGACGTCGGCTTTGCTTACATCCCCCAACATATAAACAAGTGACCCCTATCAAAGGCTCTATAAGAGACACGAAGACCGACAAACTCGCCCTACTCCAACCGCAGCGAGCTTGTTGCTTCAAGCACAACAGGCTGAACCAGCACCCGCTCTATCTCACTTTTACTCAGTACGAAGTCTTCCTGGGTTAATGGCCGCTTGGATACCAATAACACCGACACAGTCACGGGACTGGTTAAACGCACTCTCACCTGCGTCATCTTAATATCCTGCACCTGATGCCCCTCAAGCTGTTGCAACAACCGTTTCTGCTCAACCATCTGAGAAAAACTAAATGCCAATGGCACACTCACTGCCAACACCGCCAGCAGCGAAAACAGCAAGCCACGTTTTGCCCGCTGAAACGGCGCAAAACCAAGCACCAGAAAGGTAATCGCAGCGGCAAGCACAATGCCCGAAAGGTTGGTCAAAAACAGCAGAAATGCGCCCCACATCATTTGTGGATGAGCCCAACCAATACCTATGCCCGTCACAGCAAGTGGCGGAACCAAAGCAACAGCAATCGCCACACCCGCCATGCTTTTGGCTACAGATGCGCGAGCCGTCGCGTAGGCGCCAGCGATACCAGAGATAACAGCCACAGCCAGATCTAACAGATTCGGTCGCATCCGAGCTCGGATCTCAGCCGTGGAAAGCTCTAGCGGGATCAGCCAGGTAGACGCCACCGCAAACAATAGCGCCAATGCCAGACCTGCAAACAGAGTGTAGATACTGCCCCTTAACAGCATCTCATCTTGCCGTGCCAGCGCCATAGATAACGAGATAATTGGCCCCATCAGAGGAGCAAGGATCATCGCACCTATAATCACCGGCGGAGAGTTTGCAAACAGTCCAACCGTCGCCAACAACGTTGAGAGAATCATCAAAGTCAGAAAAACACTGGAGGGCGATGCATTCTCTCTCAGCGCCTGGTACAGATCTTTAAACTCATCGGTGGCAGCATGGGCAATCCACTGCAGTGGACGTTTGGTCAGCTCGGCAATGGCGCCCCCTGTCGGCAGGTGCTGTACCTTTCGCTGTTCCTTACTGTCGCCTTTGGCGACCTCAACGGTCACGTCACGGCTGGGGACCAGTTGCAATACCCGGGACTGAGCTTCTATCTCCAACGTTTTACTGCAAAGCTCCTTGCCGTCATGGCGGAACTCTAGGCCCACATCCGATTTAATCTCAAGCCGCGATGTTTTAATCAGTCCAATACTTTTGGGAATAGATTTGCCACTGCGATGAAACATGCTGCCGATCAGAAACCTGAACATCTCCATCAGGCTGCGAGGCGCAAGAAGAATGGCATGGAACATACCATCATTCACTTGGGAATCAGGCAATAACCGCCTGCCCATCACCGAATTTTTGCCATGTTCTACCAGCGTGATACCCATGGCGGCGGTATTTATTTTGTCGCCATTTCCTGTCACCAGTTCATAACGTTTGGGAAGCAGGTGCCCAAGACGTCGCCAAGATAGCCAAAGGTGTTTAATACGGGCCCCAAACCCTTCTACTGCGCCACCGGGCTTCAGACTAAAGACATCACCCACCACCACAGCATTGAGCACTGGCCGTCCATTACAAAACATTAAATCGACTGCATTTGGCTCAAGAACCAGCCCATCCTCCACCACAGAACTGAGTTTGCCGCTTATGCCAATGCCGCGCATGGCGTTGCTGGCCTCTGGGTGAGGAAGCACAACAACCTGCCATTGGCTCTCCACTGCGAATGGCAGCACGTCAGCCAATTGTTCGTCATTGAGAAACAAAAATACTCTGGCCTGCTCTGGCCATTTAGGTAAACAACGCGATTCAAATGCAACGGGGGTTAGTTCCTGCTCACTAAACAGCGGCAGCAATTCTTCTTTCACTGTTTGCTGCTTAGACAAATCAAACAACAGAAAGCACATCATGGACAGCGGTCTCCTTTGCCTTTATCCATTTTTGTCATTTACCACAAAGAGTTAAGCTTAGTTGATTATGCATTCCAAGCACCTCTGCTAAGCTTTTATGCCAAGTAAAAAATTAGATTACTCCCTGAGATGGGGATCTCTAAGCACTTTCACTTTCTTACATTTTCCCTCCATTTATTAAACAGATCTCAGCCACCCGAACTGGTCAAATCAGAAATAGATAAGTCGCCAGTCAACCAACTGGCATGTTTGCTAAACGGCAAATCAAGAGGGATCTGAAATGAAAAACAGGAGTCCAGCCTGGATTCGATTCGCATTAACCTGCGGCCTGTGTATCAGCTGTGTCATTACCGGTTGCAAAACCACGCAACCTACAGCTCAGGCGAAAGCGAACCCAACGGTCACCTTTAAAATCAATGTGCCGGACTTAACACCGAAAGAAGACAAGATCTTTATGATCTCTGACTTCGATGACTTCTTTCACCCAGATGTCATTGCGCAGTACACAGCCAAACGGAACCCAGACGGTTACTACTACCTGAATGTACCCAAGGCGGAACTGGATCACTTTTTCTTTCTGTTTGCCCGCGACAATGACAAGACTAAGGGCAATGAGCGAATCAGAGAGTTTGCTGCCTCAGGAAAAATGCGACCAGACCGATTTTACCGGTACAAAGGCAGAGACGAAGTTGTCGAGATTGATATCGAGAGCTGGGAGGATTTCCCTTCCGAGCTGAAGCCGGGTGATACCGTCAGCCGCAACGTCACGCATATTGTTGACTTTGAAATGCCGCAGCTAGGGCGCTCTACAGATCTGATGATTTACCTGCCACCCGGTTATCACGCGGCCCAACAAGAACATTTCCCGGTGATTTACATGACGGATGGCCAGAACCTGTTTGATGAGTTCACCTCATTCGCTGGTGAATGGCGCATCGATGAGATCCTCGATGAAGAGATTATGGCGGGCAGGCTCCCCCCCGTTATCGTCGTTGGTATTTATAATGGCCCCAATCGCGCCAATGAATATATTCCTTGGGATTTTAATTTTACCGGTCAGTTGGAATCCTCACAGGCAGACAAGTTTCTGGCATTTATCCGCTACGACTTAAAACCCTACATCGATTCGACTTACCGAACACTGCCTAACGCAAGGTTCACAGGTATTGCCGGCAGTTCATTTGGCGGATTGTTTGCCCTTTATGCTGGAATTACCCATCCGCAAACCTTCGGCATGGTCGGTGCATTTTCACCATCAATCTGGGTCAATATGGGAGAGCCTGGCTATCCCGGTGTTAAAGAGCTAATCACTCAGAAAGCGCTGCCTGAACGATTGCGTCTGTACATGGATGCGGGCGCAGAAGAACCACCAGCCATAGATGAAATGCGCATGATGAAACGCTTACTGAATCGGCAGGCGTATCCCAAACAACACCTTAAAATTGTGGAAGACCCACGCGGTGGGCATAACGAACGTTCCTGGTCCGCCCGTTTTCCAACCGCCATGAAGTGGTTGCTGCAAGCTGATTCATAACCTGTTTAGTAAACTCTGTTGTCTCTCCCTTGTTCGCCCGACCCCGCGTCGGGCTTTTTTATGTTCAGGACGAACGGTATGCCGCGGGTACATGGATGTACAGGAGCGGCAATGCACAGGATTTGCGGTATGCCGCGAGCGCATGGACGCGCAGGAGCGGCGATGCACAGGACGTGCGGTCGAAAAATGCTCCATGCATTTTCGATATTTCCGCCATCCATGGCGGTCGTATGCCTAGCGCGGGTACATGGTACCCAAAACACTTCGTGGGGCATGCTAATGCGCTGGAGCGGCGATGTTCAGGAAGAACGGTATGCCGCGAGCGCATGGTACCCAAAACACTTCGTGGGGCATGCTAATGCGCAGGAGCGGCGATAATCATGCAGTTTATCTGTACCTATGTTTTCGGATTGTCTTGTTACCTATCCTGCCGGTTTGTTCATGATGAGTCTTTTTACTCTTACCCAGCAAAAATCCATTAACAGCTAAAACAGCCATCCCTAAAACCACACAAAAACTGATCCTTTTCTGAACAACTTCGTTCAAGCGTTTGCAGGCCCAATGAAGTTCACCTCTGTCTGGTTGTCTCTGGTGAGGACCGCTACCTAAAAATAAAAGCGATACGAATCTGAAAGATAGAGGAAATAACCATGAAAAAGTTAGTGACTGCCACCATCGGCCTAATCATGCTCGCTGTATCAGGAGCTAGCTTCGCTAGCAGCTACTACAAGTGCCTGAAAACCAAACCTGTAAAGTTTGACGGTACAATTGCAGAAGCGGCCATTGCCACTGATTCTTTGAGCACCCTGGTGTTTGCATTACAGGAAGCTGGACTGGTCGATGCGCTGAATGGCGGCGGCAATTTCACGGTTTATGCTCCGGTCAACGAGGCGTTTGGCGCGCTGCCACCGGAGATTCTCAATGCGGTTCTTGCAGACAAAGATCTGTTAACTGCTGTGCTGCTCTATCATGTTGCCGAAGGTAAAAAAGACCCACGTCGTGCCTTTATTCCCAAGAAAGTATCCACCCTGTTTGGCCAGACTGTGTTCCTGAACAGAAGCGGCTCAACACCACGAGTGAACAACTCTAATGTTGAATGCCAACCTGTGAAAACCAGCAATGGCACTGTGTACCTGATTGATAGCGTATTAATGCCGCAGTTCTAAATCGGCCCAGCGGTTAATACCAGCCCATTAAAAAAGCCCCGTTCAACGGAACAGGGCTTTTTAGCTTTAACCAGTGCCATTAATACGCACTAAAAGATTAGTCGAAGCTGTATACCGAGGTAGTACCGCTGATCTCATTGCCGACAATCAGCATCGCTGCACCGGTTGGGCTATCAGCAGCGGGCACAAATGCCATACCTTCCGGCGCCAAATCGCCCACGTCAGGGTTGGTCACTTCACCATCGTCTGTTTCCAACGATGGGTCCTGCTCGAAGTCACGCGGGTTAATGTACTGCACGAAGCGCGCAGACGCAGGCACAGTAACGTCATAGACCATCACGCCACCCATACGCTCCAAGCCAACAAATGCGTAGTAGCGCTCACCCACCATACCGACAACCACACCTTCCGGCTCAGGGCCTTTGTTGTCACTGCGGTTTTCAAAGCTGTGCTTGTCGTCACTGGCATTAAAGTTGTCCGGGAAGCGGGCTGCAGTAATCTGTTCAAACTCGCTGCCGCTGTCGAACACACGCTCGCCAGCGCTATTCCAGATACTGAAGCTACGTGCACCGTAGATATAAAGTGTTTCGACAACACCGTCTTCGTCAGCATCACCCAAGGTAGTTGTGGTACCGATACGACCTACTTCATCAACATCAAAGTGATCTGCAAGCGTCAGGTCTTCTCCGCGGGCCTCTTCGCTGAAACCATCGTAGTCTCGGGAGTCACCTTCATTGGCAGTAACCAGGTACGCCATGCCATCTACGCTATAGCTGGCGATAGAATCCGGCTGGTACATACCCACCACGTTGTCACGTGTGGTGATGTCGATAGCATCATCTTTGTCATTAATATCGATAGCGTTCCAGGCTTTGCTGTGGTCTTTAAAGCCCAGAGCCCAAATAGCACTTACCTGCTTGTTAACCAGGTCGATGTTCGCCACCGCGTTATTCTCCTGTAGCGCAACAAACGCCATGGTGTCATCCGCTGATACTGCGATGTACTCAGGCTCAAGATCTTGGGCGACCGTCGCGCCAGGACCGAACACACGCACATCAGCTGGCAGCTCGCCAGCTCGGCTACCACCGGCATTAAAGTCAGTGAAACCCAGATCGGTAATCACCGCACTATTGACGCCTGCAGTCAGGTCAATCAGTGTCACTGACCCCTCAGGGTCAACTTCGTAGTCATCATTCGGCTCACCTTCGTTTGCTACCAGGATCATGGTGGCGGCCTTGTTGAAGGTCACCATGTCAGGCAGGTATCCCGCTTCAAACATCGCTGCTGGGGCGCTATCCATCGCTAGCGCGTTCTCACCCTCGAGAGACAGGTCATACAGAACAACCACACCTTTACCCTGTTTGCCATTACCCAGACCATCATCGGCCTCAATGGCTACCGCCAGCCAGTCTCCTGCAACAGCAACACTATTCGCATCGCCCAGTTCGCGGCTATCAGCAGTTTCTTCCGGCAGTGTCAGGCCAAAGGCTTTGGTCAGCGCCAAGTCATCACCCACGCTCAACACGTCTACACTGCGATCTGCCGCGTTCACGACAAATGCACGCTGACTGCCAGCATGGTACTGAACAATCTCAGCCGCACCTTCATCAAACAGGCCAGAGCTGTATCGCGACTCATGGGTCAGCACAGGGTGCGCTGGGGCAGTTGCGCCAGCAATGCCGGCATTCAGTGCGGTAATAATCACATCCGTACTGTTACCTTCGATGCCGAAATCATTGTCGTTCACCAACATGGCATAGGTGTCGTCCAGCAACGCCAGACCTTCCTCTTTCTTCGGAAGTTCCAGCTCAGAACCCAGGTTGGTAAAAGCCTGAGTCTTGGCCAAAGGCACAATGCCCTCGCCTTCCAAATCAACAATCTGTTCCAGGCTTGGAGAGGTCGCTTCGGCATCCCAATCACTGCCCAACAGGTTGGTAGCACCGGCTAAATCAACGCGATAAAGATGAGTCACCTTGCTGATGCGTTCCAGTACGACCAGTTGGTCAGCACCCACCGCAATCATTTCGCTGACTTTCACATCGCTCTGCTTGCGGTAATCATCGTTCTTCAAGTCGCCCACGCCATTAGCACGGTCAGCGAACGATTGCGGAGAATCCAGCGTGTAAAGGTACTCACCTTGAACCGCGCCTAAGGTGCCATCAGCATTCAGCGCCATTTTGAACAGGCGTACATTCTTAGACGTGCTGTAAGCACTGTTATCAGGGTTCGCCAGCGGCGATTGCATGATGAAATAAAGTGCATCTTCATTAGGGCTTATGGCCAACGACTCGATACCACGATTCAGCTTACGCTTGGCCAAGATCGCCGGCAGACCGTCAGTGACAGGATAAGTTGCACCAGCAAGTTGTGCTGCTACGCCCATAGGAACCACACGCTCCAGCACAGTGCCATCGGCGGCAACATGCAACAAACTCGGTCCATATTCTTCGGTCAGCCAGAAGCTACCATCGGCCAGCTTAACCAGGGCTTCGGTGTCGACACCATTGGGATCGAATGCCAGCTGGGTGCCGTCAAGTGCATAGCCATTTTCAGTGCTTTCCAGCGGGTTAACCACACCCGTGATTGGATTACCATCGCTATCCAATAGAGGAATTTGAGTCAATTGCGGGCCGTCAACGGTCAACAACACTTCAAAGATGGACGGCGTGTAATCAGGCATTGGGAAGATTTTTCCATCTTCATCATCACCACAGATACCTGCAACACCCAGGATCTCTTCGGAATCATCACACGCTACATTAGGCCCACGATCCGTCACGAGATAAAACTGTTGGTCCGGATCGGCTACATGGTGGAAGGCACCACTGCCGAACCCTGTATCCAATACCACCGGCGTCCCGCCTTCTGCTTGCACGGTTCCCAGCGGCATCGAGAGGCTGAACTCCATCGGTGCTAAGGTAGCAAGTTCTACCTCATCATCGTCATCATCACTGCATCCCGTGATCACCGCACTGGCTGCTAAGCCAATGACCAAGGGTAACCAGACTCCCCGTTTCTGCCCCTGCATCTTTAGTTTCCTCTAACTTATTGACTATATTTAGAAAGGTTCGCAGGAAGCCTAGTGTTGAGTTATGACACTGCCGCTACACTAATGTTACTGAGCTGTTAAATACCGGGGAGCAAATAATGGCCGCCAAACGCAGCAAACGCCTGAATAAAGAGTTTTATGAGCAGGAACTAGAGCGCCTGCAAACCGAACTGGTAAAGATGCAGGAGTGGGTTAAAGAGAAAGGGCTGCGTGTCGCAGTCGTTTTTGAAGGGCGCGATGCAGCAGGTAAAGGCGGTGTCATCAAACGTATTCTTGAAAAGCTCAATCCACGCGTAGTTCGCGTCGTGGCGCTGGCAAAGCCCAGTGACCGAGAGCGGACGCAGTGGTATTTCCAGCGATACATTGCTCATCTGCCTGCGGCAGGCGAAGTCGTCATGTTTGACCGCTCCTGGTACAACCGCGCGGGCGTTGAACGCGTGATGGGCTTCTGCTCTGATGACGAGTACGAGGAGTTTCTGCGTTTCTGCCCAGCCTTTGAAGAAGCGCTGCTGCGTTCCGGCATCATCCTGATTAAGTATTGGTTTTCGGTCTCTGATGAAGAGCAGGAAAAACGTTTCAGTGAACGGGTAACCAACCCGATTAAGCGCTGGAAGTTCAGTGATATGGACCTGCTTTCAAGAAGCAAATGGGTGGAATACTCGCAGGCCAAAGACGCCATGTTTTCCCATACCGATACCCGCCGCTCACCCTGGTATGTCGTCAACGGTGATGACAAGCGGCAGGCTCGTATCAGCTGTATCAGTCATCTGCTAAGCAAAGTGCCCTATAAAGAGCTCACTTATGACCACATCGAACTGCCGGAGATAAACACCAAAGGTTATGTGCGTCCTCCCATGCATGAACAAACCTTTGTGCCCGAAATCTTTCCACCAGAACATAAACATCACGACAAACACAAAGACGACAAGAAAAAATCTGAGAAGAAAAAGTAGCGTCAGATCAATGGATTGATGATTATTCACCAAACTAGAACAAAAAGCGTTCGCAGCGGCAAACACTAAAGATGTATTATATATACATCTTTAGTGTGAGGTTCACCCATGATGCAGATAACTGATGCCAGCGTAGAGGAAAAACTCCCCCCCCTACTTCGCCTGGCCTTTCGCCCCTTCTTTCTGGCAGGCTCTGCCTTCAGCGTAATTGCCATCTTAGTTTGGTGGTTGAGCTTTGCGGGCAAGATCCAGTTTATGCCCTACGGCGGCGGGTTGTGGTGGCATATGCACGAAATGCTGTTTGGTTTTGTCGCCGCCATTATTGCTGGCTTCCTGCTGACGGCAGTGCAAACCTGGACCGGGCTTCGTGGTTTGCATGGCAATAAACTGCTGGCGCTATTCTTACTCTGGCTGGTTGCTCGTATCTTAATGGTTGTTGATTTAGGTGAGTTACGCTGGCTAGCCATGGCGATCGATCTTCTGTTTCTTCCGACGGTCGCCTTAGTGATGGCCAATTTCGTTTACCGGGTGAAACAATGGCGAAACCTGGTTTTCACGCCACTACTATTGGGATTAACCCTGGCGAATCTATTGATGCACCTGGCTATTACCGGCCATATGGCAAACGGCATGATGATTGGCAGTCATCTTGCTGTGCTGCTCATCACCCTGGTGGTCTTTGTTGTGGGTGGTCGAGTGATCCCATTTTTTACCTCTCGTGCCTGCCAATTCGAAAAGCCCCAACCACTGTTTTGGCTGGAAGCTCTGGGCGCTTTATCGTTACTTGCCATTGTTGTTTTGCTATTGGCTTCGAACTGGTGGTCGCCAGAACGCACGGTCATCGCCACGTTGTGGACTGTGTTTGGCGTTAGCCAGTTAATCCGGATGGCACGCTGGCGCCCCCATGTCACTTTAAAAGTGCCGCTGTTGTGGTCGTTGCACTTGAGCTACCTGTTTATCCCTGTCGGTGCGCTGCTGGCGGCAGCCTATTATCTGGGGCAGGTGTATAGCATGAGCCCGGCGATTCACGCACTCACCGTGGGCGGTATGGGTTCGTTGATACTCGCCATGCTGGCACGAGTCTCTTTGGGCCACACCGGTCGCCCGCTGCAGCCTCACCCTCAGATGTCATTTGCCTTTGTTTTGCTATTGGCGGCTGCAGTGCTTCGCAGTTTGCTGCCGGCAGTAATGCCGCAATGGCTAATGTGGAGTATCGGTGGCAGTGCGTTGACCTGGATATTGGGGTATGGCCTGTTCCTGCTGCACTACACCAAGGTGTTGTCTACGCCGAGAGCAGATGGCCGGCCTGGGTAACCGGCTACCTTGGAGCACACATTCTGAAAGCCCCCTACACCTCAGCCTTATTCTCAGGAATAAGGCTGGGGTGAGCTTTTGTCTCCCTTCAGAATCAGCAGCAACGCTAATTCACAGGATAGCTACAGGGGCAGTGCCGACGCAGGACCGGGAAGGTTCGCTCTTTGCCGTTAACCCAGGTATCGACCAATTCTACATACTCCTCTGTGGCGTAGCTTTTACCGGCACTGGCATCCGCGATATTCCATTGTTTGAATTGGTCATACGCCAGTGCAATCTCGGGGAAGTGGGAGCCTTTTTCGTCATCGCTACGTACTCGGATCATTGAGTAGGTTGCTGCCAGATCTGGCCTGGCACTGGTCATGACATTGACAAACACTTTGCCACAACGGTAGTTCCGCCAGCGATGCACTCCCAAATAATGCTCTACGTAGGGCTTAGCCTGATCATACTGAGTCTCCTCGGCGTACCCCTGGATATGACAGTTCATGCCTAGTTCGTTGATTAACCGCTCGGTTCGAGAAAGGGCTTTCTCAAATCCATGAACCACCATGACTTGCGGATCTCCTGAATTAGACGCAGTGGTATCCCGCCACCCCAGAATCGCAACGCCGGACAGCATGCGATTATGTCTGCGGAAGAAGTTCTGCATAAACCTGTCATCCCATTTGCCGTACTCAGCAACCAGCCAGGGCTCATTGCTGTCGATGGTGAACTGGTTATCAGCAACAGAAAGCGCTAATGCCTTTGATGTGTATTGGTAATCTCGCTTGTCTATGTCCGCTGGCAACTTAGATGTTTTTTCTGCCAACCAGATGTAGTGCAGCATAGGATCAACCATGTTCCACTTATGATGTAACTCCCGGTCGCCTTGTTTTCCTACAAAACTCCCATAGGGATGGTATTCAGCGTCTGCCAATGTTGCGTGTTCGGGGGTTGTGCTACAGGCAGAAAGCAACAAACCAAACAAGGCGACAAGATAAGACGTTGCGAGCCCAGCGTTTCTATTCTCAACTCTTTCCATTGTCTAATCCTCCATTGCCAGCTTTGTAGGTTTATTGGTGGGCAAAGGTGCAGGGGTTGAATCGGCCAGACCATGCACCATCAATACAAAGGTCATAGCTTCCGCTTGTTCATATCTGTCCTTGGATGGCGTCGCGCCACCAAAGTGATTGCCATCCTGATGGGTGCGAAGCAGTATCAGGTGGTCATCTGTTTTCCGCTCTCGCATACGCGCAACCCAGCGCGCGCCCTGCCAATAAGGTACATCGGCGTCAGTCCAGCGAGTCATAATAAACTGCGGTGGATAAGCGGTTTCTGCTATCTGGTCATAGGGGTTGTAACTCAGTACATAATCAAATGCCTCCTCAGAGCGCACGGGATTCCCGTACATCTGCCACAACGAACTGGCCGCAGGATTTTCGCTATCCAACATCTCTGACAAGGGGTCAACATAAGGCACAATCAAAAGCGCCCCAGCCCAAAGGTCTGGGGATTGGTTGATCGCCGCGCCGACCAAAGTGCCGCCAGCGCTATCACCATAGAGACTGATATCACCTTTTTGGGTGTAGTTTTTCTCGATGAGGTAGTTGGCGACATCAACTAAGTCGTTGAAGCTGTTTTTGCGGTTCATTCGCTCGCCCCCTTGCTGCCACTTGGGCCCCAACTCGCCACCGCCACGAACATGGGCCATGGCATATAACACGCCGCGGTCCAGCAAGCTGAAGCGTTCATTGGCAAACTTAAAGCCTCGGGGCCAGCCCTCACCGGTTTGACCAAAAGCACCGAACCCAGTCAGATGCAATGGTTGCCCCGGCTTGCGTAGGTCCTTGCGATAGAACAATGTGACAGGCACTAGAACGCCGTCCCTGACTTTTACCAGCAACCTCTCGGTGGCGTACAGCGACATATCCATATCAAGGCGGCTTAAGCCAGAGATCTTGTCCGTTGCCAAGTCATAAACGGCGTGAGAATAAGGCGTGGTAAGTGAGAAATAACTGAAGCGGATCTTGTCCTGACTCGGATCCTGATTGCGTTGCAGGATCGCAGTGTAAGCCTTATCTGGGAATGACAGCCATTGTGGTTTGCTGTCCTCTCTTAGTACCACGATATCACTCTGCCCTGCCCTGTTGGCCTCAACGGCAACAAAGCCATTGAACGGCATCATTCGCTTAAGTTGCACCTCATCACTGCCTTCCAGCAACGTTTTCCATTTGCCCGGACCATTGCCGGTATCGTCAGCGACGGCGATCCGATAACCACGATGGGTATCGTTACTACGCATGTAAAACTTGCCGTTGGCGTGATCAACAAAGTTCATCACATTGTGTTTGATGGGCGAAGTTTCTATCGGAGGAAGCTCTGGCGACTTGGTTGAAAACGCCAGCACCTGAAGGCTGCGCTGCGCGCCACGATAGAGAAACGCATAATCACCAGACGTACTCAGATACATCTCATTACGGAATGCTCCGCGCTTCTCCTGATAAAGCAATTTGTCCTTAGTAGGATCGGTTCCCAGCCGATGCAAACGAACTTGATGAAGTCCATCAACATTCATGGTCGGATAAAACAGTGATTGGCTGTCTTGCATCCAGACGTAAACAGGTAATCCTGGGCCAAATTTACTGTCTAGAAACAGCTTGGCTTCGAGGTCGTATATTTTGAGTTCTGACTCATGGATATTGTGGCTATATGTCCCCAAAGCCACATAACGACCATCGGGGCTAAAGAACAGTTTGTGGATAGATGTGGCTTTAAGTTTGGGCTCGGACAGATCCGCCAGCAACTCCGCTTCATCCAGAACGTGAACCAAACCAGCGGTGGCATTCCCCTTGCCGACAGGTGCACGTTTCCACAACTTCAACGAACTGTCCGGCTTGGCAAATGCGACATAGTGAAACTGCCCGACTCTTCGATAATCCACCTGCTCTAGCAGCGAGCCCGTGCTGTCTTTGACCACCTGCCGCTGATTCGCCTCTTCCACCAGCTTGTCAGTCAGGGGTTTAAATGGTTTCATCACCGCATCGTAGTAGCTGTTCTCTGCTGCGACGTAGGAGAGCACTTCCGGATCATCCACCACCGGAAAATCTCTATCAATCAACCAGTCAAATTCATCCACCAGCAACTTGCCGTGAAACTCCCGCTGCAATGGTTGTGCAGAAGCTTTTGGCTCCTTGATTTCTTCTGGCGCTTTAAAAAGTCCGCGACCAGCAGAATTATTTGTGTCAGCGATGACGGAACTACTCACTGAAAGCAGCGAGCCACAAAGTAGGAAGGCCTTGGCCAATTGACTGGAAAATCGAGGAAGATTCTTTGTTTTTATCATCTGAGCATCCTTTGCACTATCAAGGGAGCGCATTCAGCTAGCGACAGCACACGAGTCATCACCGCAAGCTGAACACAGCAAAATCAAACCGCTCCGGGTCTTAGATAGAACATCACAAAGGGGCTATTAACTCTGTGTAGAAAGTGTTCAGTAAATGTAAGAAAGTGAAAGTCAGAGGTTTGGGAGGCCTAAGGGGCTTAAGGGGCTTAAGGGGCTTAAGGGGCTTAAGAGGCTTAAGGGGCTCAAGAAGCCAGGAATCTCAAATAACCCCTACAGGCTGATTTCATTGGGCGAGGTGAACACCTGCCACTTCGCTTTATCCAGCCCAGCGAAATCCCGATCAAATCGAGCAGTATCAATCGGCGGCTCTGAGATCCAACGAATATAGATCTTCTCAATCTGTTCGGGGTATCGTCTTGAGATGTCGGCGTAGACTTCAGGATCCTGCTCACCGCTATCTCCGACTAAGACAAAGGTGCGTTCAGGGTAGGCATGAAGGATTTCCTCAATTGCTGCTGGCTTGGTGACGGTCCCAGGCTGAAACAACTTAAACAGGGTCCGATCCCGAAACCGCAATGCTTTTAGCGACAGGGTTGCCCAGGGGAAATTGCTACTCTGCAAAAATTCAGTTAGCGGTGAATACAGATACCAAGGGCTGGAGGATACAAAGTGCACACTACCGCCACCGGCTTGCCATTGTTGATAGACATCCGCCATGCCTTTGACAGCCTCAAAATCCTGCAGCAGCGTTTGGTCCATTAGCCGCTTTTTATCGGTCACAAAACTGAGTTTCACCGTGTCATCTATGTCACTGATGATTGAACGCCCATTGGGAGAAAGCAGCATCACTTCGCCAGTAAAATTTCGTGGGTCTGTAACGTTAGTCACTGCGTGATAGCGTATTAACTCATGACCTTTGGCAATATCCTCCGCCAGCGGTAACACCACTTCCGCCTTAAAATGACCGTTTTTCTGTGATGCCGGAAGCAGGTAATGGTGGCCTGCCAGCGCGATAACAATCCGCTTACCACGTTCATTGTCAGAGATAAGAAGGTTTACCCGCTCATCAAAGTTGTCTTGTGTCGACTCACTGGTCGTTAGTCCGTACTTTTTCTTTAGTGCGGCAGCGATCGCACCCGCCCGAAACCAACTGGTTTCAGGTTCATAGATCCAACCATGAATAGGCAGATGCCAGCGCTGGCTGTCTTGATTGAAGTAGCCCGACGTATTGAAAAACACGACGTGTTCATCGCTTTTGATATCGGACACTAGCTCGGGGCCCACTTCCGTCGCCCTCTTCATGGGCGGTTCAGCCACCGCAGGCAAGCTGGCCAAAAAAGCCATTAATCCGCCGAGCAACTTTTTCGTCTTTGAAGTTTTTACTGTCACGTTCTGTGCCCTGCCCTTAGCGCGCAAACGATTTCAGCAACGCCATATCATCGGCAAGCAATTGATCCAGTTTGTCTCGCATGCCCTGATTATCACAGCCTTCGTACTTTTCCAGTGTCTGTTGGTAATCAGGTAACTGATACAAAAAGGCGGCAATTGAGTCTATGTTGGGTTCAAGGCACTCTTTGCCCAGCCCCTGCTTGTCCAGCATATGCGAGTTCAGGTGTTGCTCAAACTGTCCCTGCATAGGAAACGCCAGATACGGTTTTTTAAGATGCAGCGCTTCGCTGATCAAAGTAAAACCTGCTGTTGCCATCACCGCTTTGCAACTTGCCAGGTCCTGCAAAAAGCCATCTTCACTGAACGGCCTGAAATGCAGGTTGCCCACCACTTCATCCTTGTTGTAGCCATAGACATAAAAGCGCTCTCGCGAGAACTTAGCCAAGGTGTCCAACAGCGAATCAAAACCAGACGTGGCGTAAACCAGAATATGTTCGCCCTCAGAAGGTGTGAGCCCATAAGCGGCAGGACGAATAAGAGGTGGAAACACCTGGCAATGCTCATTCTTTAATGGGCCAGTATGAAAAGAGGTGATCAGCGAATACCAGGGTTTGGGCACCATGGCGCGGATAATGGTTTCAGTCAGCAGCGCATCTTTGCGAAGCGATGCCGGACAGTCGTACTCCATGTAACGCATGCGATGCTGGTTATCCAAGCTAATCAAGGGCAGGTCATAGTGACTGGCCAGGTACGCAGTACAAGGCTCGAAGTCAGTAATAACGCAGTCGGGTTGGAACGACTTAAACAGCTCCCGCAGCTTATTAAAAGCGCGTGTACCCTCGGGCAAATTAGCCAGGTTCTCGGTCAAGGTTTTCAGCTTGGAGACCTTGTTGTCGACACTGGCAATGGTCAGTCCCAGGATCTCCAACACATCAAACTGCTGGTGAAGGTTGCGATAACCACGATCGTAGGAGACCAGTTTCAGCTCATGCCCCTGCCGCTCCAGATGACTCGCAATTAGTTTTGCACGCGAAGAGTGGCCAGAGCCCTCACCTGATACACCATAGATAATCTTTGCCATCACGTTACTCCTAAACAGCGTGTGGAACGGCAACCACGACTATGAAAAATGAAGGCCGGAGATCTGCAGCCAGGGCGAAGAGAAACTGCCTGTATCACGAAACTCCTTACTGACAGCAACAATGTTTTTCAGCATCTTGCCTACGTTGCCTGAAATCATGGTCTCAGACAGTGCATGTTTTTGCTGGCCATCTTCGATGTAAAAGCTGTTTTTAATCACACCAGAAAAATCACCATTCTTGGCAGGGTCTCCCATCGACAGACGATTAACAATGGCACCGCGCTTCACTGATCCAACCATTTCACTCCTGGCTGTTTCTCCGGGAGCGATACACCAGGCGTCTCCACTCGGCAGATGTTCAATGCCCAATTTTCTGCTGCTATACAGATCGGGAAGCAGGTAGTTCAAACGTCCCTGAGATACCAGTTCGATATCGGCAGCGGGAAATCCATCATGGGTGATTGGTTCGACGCCCGCCCCTTCCAAATAGCTGGAAATAGTCAACAGAGGCGACGCGATTAATTCACCGACACTGTCTTTATACACGGAATCTCCGGTCATTAAGCAATGACCAGATAACTGAAATAAAAACCAATCGAGCAGGTCAGCCGCCGCGCTTGGCGACAAAATCACCTCGCCAACAAATTTGTCACCGATAGGCTGGGTGATTATCTGGTTTTGCGCCTCATGCATTAACTCAGATAACCCGAAGCGCTCCTGAGCAGGTTTATCGGCCAGGTCGTCACACTCGCCAGAGTTATAGGTCGATGAACTATTTTTTTCGCCTTGTTTGGCACAGCCAAATATAGCGACGCCATAACTACCGACACTCGAATGAAGATGACTGCCTTCCGATGTCAGCATTTCTGTCACGCTGTGCTTGAAGCGTACGTAGCCCTCTTTGATATTGAAACAGGGTACCTTCTGAGCTCGGTGTTGAATCAGTTCACGGGTTTTATCTGTCAGCACAGCCAGACTCGGTTTCTGTGGCCCTTTCTCAACCTTTAGTTGCTGCCTTGAAGAGATAGCGTTTGCAGGATCTGGTGGTGCCGTCTGCACGTCTACAAACATTTGTTTTATCAATGCGTCAATGGCGTCCTGCTCAATCACGCTGGAGGTTTCAGTAATCAATCGCTGCTGATAGATGCCGATCAAGGTGAACTTGCGTTTTTCGCTGCTGCGAAACAGGCTGGCCTGATTCTGATTAATGTTAAGTTCATCCAGCGAATCGGTGCCTATAGTGACCGCCGCTTGCTCGAACCCCGCCTCTAACAACTTGGCGAGCAGCTTATTTGCGAATACTTCTGCGTCCATGCCTTACTCTCCCCCCAGATGTGCTGTCGCCCGCAATGAGGGGCCGCCTACCGACACCAGCATCATCTGTTTCTTTCCACAGTAGCCACCGCACTCCCACTGCATATCATCAGCCACCGCATCCACACTTCTCAAAACGTCCATGGCTTTGCCTGATACCGTGGTGTCTTTGATGGCACGACCTAACTTGCCGTTTTTAATCTCATATCCCAAATCAACACCAAACATAAACTCCGTAGTCGAATCGGCTTGTCCGTTGCTGGAGCTCAGCAGCAAGTATCCTTGTTCTACGCCTTCAATCATGTCGTTGTAGCTATCTGTACCGGGTAAAATAGCGGTGTTACGCATACGAATTAAAGGTTCGTCGTTGATATCATAGGCTCGCGCATTTCCTGTTAGGGGCATCTCCATCTCTGCCGAGGTCTCCCGGCTGTGCATAAAGCCGTTAAGCACGCCTTTATCAATCATTACAACGTCATTGGCGGGTGTACCTTCATCGTCAGCATACACAGGGATCTGAGTTTCCAGCCCATCGTAGTGATGAGCGAAATCCACCATGGTGATCAGGTCACTCGCCACCTGTTCACCCAATAGCTCGCAAGTTGCAGCCCCACCCTGAACAATATCCGCTTCACAGGGGTGCCCCATCGCTTCATGGGCCAGCATGCCGGTAAGCGTTGGCGCAAATATCAGCGTATGATTCCCGCCTACTGCAGGAACAGCCTCTCTCTTCGCCATCAGATGTTGATAAAGCTCGTCGAGACGCTGCTCCATCACTGATAAATTTAGATCCAGATCAGCGATACCACCTTTGCCAGAGATCCAGTCGTATAGTTCAACTGGCTGGCCATCCTTACCTTCAATGGAAAATATACACATGCACTCTGAGCGCAGAACAGACGAATAAACATCACTATCTGTGCTGGTCAGCAAGTGCTTGTTATGCTGCTCGGAGCTCAAAAAAAACTGCATCGACGATAGCTTGGGATACTTGTCACGGCATAAACCATCCAGAGTTTGCAGCCAGTCGATACACTCCTGCTTGGTAAAAGGTGTTTTACCTTGGAAAATATGTTCACCGCGGTAATGAGATGTGGGTAAATTCAGTGGTTGTTTGCTACCGAACGCCGACATCGCCTGGGCATTACGATTTGCTTTTGAAAGAAGTTTTTGGGAGTTAGCCTCAACACCACTACTTTCAGAGGCGAAGCCCCAATACCCGTCTCGGCACACGCGGGCAGAAGTACCCACCGAGTGACTGGCGGCGTTATCAGTCAAACTGCCATCCACCATCATCATGAAACTCTTCCTCAGTTCGTGATGGCGCAATTCAGTGTAATGGGATATGTCCCCGGGTAACGCGAGTAATGTACTCACAAAAATCCTTTTATCTTGAGTAGAAACAGCCAATTAGTGAACCGTAGAGACGAGCAGATAGCAAGAAGAATAAGGCCTGCGCGCTTAAGTTGTGGCTCAGATAACAAAAAGCCCTCCACATGTTGGAGGGCTTATCAATCAGAAGCTTCGAAGCAGATTACTTCAGCAGGTCATCAATCTCAGCACTGGGTGCGTGGCGGATATCTTTACCTTTAACACAGTAAACGATGTACTCAGCGATGTTCTGACAGCGGTCACCAATGCGCTCCAGTGAACGCACCGCCCACATCACTTCCAATACTTTAGGAATGGCGCGGCTATCTTCCATCATGTATGTGACCATTTCACGCAGGATACCCTCGTATTCACGGTCTACCTTTTTGTCTTCCTTGTGCACTTTCAATGCAGCATCAACATCCATGCGAGCAAATGCATCGAGTACTTCATTAAGCATGTCACTTACATGACGACCCATGCTATCAAGGCTGGCAATCAACTGAAGCTGCTTCTTGTCGTACTCGCCTTCCATCGCCACCTTGGCGATCTTCTTGGCGGTATCACCAATACGCTCAAGGTCTGCAGTGCTCTTATTAATGGCTACCATCAGGCGCAGGTCAGAAGCGGCTGGCTGACGCTTAGCAATAATCTGGATACATTTTTGATCAATATCCAGGTCAAGCTGATTGACCTGCTTATCCTTCTTACGCACTTCTTTAGCCAGATCGATGTCGTTCTCTTCAATGGCTTTCAGCGCGTCACGCAGTTGCTTCTCAACCAGACCACCCATGGTGAGTACCTGGTTGCGAATGTTCTCAAGTTCAGTATCAAACTGACCAGAGATGTGTTTCGTCGTGTTCATAGTTTCCATGGGATAGCTCCAAGCAATCCTTCAAATTAAGTTTAGCCGTAACGACCTGTGATGTAGTCTTCGGTCTTCTTCTTCGCCGGCGTGGTAAACAGGGTGTTGGTATCGGCGTACTCAATCAACTCACCCATATACATGAATGCGGTCTGATCAGAAACTCGCGCCGCCTGTTGCATGTTGTGAGTCACGATTACCACGGTGAACTGCTCTTTCAGATCGTTAATCAACTCTTCAATGGTGAGTGTTGAGATCGGGTCCAATGCAGAGGTTGGTTCATCCAACAGCAGTACCTCAGGCGAAATAGCAATAGCACGGGCAATCACCAGACGCTGCTGCTGACCACCAGAAAGGCCAAATGCGTTATCGTGCAGACGATCTTTTACTTCATCCCACAATGCAGCACCACGAAGTGAGCGCTCAACCGCTTCGTCCAATTCGCGACGGTCATTAACACCTTTAAGGCGCAGGCCGTATACCACGTTCTCATAAATGGTTTTTGGGAACGGGTTAGGACGCTGGAACACCATGCCTACGTTACTGCGCAGTGCAGCAACATCGACGTTACGGTCGTAGATATTCTGGCCGTGTAACAGGATCTCACCTTCAATACGACAGATATCAACCAGGTCATTCATACGGTTCAGACAGCGTAACAGCGTTGACTTACCGCAACCAGATGGGCCGATGAAAGCCGTGACCTGGTTCTTAGGAATGTTCATGCTGACATTGTGCAGCGCCTGCTTATCACCGTAATAAAGATCCAGATTACGAATCTCCAGAGCCTTCTGCTCCGGCGTCATGTTCTCCAAGTCCAGCTTCGCGCTTGAACCCTCTTTCAAGGTGGTTTTTACATCAATCATTTTCTTACCTCAAAATTCTCTTAATCAGTCCGGATTAGTGTTCAAGCGACCGGAACTTCTCCCGCAGGTGATTTCGGATCGAAATCGCCGTCAGGTTCAATGTCACAATAACGGTTACCAACAGGAAGGAGGTGGCGTACACCAACGGACGCGCTGCTTCCACGTTAGGGCTCTGGAATCCAACATCATAGATGTGGAAGCCAAGGTGCATAAATTTACGGTCCAGATGGACAAACGGGAAGTTGCCATCGACTGGTAAACTTGGCGCCATTTTCACTACACCCACCAACATCAGTGGCGCAACCTCACCCGCTGCACGAGCTACCGCCAGAATAAGTCCAGTCATAATTGCCGGGCTGGCCATTGGGATAATGATGCGCCACAGGGTTTCAGCTTTAGTCGCACCCAACGCCAAGCTACCTTCGCGGATCGCTTTCGGAATTCGAGATAAACCCTCTTCCGTGGAAACAATCACTACCGGCAAAGTCAGGATTGCCAATGTCAGTGCCGACCAGATAACTCCAGGCGTACCAAAGGTCGGTGAAGGCAGTGCTTCAGGATAGAACAGTTTATCCAGGGAGCCACCCAACATGTAAACGAAGAAACCAAGACCAAATACGCCGTATACAATCGAGGGAACACCCGCCAGGTTAATTACCGCGATACGGATCAGCTTAGTTACAGAGTTTTTGCCGGCATACTCATGCAGGTAGATGGCTGCAATCACACCAAATGGCGTTACGATGATAGCCATCAGCATTACCATGAATACGGTACCGAAAATCGCTGGGAACACACCACCTTCGGTGTTAGCTTCACGGGGGTCATCCGAGATGAACTTGCCGACTTGAACAACCCAGCGCCAAACTTTTTGAGGCCAGTTCATTGCGTTCGGGTAGCTTACATCCAGTACATACTGCATGTTGATGTTTACCTGCTCGCCACGCATATCCTTGACGATAACCGCATCGCGACGCATCTGATCTCGATACGAAAACAGATTGGTTTCGTGTCCCTGATACTCCACGGCCAACTCCGCACGACGCATGGTAAAGCGGTCGATATCATCCTGAGTCAGATTATCTTCGAGTACCAGACCACGCTCCTGCAGACGCATGCGCTCCAGTTCATAGTTGATCTTACCAATGGCACCGTTTTGCAAGTCCAACGCTTTATCGTTGAGCTCAACAGAGCGGTCAATGCGCAGTTCCAGTTCAGCAACCACATCTTTGGTGGCAACTGGCTGACCATTTTCCAGTACCTGCTGAGGGTAGCCGTAGAAGTTACCGTTCTTTGAACGTTCAAATACAGCAATATTTTCAGGAATACGGCGGTCTACGATACTGGTTTCCAGGATCCAGCGGAAATCCAGCTCTACGAATTCACGGTTACCGGTTTTAACCAGATAACGCTTTACGAATTCCTCTTCGTAGCCATCAAGGTTGACACCCGCTTGACGCAGACGGTCAGCTGGGACCTCTTCGCTATCATGGATCTCACCAATCACCTGTACGATTTCACCGTTCGGCTGACGCACATCAAATTCATAGATGGTTGCTGGCCAGAAATAGGTCAGACCGCGCCAAGCAATTAGCAGCAACAATCCGATAACTGCGACCAGTGACGCACTTACCGCGCCACCCGTCATCCAGATCCACGGGGAACCTGACTTAATCCAATTCTTCATCTGAGTCATTCCCCTTACATCGAGCTATAACGTTCGCGCAGACGTTGGCGCACGAACTCAGAAACTGTGTTGAAGATGAAGGTCAACACGAACAGAACAAAGGCTGACAGGAACAGGATGCGATAATGGGAACTGCCCACTTCGGCTTCCGGCATCTCAACTGCAATGTTGGCCGACAAGGTACGCATGCCCTGGAAGATGCTCCAATCCATCAGCGGCGTATTACCCGTCGCCATCAGTACAATCATGGTTTCGCCTACGGCACGGCCGAGGCCCATCATCACAGCAGAGAAGATACCCGGTGATGCGGTCAGCAATACAACACGTGTCAGGGTCTGCCAGCGCGTGGCACCCAATGCCAGTGAGCCATTGGAAAGGTGTCCAGGCACACTGAATACCGCATCTTCAGCGATAGAGAAGATGGTTGGAATAACCGCAAAGCCCATCGCCAGACCAACAACCAGAGAGTTACGTTGGTCAAACGAGATACCCAGTTCATTGGTAATGTAAACACGAGCATTGCCATCAAACAGCAGTTCTTCCAGCGCCGGGCTCAAAGCAAATGAGAGCCAGCCAAAGAACAGCACCACGGGTACCAACATCGCCGCTTGCCAGCCCTCTGGCAGACGGTTAGCGAAATCTTTTGGCAATAGATTAAACAGGTAAGCCGAGAGCAAGATGCCGAACGGAACCAGGAACAGAACCGCGAGTACACCCGGCAGATTTTCCTCAATCAGCGGCGCAAGCCAAAGACCCGCCAAGAAGCCCAGAATTACCGTCGGCAGCGCTTCCATAATCTCAACGGTAGGCTTCACCCAGGTACGCATCTTAGGCGTCATGAAATACGCTGTGTAAATCGCACCCGCCAAAGCAATTGGCACCGCAATCAACATGGCGTAGAACGCAGCCTTAATCGTACCGAAGGTCAGAGGCATCAAAGACAGCTTAGGCTCGAACTCGTCACTACCTGATGTGGACTGCCAAACGAACTGAGGATCTGGGTAGCCTTCGTACCAAACCTTGGTCCACAGTGCGCTGATAGTCACTTCCGGGTATTCGTTTTCTACTTTATAGAAATAGACGTTGCCATCGTGCTCCATCAGAGACGCATTGTGACGTGGTGACAGCGCCAAGGCATCTCCAGCACTATCAACAAATTTTTCTCCAAACAGCTTGGTATCACCCGTAGCGTGGTAAATACCAACACGGCCATTTTCAGTAGTGGTCATAAATCCTTTACGGCCTTTCTCAGAAACGAACTGAGTTACCGCACCTTCAGACTTAAAACCTCGAATGCGCTGGAACTTACGACCATTTTCATCACTGACTTCAAACCACTGGCTGATATCGCCGTTTTGGTAACCAATCATCAAAGATGAAGCACCAGTCAACAGGCCAATGGTTGAGACACCAGAAGGCTTCTGCGTCAGGTCTATCACCTGCTTAACAACAGGGTTGTAGAGATCGCGCAGGTTCCACACTTCAATCTTGTTGCCGCCACGGACAAACAGGTGGTTCTGGTCCGGCGTCAATAACATCTGATCGATACCCGCTAAGTGCGTCTCGATAGTTGTGTGGCTGGGGGTCCAGACAATATCACCCGAGAGGAAGTCCTCTTCTGCACTGAACGCGGCTAATACCAAGCGGTTGTCTTCAGTGAGTGAAACCACACTGGCCGACTCTTCATCCAACGCCATTGCCAACTGTTTGATTGCTTGTCCCTGAGGGTCAAACGTCAGTGGCTCACTGCCCAGTGGGTATGCCAACTCAGGAGTCAGTACACGAACATCATTCGGGAATGTGGTACGGAACTGAGGCTTAACAATCACACCCATGCCGCTTTCGTCAGCATAGGCGACCATCTCCTCACCAGTCGATACACTTGCCGCAGCAGTTATCGGCGCAGGTAAGCTCAACCGCTCTACAAACAGCTCATCACCGGCTTTGTTCTCACCAACATCTTGGGCAGAGAAAAAACGAACATCGCCGTTTTCAGCAAAGCGATAACCGATTTCAGTCTGCTCTTCGATACCGAGAGCAACCACTGGCGAATCAGCATTAACTGCGTACTTGAACTGCTCTTCCATATCTACCGATTTGAAAATCGGCAATACCACGTAAAGCAGATAAAAGAAGATAAGCAATAACGCGACTAGCACCATTAAACCACCGCCAGTCACGCCATAGCGCGCTAAATTGTCTTTAAACAGTCGACCTCGACTGCTCCGAAAAATCGGCACCGAGTTGGCAGCCATGGAAAACCTCACCCATAGTTTGATGGCGCAGAGTATATGACGTTTATATTACAAAATTGTTACTGCGAAATTCTGCTTGGTTTTTATTGAGTTAGAACAACTCAGTGAATATGAAGTCACTGGACAACGAGCCTAACGACTTTAATAATGAATACTTAATATGTACAAAGGATTACAGCATGAAACAGTTGGTTATAACGCTGCTGGGTGAAGACCGCCCAGGCATTGTCGATTCAATTTCCGAAACCGTGTTGGCGCATCAGGGTAACTGGCAGGCAAGTAGCATGCGGCACCTGGCGGGATTATTTGCTGGTATCCTCGAAATCTCCGTTGCAGATGACCAGGCAGAAGCACTGAAACATCAGTTGGCAACACTGCCCGGTCTGCAACTCACGGTTCAGGAAGGTATCAGCGCAGAGAAACAAGCCCAACGTGTCACCCTTTCCGTAACCGCAAACGATCGCCATGGTATCGTTCAGGAGGTCTCCAGCACTTTAAATGGGCTGGGTGCCAATGTGCTTACACTGGAAACTCGCTATGAAAGTGCGCCAAACTGGGGACAACCACTTTTTAAAGCCGATGTTCTGGTTAGCCTGCCAAACACGATTGAGCTATATCAGATCACAGAGGGTTTAGAGGCGATCGCTGACGACTTGATGGTGGATGTGGAATCAGCTTGATTGGGCTAAATCAAGCTGTGAACAATTAAAAGAGGAATTCGTCGTACCGTAATAAAAGTGTCACACACCCTTTGGATGATAGGACCGCGAATCCATGCCTCGAGAACACCGACAAGTAGGAGAATTTATGAGCGTCGACAATCTGTATGTCGAAAAGGAACTCAGCTGGCTGTCATTTAATGAACGAGTTCTTCAGGAGGCTGCAGATAAATCGGTTCCCATTGTCGAAAGAGTCCGGTTCCTGGGTATTTTTTCCAATAACCTCGACGAATTTTTCAGGGTCCGCGTGGCCGACGTAAAACGTCGTTTGTTGATTCGCCGCGCTGCTGGTAAAGAAGTTAGCCATACCCAACATCTCCTCAGTAAAATCCAAACAAAAGTATTGAAGCTGCAGGAAGACTTCGATCTTATCTATACCGAAGTTCTGAAAGGATTAGCCCGCCACAATATTTTCCTGGTGAATGAAGAGCAGCTCAGTGAACAACAAGGCGAATGGCTGAAAAAGTATTTCCGCGACAAGCTGCTACGCTACATAGCACCAACCATCATTGAACGTGACACCGATCTTGCGCGCATCCTTCAAGATGACCTGACCTATCTGATATGCGAGATGCGCAGTAAAGAACAGGTTAAATATGCCGCCATCGAAATCCCTACCGATGATGCGCCGCGCTTTATCGAACTGCCCAGAGAAAAGGGTAAAAAGCGCAAGAATATGATCTTGCTGGATAACATTATCCGCCACTGCCTGGATGATATTTTCAGCCCCTTCTTTGAGTATGAAAGCTGTAGCGCTTACTCAATGAAGATGACCCGGGATGCCGAATATGGTCTATCTGATGACATTGACCAGTCTCTGGTTGAACAGATGTCAGAAGGCCTGAAGCAGCGTCTCACAGCTGAGCCTGTTCGCTTTGTACATGACCGCGAAATGCCAGAGTCGATGATTGAACTGATTAAGTTCAAGCTGGGCATCACCAATTTCGATTCTATTGTACCTGGCGGTCGCTATCACAACTTCCGCGACTTTATCGGCTTTCCAAATATTGGCCGAGCTTATTTGGAGCACCCTAAAGTACCTGCGGTAAACAGCCATGACTTCGCTTCTCACATTACGGTATTTGAAGCCATCTCAGCGAAAGATATCCTGCTCTATTACCCCTATCACAAGTTCCGCTATGTCACAGAGTTTCTGCGCCAAGCCGCGTTTGATCCCGCTGTGAAAGATATCAAGCTGAGCATTTACCGATTGGCCAAACGCAGCCGTATTATTAAGTCGCTGATCGACGCCGCCGAAAACGGCAAGAAAGTGACTGTAGTTGTAGAGCTGCGCGCGCGATTTGATGAAGAAGCTAACATTGAATGGGCGAAAGTACTCACCGAAGCGGGCATCAAAGTCGAATTTGGCGTTCCCAGCCTGAAATGTCACTCCAAGCTTTGCCTGGTAACACGCAAAGAGGGTGATGAATTAGTACGCTACGCCCATATAGGTACGGGTAACTTCCACGAAAAAACAGCAAAAATCTACACTGACTTCAGCCTGTTTACCCGTAACAGCGAGATAACGCAGGAAGTGGAAAATGTGTTCGAGTTTATCGTCCACAGCTACAAACGTTTCCACTTCAAGCACCTCATTGTTTCACCTACCGATAGCCGTACACGCATCTACCGAGCGATTGACCGTGAAATATCAAATGCACAGCGCAACCTGCCAGCGCGGATATTTTTGAAGATAAACAACCTGGATGACAAAGGTATTATCGACAAGCTTTACGAAGCCAGTTGCGCCGGCGTAAAAGTACGAATGATTATTCGTGGCATGTGTGCCCTTGTGCCTGGCATTCCAGGTATCAGCTCAAATATCGAAGTGCTCTCTATTGTTGACCGATTCCTGGAGCATCCGCGTGTTGCCGTGTTCCATAACTCAGGCGAGCAGGATGTCTGGATATCGTCTGCTGACTGGATGACACGTAATATCGACAAACGGGTCGAGGTAGGCACTCCCATTTATGATGACAAGCTGAAACAGCAGATCATAGATATTATGGAGATACAGTGGTCTGACACCACCAAGGCTCGGATCATAGATAAAGAGCAGTCCAATAAATACAAACCTCGCGGTAACAGACGTAAGATCCGCTCGCAAATCGCAATTTACGATTATTTGAAAGAGATCGAACAAAACAAAGCAAACGCTAATTAAGGCTTGCCATTCTGCCTGCGCTGACCGAACATCAATAAAACCCAAGCAATTGGGGATGCCGGTCAGCGACAGCGAGCAGAGCCTATGAAGCCATTAAAACTGCAAGCCCAACTGAAAGACAAAAAGTCATCAGCCCACCGAGAAGTTCAAATTGGTGCGGTGCCCTTTCTTATCGAAAACAATCAACTCAAAGTCGTTCTTGTCACTAGCCGCAGTGGGCGACAGTGGCTATTTCCCAAAGGACACGATGAGCTACACATGACCCGCAAGGGCGTGGCTCGTACCGAGGCGTACGAAGAAGCAGGCTTACTGGGAAGCATTGGACCCAAGCGTTATACCGTCACCTGTTTACGGCGTTGCCATGGCAGACTGAGACTTCACACCTTTTATCCAATGGAAGTGACTTACCTACTGCCCAAGTGGCCTGAAATGCACCAGCGCCGACGCAAAGTTGTCTCAATCGCCAAAGCGATGAGGATGCTCAGCTGTTCGTCACTCAAGAGTGTATTGGCAGAAATGTTAGCGGAAGTTAAGCCACTGAGGCGCGCCGCATAGCAGTTCGCCTCAGCTAGCCTAGCAGGTTAGTAAACTCAACCAATCAGGATCAGAGTTGCTAATCCAAGGAAGGTAAAGAAACCGCCGACATCTGTCAGTGTGGTCACCAATACACCACCAGCGAGTGCTGGGTCTATCTTCATTTTCTGAAGGAACATAGGCGTGAGCACACCGGCAATCGAAGCAATAAACAGGTTTACCACCAGCGCCATCGCTATCACTACGCTGAGTAGCAGGTGCTCAAACCATAGGTAAGCGACCAGGCCAACGAGCACAGAAAACAGCAGGCCATTTAAAAGCCCCGCCCTTACCTCGCGACTAAACAACCAGCCGATATTACCTCGGTTGATCTGACCCAGCACCTGGGCCCGGATCATAATGGTCAGTGATTGGTTTCCCGCGATCCCGCCCATACTGGCCACAATAGGTTGCAGTACTGCAAGTGCAACGAACTGTTCAATGGTCGCCTCAAACAGGCCAATGACAGCTGCCGCCATAAAAGCAGCTACAAGGTTAATCGACAACCACACGGCACGACGACGCTGGGTTTTGAGCACGGGAGCAAAGGTATCCTGCTCAGCGTCCATACCTGCCCGCTCCATGATGTGGTTTTCTGCTTCATCACGGTACAGGTCAACGATATCATCTACGGTAATTCGCCCCAGAAGATAACCATCACTGTCTACGACAGGGGCTGACACTAGGTCGCGTTTTTCGAACAAACTTGCCACTTTTTTACTGTCGGTATCGACAGCAATGCTAAGTGGTTCCTCGTTCATCAGGCTGCGTATCTGGGTTGCGGGATCTGAGGTCAGCAGTTCGTTAACTGGCACGGTACCTAAAAGCTTATCCTCGGTATTAACCACCAGCAGGGTGTCGAATATCTGAGGTAGCTTGGGCAGTTGACGAAAATAGCGCAGCGCCGTTTTTACTGTGATATGCGGACGGACGGTCACGGTATCAGTGTTCATCAAACCGCCAGCGATATCGTCGCTGTAACCAAGCACTCGCTCTACCCGCAATCGGTCCTGAGCGCCCATAGAGTGCAATACCTGCGCTGTGAGGGTGGCAGGAAGTTGC
Organism: Corallincola platygyrae; assembly: GCF_039544265.1. Classification (NCBI taxonomy): domain Bacteria; kingdom Pseudomonadati; phylum Pseudomonadota; class Gammaproteobacteria; order Alteromonadales; family Psychromonadaceae; genus Corallincola; species Corallincola platygyrae. Next base: position 177,628 of record NZ_BAABLI010000005.1, on the reverse strand, counting down.
TGCAGAATATCTGCAATATCATCGGTGTCCAGTTCAGCAGTGGCATCAGCAAGCTCCTGAGGCGCCATCCGTTCCAAGAACTCGGCAGCCACATCTTCCGCCAGCTCAGACAACACTTCGCCTCGGTACTTTTCCTTTAGCAGCTTCCAAATCACCTGACGTTCAGGCGGCGTACTGGATTCAATAAGGTCGGCAATATCAGCAGGAGGAAGACTGTAATTAAGCAGATAGCGCACGTTACTCAGGGAGCCGCTATCTAAGCCTGCTTCAACAAGGCTGAAATCTCTGGCAATACGGGCTTCTCTGGTTACTTTATCTGTCATGCTTCCTCCTCTAAAAATACGCTGAATCGGAAAATAGTTGAGGGGTAAACTAAAAAACGATGCGGAAAACGCCTTTAGAGGCGGTCTATTTTTATAGTGTGCCTTACTGACCACAGAACTGTTAAATGGTTGCAATTATTAGGGTCTTTTGACCTTTGCTGTTTGTTTTTGCGGCAATTTGTTGGTGATTTAGACGAGGCAGAGGCTGTGAAGTTGAGTGGCCCTCAATGAATAGCCGATAACGAAGCATAAATCGCCAACAAATGCTGCCCCTTCATTTGAGGTAAATGGGGTTCGTTGAAACACGTTCTGACCTGCGTCATTCGCTACTTACTTAGATCGCTAAGCTACAACAAAATCCAAACACGAAAGGTCAACAGACCCTGATGATTTTAATTTTAGCTGAACATAAAGCAAAAGCCCCGGCATGTGCCGGGGCTTTCAACTGAATCACTTAGCAGTGGGTAATTACAGCTCGATACCCAGCTTTTTCAGGTCAGCCATCACAACCTTGTTAGGCAGTGGGATGTAACCGTCTTTTTCTACGATCTTCTGACCAGTCTGAGACAGAACCATCTTCAGGAACTCACGCTCCATTGGTGCCAGAGGCTGGTTAGGGTGCTTGTTCACGTAAACGTACAGGTAGCGAGACAGAGGGTACTTGCCGTTAGCAGCGTGCTCAATGTCAGCTGGGATGAAGTTAACGCCGTCTTTTGACAGAGGTACAGCGCGAACACCAGAAGTCATGTAACCGATACCTGAGTAGCCGATAGCGTTCAGAGAAGCAGATACAGACTGAACAACAGAAGCAGAACCAGGCTGTTCGTTTACAGAGTTACGGAAGTCACCCTTACACAGAGCTTTCTTCTTGAAGTAACCGTAAGTACCAGATACTGAGTTACGACCGTACAGTTGGATATCTTTCTTACCCCAGTCGCCAGACAGACCGATGTCGCCCCAAGAACCTACATCAGAAACTGAGCCACACTTACGAGTGCTAGAGAAGATAGCGTCAACCTGCTGGATAGTCAGGCCTTTGATTGGGTTGTCTTTGTGTACAAAAACAGCCAGAGCATCGATCGCAACACGAACAGCAGTAGGCTTGTAACCGTGACGCTTTTCGAAAGCAGCAACCTCTTTGTCCTTCATCTGACGGCTCATAGGACCGAACTGTGAAGTACCTTCAGTCAGTGCTGGTGGAGCAGTAGAAGAACCTGCAGCCTGGATCTGAATGTTTACGTTAGGGTAAGCGCGCTTAAACTCTTCAGCCCAGAAGGTCATCATGTTGGCCAGAGTGTCTGAACCGACAGTTGACAGGTTGCCAGAGATACCAGAGGTCTTCTCGTACTTAGGCAGTTCGGCGTCAAGTGCAGCCACGTTGGCAGAAAATGCGGTGGCTACCGTCAGGCCGATAGCGCCAACCAGATGTTTCAGTTTCATTGTTTACTCCGTTTTAGGGGTCTTCCCAAGCATTAATCGCGCTCAAGTATCTGGCGCTTTAATGACAACTCTATGAACTGAATGTGACGCTTTTATTACAAGCTAATATATGAGGGGTAGATTGCAGAATAGTGTGACGAGGGCTGAAAAAACAATCAGCCCACGGACTCCTGAACACGGCGTGTATCAAGCAAATGTGCGGGAATTTCAAAACTGAAACGGCTTCCTTTGCCCACTTTAGATTTGATTTCCAGTTGGCTCTGATGGTTACTAAGGGCATGTTTAACAATGGATAATCCCAACCCTGAACCGCCCGTATCTCGGGAGCGAGCCTTATCAATACGATAGAAACGCTCGGTCAGGCGGAGTAAGTGTTCGGGCTCTATACCATCACCATCATCTTTGACGTAGAACTCAGCGCCCTGCTCTGTTGGTTTCCAACCCACGATGATCTCACCGCCCGCAGGCGTGTACTTCACCGCATTGAAGATCAGGTTGGAGAACGCGCTGCGCATCTGTCTGGGTTCGCCAAACATATCCAGGTTTTCGGTCAGCTTGAACGTAACCTTTAGTTGCTTGTCTTTGTGGATGGCGGCCACTTCCTGTTCAATCAGCGCCAACATGTTAGCGACATCGATGCGCAGGCTCCCCTGACTGACACGTCCAGACTCCAGGTTAGATAACTCGGTCAACTGAGACACCAGACTATCCATGCGGTCTGTCTGTGATACCAGCATCTTATGCACCTGCTGCCACATGGCAGGATCTATCTGGTCTGGATCCGTAATCATCTCCAGGTAACCTTTAACTACAGTAAGCGGCGTTCTTAGCTCATGGGTCACGTTAGCAACGAAGTCACGACGCATATTTTCCAAACGCACCAACACCGTTATATCCCTGATCACCAGAAGACGTTGATGATCGCCGTAGGGCATCAAGCGAACTTCCAGTTTGCGTTCGACATCAATGGGGGATTCCAGGATCAGAGGTTCGCTTGGCTCGCCACGTTGACGAATAAAACTGCCAAATTCTGGTGAGCGCACCAAGTTATCAATCCGTTGACCTCGGTCTTCCGGCCAACGCAAGCCAAGTAGCTCTTGGGCCTGAGTATTTGACCAGAGGATCACGTGGTGCTGCCCGATCAGCATCACTGCATCAGGCAGGGCCTCGGCGCCTTCTCTGAATCGCCGCACTAGTTCACCAAGCTGTCCTCGGCGCTGCTGATTACGCATCTGAAGCTTGAAGATGCCATCAAATACCGGTCGCCAGCTACCTACGCCTTGCGGTGGAGCAAAACGTCGGCTGTGCCAAAGATAATGACGAAGACGGTTTAGGTTTACATAGTGCCAGGCCAACAGGCCAAGGGAGGCGAGGAGAAGTAGTTCTACCAGTAGGTCTGTCAACAAACCTAACAGCACCACACTTCCGTAAAAGAAGGCTAAGGTGCTGATAAGCTTGGACGCTTTATAGCGATTATCCATTCAGATGATAATACTAAATACGGGTGGAGAAGCGGTAGCCAGCCCCACGGACAGTTTGTATTAGCTTATCATGTCCTGTCGTTTCAATCGCCTTTCTTAGTCGACGAATATGCACATCTACGGTGCGATCTTCCACATAGATGTTTGTGCCCCAGACATTGTCCAGCAGCTGCTCACGGCTGTAGACACGCTCAGGGTGAGTCATAAAGAAGTGCAGCAGTTTGAATTCGGTGGGCCCCATATCCAGGCTATCTTCGTCAACTGTCACTCGGTGACTGACAGGATCAAGACGCAGGCCCTGCACTTCAATGATGTCATCCAGACTGGTTGGGTTAACCCGGCGGATAACCGCCTTAATACGCGCCATCAACTCTTTGGGTGAAAATGGCTTGGTGACATAGTCATCGGCACCCACTTCCAGGCCACGAACCTTATCTTCCTCTTCACCGCGTGCGGTTAACATGATGATAGGGATCTGACGGGTGATATCTTCACGCTTAATTTGCTTCGCCAGTTGAATTCCGCTGCCACCAGGCAACATCCAATCCAATAAAATCAGGTCAGGAAAAGGCTCGACAACTTTAGACAGTGCCGTATCGAAATCTTCCGCCTCTACCACTTGATAACCATGCTGATCCAATACAAAAGACAGCATCTCACGAATGGGCGCTTCATCTTCTACGACCAGAATTCGCCTTGCCATTGAGTTACCTCTCCTCTCCTAGTTCGCTCACGTAAAGTCCTTTATCGCGGCGTCCAATCCATCTCGCACCATCTTCAACAAATGAGGGTGCAGCTATGGTGCGGAATTATCGGATTACCAGATTTCACTTTTATGACAATTGTTAAATTATGGTCATTAAAATTGGCTATGGAGCCCAATTTATCAATTTAACTGCCTAATTCGGCTATCAGAGCGGCCAGTGCAGCAGTGACCAGCCCCGCGGTTGCGCCAGCGGCCAAGGTACTGCCTTTCTCTTCTGGAGGCTCGGTACTGTCTTTTTTCAGAGGTGTATGGTTGGGATCAGAAGCGATTGCCCAATAGGTGGTGCCGGTTTCAGTAACTTCACGACGAACGAGGTGATCTTTGACCAGATTATCCAGAATCCCGACCAGCGCCGCAGCAGGCAATCCAGACACCTGCTTCAGATCCGCAACGGTAAAGCCCCGTTGTGGATATTTGTTGATAACGGTGCCGATGGCTCGGGCCAGTGGGTCCATGATGTCCTCACTCTTGCAATTCGATTCATCGGCACTGTATCGGTTTTATTATCTACCAACTTCGAGGTAGATCAGAATTTATGAATCATACCCAAAGCTAAGTAACTGGCATCATCATTCTGAACGTCGATATCGCGATATTCAGCTTCTGGCTTTTCAGCCAAAGTCAGCCATAAATATGCCGATGTCGTCTTATTAAAAGTATAGTCGACGCCCAGACTGGTACTGTTTTGGAAGCCTAACTTGTTGCCATCGTCATCTTTACGTTTGGTGTAGCCCAGCTTGTACAAATCGCTTGCCATGTACTGCGCTTTCAAGGTCCAAGGCCCCATCAGGTAGGCAACATTGGCCATATACCCGGATTCATCATCACCAGACGTTGTTGACTCTGTATTCTGCCACATGGCACCAAATTTCCAGTCACCCCAAGCTACACGGCCGACAGCCACCATGTTGTCATAACCAGTGACGCCACTCTCATAGGCAACCGAGCCCCAAACAGGTTGTTTCTTCAGCGACTTATCGCCATAAAACAGTGCCAGGTTGTAACCTTCGTCACCGTCTTCGAGATCCTTTTGTTTACTGTTGTCACCGGTAATGATCGTGGCGCCTAGCTGCCATTGATCCCACTTGGGTGATTTCCAGGTCACGTTGTCACCCAGTCGGTTATCACCCGCAAACAAGAACTTGATATCGCCTTCAACGTCGCCAAAAAGGTCGGCGCTGTTATTCGCCTCTTTGAATACGGTATTGCGGCGGCCAATCATAAAATCACCCGCAGGGCTGCTAACTCCCAGATACTGATCCCGACTATCCAGCGCATCCGCTTCGTCGTCATCAATATTGACCTGGAACTCAAGCTTGTAAAACACGCCCCAACCTTCACCCAGGTCGCTGTCGCCCTTAATGCCAAAGCGGGAGGCATAACTCGCAACCTCTGAATAACTGCCACGGGCTGTGGTGCCATCATCACTTTGCTGTAAAGCCAGATTGAGTTTGCCGTAGATTTTTGGTGCCGCCTGAGTAGCCGGAGCTAAGGCCAATAGACATGCTAAAGAGAGTGCATGGCGTTTCATTAGATATCCCTTTTGAATCAAGCTGATTAGATTAGGCGGGATAGTAACAAAACTGTCATATATGATTTTGACCTGCTACAGGTTGATAACAAAGCTTTAAAACGACTGGAACAGGCGAGAAAACACTAATCAAGATAGAGAACGTTGGCCGATCAGCGCACATATAGCCACTGTTTCAGAGAAACGCAAAAGGGGCGCCAAATGGCGCCCCTTACTCTTAAAACCCAGGTAAGTTTTAATTAGAACTTGTGCTCAAGACCAACGCCGAAGAAAGTCTCGTCGTCCATCACTTCACCGCTATCTTCGTTCAGAACGTCTTCGTCCAAGTCACGCAGAGTGTAGTAAGCGAACACTTTAGTTGGCTTGCCAAGCTTGTACTCAGCACCAACGCTCATGGCAGTCATATCAACGTCGTCACTCATTTCCATCATCTGGTACTGAGCTTCCAAAGTAATAGCGTTGATCTTGTAAGCTACGCTGAACATGTAACCAGAGTAGTCTTCGCTGTCGTGCTCAACCTTCTCTTGGTTCTGGTACATACCGCCAACTTTCAAGTCATTCCACTTGTACTGAGCAGTTGCACGCAGGATGTCATAGCCAGCAACTTCGCTGTCATATGCAAGAGATGCGAACAGGTCTGATTTCTTGAACTTAGCATCGCCGTACATACCAGCCAGTGAGAAACCGGTAGTTTCATCACCGTCTTCGTCTTTCTGCTTGCTGTTGTCTTCAGTGATGACACTTACACCGCCGTAGAAGCCGTTAAACTTAGGCGTCATGTAGACTACGCTATCACCCAGACGGTTTTCGCCTTTGAACAGGTGCTTGATATCGCCATCAAGGTCGCCGAACAGGTCAACTTTACCCTGAGACTTTTTCAGCATGGTGTCGTTACGACCGATTTGGAACTCACCCCAGCCGCCTTTCAAGCCAACGTACTGGTTACGAGACTTGATATTGTCGTCTGAACCGTTGCCTTTGTCCTGGTCAGAAACGTTAACTTCCCACTCCAGCTTGTAGACAGCTTGCAAGCTATCAGTCAGCTCAACGCCACCTTTGATACCGAAACGTGAGGCGTTAGAGCTAACAACAGTTTCAGAACCGTCAGTGTCCAGTGAATCTTCAGAACCTACGGATGCGTTGATTTTGCCGTAAACAGTTACCGGAGCAACCGCGAATGCCGGAGCGGCAAACGCCATAGTGAGAGCAGCGGCAACAGCAGTTTTCGCGAAGTGCTTCATTGTGACTATCCCTTATTCAAAATATTGTTGGTTTCTCAAATTCCGAAAAACTTTTTAAAAAGCCTTGGCTTCGGATGCGACAGAGTTTGTCAGGCAATTGTGACAGTTTAATGTCAGTAGTCACCATTTTGTTAAAACTAGCAAGGTCTTGTTGGAAGCAAGTAAGATTTCGCGTTTTCTTGATGGGAATCAAAATGTTAATACAGCCCACTAGACACCAAAATATGAGCTAAACTTGTTTGGGCTTTCGCGTCGGATACAAAAAACTAACGAAAAAGTGGCTGCTATGGTGCAAAGATACTGAACCAATGTTGCACTAAGGTGAACAGAAAACCAGAAGTAACGTTTTGCCTTGTGTCTTCCCTCCTTTTTCAGGATGTTAGTGCCATGAGTAACACACCACACCGCTCTGTCAGAACAGCAACACTTTGATCAACTAGTAATTTTTCACTATGCACACTTGGCTTCTTATCGTTTATTTACCAAACTGAACTAATGAATTGGCATTGGAACTTGCTACTGATAGGGCGACGGATGTAGCCATGCAGATAAACAGTCTTTCTCGCAAACTTCTTCACCAGGTCCTCTCCATCTATTTTGTTCTGACCTTTCTTGTTACCTGTGGACAAGTGGCCGTCGAGTATTTCAACACCAAGTCCTATATCACTGGTGAGCTAGAAACCATTCAAAAGACGTTCAGTGCCAGCCTGACCCGCGCCATTTGGGAGCTCAATATTCAACAGGCCAAGACCATTGCCCAAGGCTTGGTCGCCATGCCGATGATTGAGGGTGTTTCGATCCGTGATGAAGCGGGTGAGGAGATGATAGAAATCGGCCGTCAGGCAAACAGCCAAAATCTTCCCGCCATCGAAGACCTCACAGAGCCTCTCCTCAGAGAGGGAGAGCACGGTTTGTTCGGCTTCACTTTTCCATTAGTTTTCGAGTTTTCTGGCAGAGCAACGCTACTCGGCGATGTCACCATCTACTCTAGCCGAGATGTCGTGATAGACCGGATTAAGGTCAACCTGATTTTCCTGGTTGGCAACGCCCTGATTAAAACACTCTTTCTGATATTCCTTGTGATGCTGGTGTTTAACCGGATTCTGACTCGCCCTTTGGCCGACCTGACACAACAGATCAGCGATCTTGAGTGGGAAGATATTGGTGCGGTGAAGGTCAAGCTAACCAGTGATGAACGCAATGAGTTAACCATGCTGGAGCGTGCGTTCAATGAAATGGTTGATCAACTAGATGCCTACAAACAAGGATTAGACACTGCACAAAACAATCTCATCGAGGCCAACAGACAGCTTGATGATCAGAATCTCAGGCTTGAGCAGGATGTTGCGCGAAAAACTTCAACCCTTAGTCGCACCTTGGTAGAAGTGGACCGTCAAAAAAGCGAGTTGGAACAGCACCAGTCGGCATTAAAAAAGCAGCGTGAAGAGTTAGCAGAGTCATTAGATGAGTTAAAAACAACTCAGGCACAATTGGTCGAATCAGAAAAGATGGCGTCGCTCGGTAATCTGGTTGCCGGCGTAGCTCATGAGATTAACACTCCTATTGGTGTAGGAGTAACCGCCTCTTCTTATTTGGAAGACCGGATAAAACAGCTGGAACAAAAATTTAATGAGAAGTCACTGACACAGAGACATCTGCAGGAGTTCCTGGCCGATGCTCAGCACAGTACCCAACTATTAAATACCAACCTGCACCGAGCTGCAGAGCTGATCGCCAGTTTTAAACAGGTCGCCGTAGACCAAACCAGCGAGATTATCCGCGACTTAAATCTGAAGTCGTATATAGAAGAAGTGATCCGCTCGCTACAACCCAAGCTCAAACGCCAAGAGCCCAACTTCCATATTCATTGTCCAAGCGATCTTGTACTTCATTGCCGGGCTGGCGCTCTGTCCCAAGTGTTTACCAACCTGATAATGAACACTTTGATCCACGGGTTTGAAGAGACCGAAAGTGGTGACATCTTTATCGATGTCAGCATCAATAACCAACATGTTGTTATTGGTTACAAGGATTCAGGTAAAGGCGTGAGCCCTGAAAACTTGAGAAAGCTATTTGATCCCTTCTTTACTACCAGGCGTGGGCACGGTGGCAGCGGCCTTGGCACCCATATTTTGTATAACCTGGTTACCCAGTCACTTGGCGGCACAATAACCGCCACAAGCCCTGCCGGTGAAGGGTTGAGTTATACCATGGTGTTACCACAGCATTTCGAGTAGCTATTGTCCCCACCTAAAAATGAGGGTTACAGTCCAACGCTGAGCCCTCAGCCACAAATACTGGGATAGTATCTAACGGCGCAAATACATCCCGCCACTGTCCACCCTCCAGCCAGGTGACGTCTTCGCCGTTTTGCATACTCGCTTTAGAATGTATACCGGAATCCATTTCGGGATGAATAGCGCAGGCTCGCCAGCGCGTGCCCTCAGGCAAATACACCGCTCGGTGATCTGCTCCTTGTGTCATGACAGGTGCCACCAGCAAACAATCACCAAACAAAAACTGATCACCCAAGGCATAGCAGTTACCGTCATGGGGAAAGTCGAATAACAGAGGTCGCATCAATGGCCGTCCAGTTTCATTAATCTGCGACAGGTGATGATGAATATGGGGCCGCAATTGCTCCCGCAGTCTCAGCAGGTGGCTCAAAATCTCGTAGGCAGGCTCACCAAAACTCCACAACTCATTGTCTGCCCCCATTTTGTCGCTACCTGGGTCTCTCTTCCCATGCAGCCTGAAGATCGGACAGAACACGCCATATTGGAACCAACGTACGATTAACTCTCTGAAATAATCACTCTCAGGGTTACCCCCATAAAATCCGCCAATATCCGTGGTCCACCATGGGATTCCGCTTAGCGCCATGTTTAAACCTGCAGCCACTTGTATCCGCAGACTCTCGAAGCTGGAGGGGATATCCCCTGACCAGACCGCAGCACCATACTTTTGGCTTCCCGCCCAAGCTGAGCGACACAGCGTTAAGATTTCATTCTCTCCGTCATTCGACAAGCCTTCGTAAAATGCCTGTTGATGCCACTTTGGATAGAGACAAGCAACTTCGCTCCCAATCCCTTGGTGAAAGACTAATTGTTGGGCATCTGCAAGGTTCATTTCAGGCTCGCATGCATCTAACCAAAACAGTTTGATACCGTACTTGCGGTAACCAGCCTGCACTCGCTGCCAGAAATCTTTGCGTGCTTCTGGATAAGAGGGGTCGTAGTAATAGAAGTTAACCGCCTCATCTGAGGCACTATCAACAAAACAATTGAGGGCTAGTTCGTTATCAAAAGTCGATAACAGATACCTGTTTTCCGCTAACTCTTTGGCTGCCTTGCTCTCTGGATTAATACTGGGCCATATGGAGACCATCAGCTCTATCCCCATCGATGTGAGTTCATCAACCATGGCTTGCGGATCAGGCCAGTACTTAGGATCAAAGCAAAGGTCTCCCATTTTTGGCCAGTGAAAGTAATCGATAACAATAACTGACAGAGGTAAACCTCGCTGCTGGTACGACCGCGCCACATTCAGCAGATGTTCCTGACTGGCGTACCTGAGCTTGCATTGCCAAAAACCACTGGCCCAAGCGGGAAAAGTTGGCACAAGTCCAGTGACTTGATAGTAAGCAGTCATTAACTTGGAGAAATCGCCACTGGCAGCAAACCAGATATCAAATTGACGTGCGCCGTCGGCGACAAATCTTGTGCGGTTCGAAGCCAGCTCAACTCGACCTGTACCCGGCATATTCCATAACAAACCATAGCCACGGGAGGAGATCAGAAAGGGAACATTGACCTCACTATTGCGCTGTTGCAGATCTAACACACAACCTTTTTGATTAAAGTAGCCATGTCTGCGCTGCCCCATGCCGTAAAAACATTCATCTTCATGAGCAACCAGATCTAATGTCAGATGATTCAATCCACTGACAGCCGTTCGATACTGCCGGGGAGCCTGTTGTTCAATCACCCAAAAGTTGCGTTCAAGGTCAAAGACACGGATGTAGCCGGTGTCACTTAGTGTTACTTTTAGGTTGGCGTGATACAGCACCGCATGATCTGAGCTAAGCTCAGCATTAACAGGTGTACGATCTGGCTCAGGGATTAGCGCTTGGGGAATCGAGTCGTTAAAGCGTCCCCTATAACAGATAATTCTTATCCCTAAATTGCCCCAGCTTTGAATTTCAGTCGTTTCACCCTGATGTAATAACTGAATGCCTTGCTTTGTTATTTGCAACATAACCGGGTCTCAATGGTTTTCGCCTAGTTTAGGCAAGGTCACGTTATTCTCAATGGCGTCATGTCAAAGGATATAAATAGACATGCTATGTAACAGAAAGTCGCTGGTGTTAGCTCGCTAATTTAAAGACACTAGGACAAGGGTTCTTTTCAGGAGATCACAATGCGTAAGATCCTCATTGTTAGTATTGTGGCCACGGCAACATTGCTGGCGGGTTGCGCACCAAGTTCACAAACGGGCAGCAGTTACAACCGTGAAGAAGCGCGTCGTGTTCAACAGGTACGCGTCGGCCAGGTCATTGATGTGCAGGTCGTGAATATCGAAGGTACAAAAACAGGTGCAGGTGGCGCTGCTGGTGCAGTTGCCGGGGGTATCGCGGGTTCAGCCGTTGGTGATGGTAAAGGCAGCGATCTTGCTGCAGTCGCGGGCGCCGTCATTGGTGCAGCCATCGGTGCCATGGCTGAAGAGTCACTGACCGAAAAACAGGGCCATGAGTACACCATCCGACTGGAAAGCGGTGACATCATCTCTGTCGTTCAGGCTTTTGATCCTGAACTTCCAGACGAAATCCTGGCCGGTGACTGGGTCAAGATTCTGCAGCAAGGCAGTTCTACACGTGTTAACAAACTGCAGAACTACAGCGCATTCAAGGATGATTCCGCTGGCGGCGGCAGTGGCGCTGGCGGCTCGGGTGGCGGTGGTATGGCTGATGATGGCGGCACGGGTGACGCTGCAGGTGGCTCTGGAGATGAACCAAATCAAGACGCAAACTCAAGCACCGTAGATACAGTTTCCAGCAACGGCTAACCAAAATTTTTGCTATCATGCGGCAGTTTCCAACTGTCGCATGAGACTCTTCCATGGCTCTGAAGTACAAAACGATCCCGGTTACCCCCTTTGCGCAAAACTGCAGCCTTGTCTGGTGTACAGAAACTCAGCAAGCTGCATTGGTTGATCCAGGAGGCGATATCGATCGCTTACTTGGAGCCATCAAACAAGAGGGAGTAACTCTCAGCAAGATTCTGCTGACTCACGCTCACATTGATCATGCCGGTGGCACAGCCACGCTTACCGAAAGCAGCGGACTCCCCGTCGAGGGGCCACATAAGGAAGATGAGTTCTGGATCGACGCACTACCACAACAGAGCCAGATGTTTGGTTTTCCGCAAGTGGGCACTTTTACACCTAATCGCTGGTTAAATGATGGCGACCAGGTGCAAGTGGGTAATGAAACACTGGACGTTCTCCACTGCCCGGGACATACCCCAGGACATGTAGTCTTCTACCATGCGGACAGCGCCATAGCATGGGTAGGTGATGTGCTCTTCCGCGGCAGTATCGGTCGCACCGACTTTCCAAAAGGTGACCACCCTACCCTCATTGCTTCGATTAAAGAGAAGTTGTTCCCACTGGGCGATGAGATACGTTTTGTCCCTGGACATGGTCCCGAATCAACCTTTGGTGAAGAGCGTCGTTCAAATCCGTTTGTGCGAGGCTAATCCTTGCTCGAGCGCGTTGAGTGTGGCTCAATAGCGCTCGAATTTCTTCCCGTACCTTCTCTATAAAGAACATCAACTGGACTAATTATGTGGTTTAAAAATCTGCGCGTTTATCGCTTTAGTCGTCCTTGTGACATCACCGCAGACTCGCTTGAAACAGCACTGACCGAATTCTCATTCAAACCTTGTGGCAGCCAAGACCGCCAGCAGCTTGGTTGGGTAACCCCTCTGGGCAAACATGGCCAAACACTACTGCACGTCGCCAACAATAATCTATTGGTTTGTATGCGCCGTGAAGAGCGTGTATTGCCATCGGCGGTCGTTAAAGAAGCGCTGGATGCAAAAGTTGCAGAAATCGAAGAAGCTCAGGGCCGCCCTGTACCGCGCAAAGAGCAGCAGACGCTGAAAGAAGAGATAGAAATGCAGCTGCTACCTCGCGCCTTTACTCGTAGCCAGATGACATTTGCCTATATATCACCAGCAAACAATCTGCTGGTGGTAGACGCCTCCAGCGCCGGTAAAGCTGACGAGCTCGTTTCTCTGCTTCGCAAAACCGTGGGCTCCCTGCCTGTCGTTCCACTGACCAGCAAAACCAACCCTGCGGCCTGTATGACTGAGTGGGTTAAAAATGGCCCTCTTCCAGACGGGTTTGGTCTGCTGGAAGAAGCCGAGCTGCGTGACGCAAGCGAAGATGGCGGTTTGATTCGTTGTAAGCAACAGGATCTCACCAGCGACGAAATCTATGCACACCTCGAAGCTGGCAAAATGGTTACCAAACTGGCCCTAGATTGGCGTGAACGCTTGACCTGTCTGCTTGAACAGGAGTTGGTGATCAAACGCCTGAAGTTTAACGATATTCTCCGTGAAGAGAGCGGTAACGCTGACGATATCGACGCTGTCGCTAAGTTCGACGCTGACTTCATGCTAATGTGTGGCGAGTTAGCCAACTTCATTCCTGAACTGATGGAATCACTGGGTGGTGAAGAGATCAGCGAACTGAATGGCTGATTGAGTTTAGTTCTTCAGTAAAAAGGCGCCGCTCCTTAATCAAGAGCGGCGCCTTTTTTAATTAAATTCAGAACGGTGGGAGGGTATCAATCGTCAAACGCTGACTTGGTTTCGTTATACTTCTCAAGGAAATCTTCACTCTCGAAGATACCCAAGTCGTCAATCACACCTTTCTCCAGATAAGGCTGAAGTAGATCTGCCTGCGCTCTCCCTTGCCCTAGCAGACCCGCATAAATAGCGCCGATACGGATAAAGTCGAGATAGTCGACCGCCGCGGGCTGATAATCCAGGCTATCCCATTTCGCAATAGCGACCGCGAAAGACTTATCGAAGTCCCATGTTCTAATAATGGCCACACCGATATGTTTGGTCAGCTTTCTAATCGCCTGGTCGAGGAAAGCACGGTTCGCGAACTCAGCCACGTTCTTTTCAGCTTCGGCCAGGATAGGCAAGATACCGATGTTATGTACCAGCCCCATCAAACATAAGGTGTCTGACTCCAGCTCAGTACCTGGACGCTTCTGTTTGAAAGCTGCGAAAACAGCACCAGCAGCACTGGCAACGTCAACAGAATCACACCAAGACCGGTCAAAATAGTCAAAAACCACTTCGTTCTGACAAATAAACATCTGCTTCATCGCCATCGAAGTGGCAGTGTTTTTAACCTGCTCCAGACCGATTCGATTTACCGCTGCATTCAGGTTCGTCACCTTCACTGCTCGGGCATAAAAAGCACTATTGGCGATCCGGATCATGCTCGCCGTTAACGCGGGATCTTTGGCGATCTCATCTGAGATACTGTGAAGGCTCGCCTCTGGATTATCTACCGCATCCCGCACACGCAATGCGATCTCGGGTAAGGTCGGCAATACCAATGCATCGCTCTTAATCTGCTCCAGAAGGTTGTCTAATAATGCGTTTTCTGATGGCATAGAAATATCTCAATTACGGTAACATTGGGCTGATCAACAGCCTCTTTAGATTATTGTTCAAACGCAGCTTTTACTTCGCGAAAACGTGTCATAAACATCTCGTGCTCAAACGGCGACGCACTGTCTTCGCACAAGCCTTTTTCTGTAGCCACATGCATCACGTTATCGATTATACCTTCATCCTTGGTTACCTTGGCGTAGATGGTGCCAAGACGAACAAAATCCAGATAGTTCAACGCAGCAGGCTGAATCGACATATCTCGCCAATCACGCACCAGCTGCTCAAAATCAGTTCCGAATCCCCAGGCTTTCATAATGGCACCGCCAATTCGCGCACCAAACCTTGCTATAGCACGATCCAGAAAGGTCGGGTTCGCAAACACATCATCGTGGCGCTGTGCTTCCTGCAATATCGGCAATACTCCGATATTGTGGATCAATCCCATTAACGTCAGCGTATCCGGAGAGATCTCACGGCTACGGTGCTCTTCTCGGTAGTTTGCATAGACCGCTGATGATGCAGCGGCAACATCTACCGCTTGGCTCCAAGCACGTTCAATATAGATGCGAACAATGTCATTTTTACACACAAAAAGCTGTTCGAGTGCCATAGCGATTGCGATGTTTTTAATCGCACGCATACCGATACGGTGAATAGCAGCATTCAACGTGGTGACATTAGCAGCTCTGGCATAGTGAGCCGTATTAGCTATTCGAATCAGTCTTAAGCTCAATGCCGGATCTTTGCTTACAACATCAACAATTTGAGCCAACGTACTGTCAGGGTCGTCTACCGCATCGCGGACCTGTATAGCCACCTCAGGTAGAGAAGGCAGTACTAATTCATCATTATCGAGTTGTGCTTCAAGAATATGAAAAAGGGCTTCTTCAGCAGACATTAATGGTTCTCGTTCTCGCGCCAAGCGCCTGTAAATCATTGCGATTGCGCTGCATCTTAACACAGCGATTACACCCCGGTACCGGAGCTAATTCACACCACTGCATCATGCTCGATAATTAGCCTAGAATATTGATGAAGTAAGTGGTCACATGTAGAATTCGCCGCCCTGAAGACACCAACACATCAAGGTTCCACCATGTTTGTACCTGAACTGCTTTCACCTGCCGGAAGTTTAAAGAACATGCGCTACGCATTTGCCTACGGTGCAGACGCAGTTTATGCAGGCCAACCCAGATACAGTCTGCGGGTACGAAACAATGAATTTGACCTGGCGACACTAAAGCAGGGCATCGATGAAGCCCATGCTCTTGGCAAAAAGCTGTACGTGGTGTGCAACATTTCCCCCCACAACAGCAAACTCAAAACGTTTGTCAAAGATGTCGGTGAAGTGGTGGCTCTTGGGCCCGATGCGCTGATCATGTCCGATCCTGGCCTGATTATGTTGGTACGGGAGCACTTCCCAGAGATGGCCATTCACCTGTCAGTTCAAGCCAATGCTATTAACTATGCCACGGTGAAATTCTGGCAAACACAGGGGATTGAACGGGTTATTTTGTCTCGTGAGCTATCCCTGGATGAGATCGAAGAGATCCGCCAACATGTGCCAGAAATGGAACTTGAAGTGTTTGTTCACGGTGCCCTATGCATGGCCTATTCCGGTCGCTGCCTGCTCTCTGGTTACATCAACAAGCGTGATCCTAATCAAGGCACATGCACCAACGCTTGCCGCTGGAAATATGATGCCCACGAAGCCAAAGAGACCGAAACCGGTGATGTGGTAGCCGTAGATCCTAAAGAAGCAGCCCGTCAGGCCCAGGAAATTGAAGTTCAACAAGTTGAGCCAACACTTGGCGAAGGTCCCGCCACCAGCCAGATGTTCCTGCTTCAGGAAGAGATGCGTCCGGGCGAATACATGCCAGCATTTGAGGATGAGCATGGCACTTACATCATGAACTCAAAAGATCTGCGAGCCATCGAGCACGTTGATCGCCTGACCAAGATGGGTGTCCATTCACTTAAAATCGAAGGACGTACCAAAAGCTTCTATTACGTTGCGCGTACTGCACAGCTCTATCGTCGTGCCATTGACGATGCAGTCGCCGGCAAGCCGTTTGACCCGACTCTGATGCAAAGCTTGGAACACCTGGCCCATCGCGGTTACACCACAGGTTTTTTGCAGCGCCACCGTCACGGTGCGACGCAGAACTACGAATATGGTCACTCGGTCAGTACGTCACAGCAATTTGTAGGCGAAATCACCGGCCGTGATGAAGAAACAGGCTTGGCCGTGGTAGAAGTGAAAAACCGATTTAAAGTGGGCCACAGCCTGGAGCTGATGACTCCGAGTGGCAACATTACTTTCACTTTGGAACAGATGCAGAATGCTAAAGGCGAAGCAATGGAGGTGGCTCCAGGCTCGGGGTATACCGTGCTGATGCCAATTCCTGAGGATATTGATGTCGAATTTGGCATTCTGATGCGCAACCTGGAACAGGACCAGGACACTCGTCAGCCCTTTGCGAAAACTGACAAGGATGAAAATGAAAAGGCGTCATAAGACGCCTTTTCATTTTCATGTTCCAGAGCAAGTTTCTGATAGCCAGTCAGGCAGTTCCGCCACGGAATTCAAAACAGCATCAGGCTTCAGATGTGAACGCAGATCGTCCGGTTGAAACTTACCGGTTTTAATCAATACGCCGACCAATCCCGCCTGCTGTGCAGCATCTACGTCTGATGCGATGTCATCACCAATCATCACACACTGCGCTGGCAGCAAGCCAAGCGCACTGCAGCCAGCTTCAAAGAAGGACCTGGCGGGTTTGCCCATAACGGTTGCCGTCTTACCTGAGGCGTATTCCAGCGCTTTAACAAATGGCCCGGCATCCAACTGAAGACCATTTTCCGCTTTCCAGTAACGTGTCATACCCAGGGCCAACAGTTCCATCTCCGGTGTTAGCTGTAACTGCCGAAATGCTTGATTGAGTAAAGCAAAGTTCCACTGCTCCGCTAAATCTCCCACAACGACGGCATTCGGGATCTGATCTGGCGAGCAGGCTACCGCAGTAAAATCAGCCAGAGTCGATTCAGGGACATACAAGTCAGCTTTCCATTGCCTTTGTGACAACCAGGCTGCCGCCGCAATCGGAGGAGTCAGAATCTGACGCTCATCCACCTTGATCCCCAAAGAATTCAATCGTGTGGCAATGGCACTGCGCGGTTTTGAGGAGGTGTTAGTGAGAAAAAGGTGGGCGATCTCCTGTTCGCGACAATAGGTTATCGTCTCAACGGCACCGGCAATCACACCGCCCGCATCGTAGATAACACCATCTAGGTCAAACAGTACACCTTCCACTCGATGTTGCATGGTATGCCTCTGGGGTTAGCACCATGATCAGAGTTTAGATCTTCTCTTTGATCTAAACCGAATTGGAGCAAAAACTCTCCTTCGAAACACGCGCCAATAAACCCTACAAACTATAATGATAAGTGAAGCACCGAACGCTCTAACGCGTCTCCAATCGCCATAACAACACTGAGGCAAACATGCCTGGCTTAAGCGCGTCCGAAGCAGAAAAACGCTTAGCGCAATACGGCTTAAACCAACTTCCCGAGGCTCGGGAGGTAGGCCCGGTGTTGATTTTTGTTCGCCAGTTCAAAAGCCCCTTTATTTACGTCCTGTTTGTTGCTGCGGTTGTTTCCTGGCTTCTCAACCAGCAGATCAACAGCTTCTTCATTGGTGTAGTCCTACTGCTGAATGCCGTGATCGGCACAGTACAGGAGTACTCCGCGGCAAGAGCTGCCAAAGCCCTGCGCAATATGGTGCCCAGCAATGCGTCGGTGTACCGGGATGAATGTCTGCAAAAACTTGACGCTCAACAGCTGGTACCGGGAGATGTTGTACAACTGGTTGCCGGAGACAAAATTCCCGCCGACATTCGCATCACGGATTCAACCGGATTGAGTTGTGACGAATCGATGCTCACCGGTGAATCCTTACCCCAGGCTAAAAGGGTCGATGGCCAGGTGATGGACGATGCACCGATCACAGAGCGCCATAACATGTTGTTTGCGGGAACACTGGTAAGCCATGGCCGTGCCCTTGGCGAAGTTGAAAAGACAGGCGCAACCACAGAAATTGGCCAAATAGCCCACGAGGTAGGCGGTGATAGCGCCACTAAGCCACCGTTACTACTGCGGATAGAGCGCTTTACTCGCAGAGTGTCTATTGCCGTCATCATTATCATTGCCCTGTTGTTTATGATCACCATTGCCCGTGGTGACGATCTCACTCAGGTTTTTCTGATGGGGGTGGCATTGGCGGTGTCAGCGATCCCCGAGGGATTACCGGCTGCAATTACGGTGGCGCTGGCCATTGGTATGCGGCGTATGGCCAAAGTCGGCGTTATCGTACGTAAACTACTGGCGGTCGAGGCGCTGGGCTCCTGCACCCATATCGCGTCAGACAAAACCGGTACCCTCACCTTAAATGAGATGACCATTCAACACATTCGCTTTCCCGATGACCGCCACTGTCAGGCGACGGGCGAAGGCATGGATCTGCATGGTGAGATATTGCCAACCAATGCAGATCGTGAAACCAAGGCATATCTGAAGCAGCTGGTATTGTGTGGTGCATTGGCCAACGAGGCGGTGCTGCAAAAAGTAGATCAAAACTGGCGAGCAGAAGGTGACAACGTTGATATCGCCTTTCTGGTGCTGGCAGCCAAGTTAGGGTTTGAGCAGACGATATTGAGTAAACAGTATCCGCAACTGGCGCTCTGCCCTTACGAGTCAGAGAATGCCTACTCAGCAACTATCTGCCAGTTAGACCAGCACCCAACACTGTTTGTCAAAGGCAGTGTTGAGCGCCTGCTTTCCCTGTGCAGCAGTGTCATTGATGGCACTGCTTTAGACCCACAGCACATCATGCGCCAGACCAGTGAGCTTGCCCGCAAAGGATACAGAGTCCTGGCATTAGCGAGCCGAACGCTTGATAACTCGCCCGCAGATATTGCACACTCGCTTCAAGACCTGACTTTCCTTGGCATTGTCGGTATGCAGGATCCTCTGCGGCCCGGTGTAAAGGCCGCGGTAGAAAGTTGTCAAAGCGCCAGTATTCAGGTCAGCATGGTAACGGGAGATCATCCAGATACCGCCCTGGCAATTGCCGAACAGCTGGAACTCTCCCCTCCACCTACAAGGGCAGTGACGGGCCCCGAGCTCGGACACTGCGAGAAAAACGATAAAGCGCTTGCTGCGCTGGTATCTGGCCAGAGCGTTTTTGCCCGGGTAGAGCCCAAGCAAAAGCAGATGCTGGTTGAGTCACTTGAACAACAGGGAGACTTTATTGCAGTTACCGGTGATGGCGTGAATGACGCGCCGGCACTACGGCGCGCCCATGTCGGTGTCGCTATGGGTAAACGTGGTACTGACGTGGCGCGCGAAAGCGCAGACCTGATCATTACCGATGATAACTTTTCCAGCATTGTCGAGGGTGTTCGCCAGGGGCGCATCGTATACGGCAACATCCGTAAGGTTGTGTTCCTGCTTATCAGTACCGGCGCCGCCGAAATCGTGCTGTTTATTCTGTCGGTATTGATGGGATTGCCTTTGCCACTGCTGCCAATCCAGTTGCTCTGGTTAAACTTGGTCACTAACGGCCTTCAAGATAAAGCGTTGGCATTTGAGCCCGCCGAAGGCAACGAACTGCACAAGCCCCCTCGCCCTCCTCAGGAAGCTATGTTCAACCGGTTGATGATTGAACGTGTCATCGTCAACGCGGTGGTAATGGGTGGCGTGGCGTTTTTTATCTTCATCACCGCGCTAGAACAGGGGCAGGACGTGGAAACTGCGCGCAACACGACACTGCTGCTGATGGTGCTGTTTGAGAATATTCATGTCTTTAACAGCCGCTCAGAAACCATCTCTGTTTTCCGTCAACCCTTCTTTGGCAACCCCTACCTGCTGGTCGGCATGCTCTGTGCGCAGGGTGTCCATATCTGGGCCATGCATTCGGAGGGCTTAGCCAGCATTTTGCAGCTACAACCTGTATCACTGGAACTGTGGGGCACCCTGCTGTTATGGGCAACTTCACTGATCGTAATGGATGAACTACACAAACTTTGGCATCGCTACCGACACCCAGCCCGAAACAGAGACGCAAACTACAATTCAGGCAGGGATTAATAAACCATACAAGAAGAGGGACTCTCTTATGACTTACATACGCTGGTTTAAAGATCTGACCATTGAAGACATCCCCTTGGTTGGCGGCAAAAATGCATCGCTGGGCGAGATGTACGATCTGCTGAGCGATGCTGAGACCCGCCTTCCCAATGGCTTTGCAATTACTGCCGATGCCTATCGAGCCCTGCTGGACCACAATGATTTGCGGCCGGAGATTGAGCGCGAACTGGCGACCATAACACCGGGAGATACCCAGTCTCTGCAAAGAGCAGGCAGCCATATCCGGCACAGCCTGAAAACTGCGAAGTTTCCCCCCGGTCTGGAGCAGCAACTGCTGGCGGCATATGCAGCGCTGGAGCAGGAATATGGTAGCGATGTAGACGTCGCAGTACGCAGCTCCGCAACGGCAGAAGATTTGCCAGATGCATCCTTTGCTGGCCAACAGGAAACCTTCCTCAATGTTCATGGTGCCGAGCAACTGCTGTTATGCGTGCGTAAGGTATTTGCCTCACTGTTCACTGATCGCGCCATCAATTATCGCGATGACAAAGGGTTTGACCATATGGAAGTGGCCCTTTCAATCGGGATCCAAAAGATGGTGCGTTCTGACTTAGACTGCTCTGGCGTGATGTTCACTTTGGATACCGAGTCAGGCTTCCGCGATGTGGTGCTGATAACGGCAGCTTACGGACTGGGAGAAAATGTCGTACAGGGTGCGGTCAATCCGGATGAGTACCTGGTTTTCAAACCCACACTCAACGACAGCAATCGCCCCATTGTTCGCCGTCACCTGGGTGAAAAAGCGATCAAGATGGTTTACAGCGACAAGGTGAATGACGGTGTCAGCACCCGAAATGTCCTTGTATCGCCCGCCGAGCAGCAGCGCTTCGCCCTGCAGGATGATGATGTCCTTAGACTGGCGAAAGCTGCAGTTCTGATTGAAAAGCACTATTCAGCTCGGGCCGGCAAAGCCAGACCGATGGATATTGAATGGGCCAAAGATGGCCTCAGTGGTGAGCTGTTTATTCTGCAGGCCCGTCCTGAAACCGTGCACGCCAGCAATGGCATGACGCAGGTTGAAACTTATGCTCTGAAAGAACACAGCGATGTGCTGGTAACCGGCAAGAGTGTCGGTAAAAAGATTGCCACAGGCAAAGTGCGTATTGTGCTCGAAGCCAGCCATATGCACGAACTGGAAGCCGGAGAGGTGTTGGTGACGGATATCACCGATCCCGATTGGGAGCCCGTGATGAAAATTGCCTCAGCGATCGTCACCAACCGTGGTGGACGGGTATGCCACGCCGCGATCATTGCCAGAGAGCTGGGTATTCCAGCCATTGTTGGCTGTGGCGATGCCGTTGATCGACTTCGCGAAGGGGAAATGGTAACCATCTGCTGTGCCGAAGGCGATACCGGCAGGGTCTACCAGGGAGCACTGCCCTTCGAGGTAACAACCCATGATGCCGAGTTCAAACAGCGGCCAAAAACTCAGATCATGATGAATGTCGCCGATCCGCACCGGGCACTTGAATTTGCCGCCCTGCCCAACGATGGCGTTGGCCTGGCAAGGCTCGAGTTCATCATCAACCACCTCATCGGCATCCACCCTCAGGCGCTGCTTGAATATGCACAGCAGACGGAAGAGGTGAAAGCGGCCATCGATGAAAAAGTGAGAGGTTATCCTGACCCGGTAAGCTATTACGTCGAGCGAATGGCTGAGGGCATAGGCGCCATCGCGGCGGCCTTCTATCCGAAGAAAGTGATCCTGCGTTTTTCTGATTTCAAGAGTAACGAATATTGCGCCCTGATCGGCGGAGAGCGTTACGAACCGAAAGAGGAGAACCCAATGATTGGCTTCCGTGGCGCGGGTCGTTACCCCAGCGACCAGTTTGCAGCCTGTTTTGCACTGGAGTGCCAGGCAGTGAAGAAGGTACGTGAACGTATGGGACTCACGAACCTTACCGTGATGATCCCCTTCACTCGTACCATTGGCGACCTCGACCAGGTAATGGCACTGATGGAAAGTCACGGACTAAAACGCGGAGAAAACGGCCTTAAGGTCTACACCATGTGCGAGATCCCAGCCAATGTCATTCTTGCCGACAAGTTCCTGGAACGTTGCGACGGTTACAGTATTGGCTCTAACGACTTAACGCAGCTCACTCTGGGCGTTGATCGAGATTCAGGTCTGCTGACGCAATACGATGAGCGTGATGAAGCCGTACTGCGGATGATAGAGATGGCGATCAAGGCCTGTAACGAGCGAGGAAAATATATCGGTATCTGCGGCCAGGCACCGTCAGACTTTCCGCAAATCACCCGCTGGCTGGTGGAACAGGGGATTGGCTCAATCTCCCTGAATCCTGACAGCATGTTGGAGATGACAGAGGTGGTGCTGGCACTGGAGAATGACCAAGCCCAGAATCAGTAAGCTAACGCACAGCAAGATTTAGGAGAGCAGCTGCAGTTTTAAAAAATGAACAGAGCAGCTGATACATGGGTCGTAGTTACGTATCAGCCGCTCGCAATAAAACTTCAGCTCCTCCTCGCTGTGGTCAAGACCAAAACGGTTAACCGAGGTGATCAGGTCCTGCTCAATACGGGCTTGGTTCTGACTGGTGGGAGGAATAATGCTGCAGGCTTTGATATAACCCTCTTTATCCAACTCATAACGGTGATAAATCAAACCACGGGGGGCTTCTGTCACCCAGCTGGCTTGGCCCGCTTTTGGTGTCACTTCAACAGCAGCATCAATCATTGTTAGGGTACCTATGCCCTCAAGAATAGATTTTGCTTCGAGCACAGCGTAGTAGCACTCCAATACCCGAGCTGCGATGCTGTGGTACATATTGTGAGAGGGAAAACGCCACCCCAAGTCATTGGCCAGTGTTTGCACGGCTGGATGCAGGCGATCAAAGCTCAGATTGATCCGCGCCAATGGCCCAACCAAGTAAGGCTCTTTCCCTCGATACAGAGAGAACAGCGCGGTGGAATGTGGTTCCTGATGTTCGATAAAGTGGGTTGGGTATTCATCCGCACTGATTTCAGCCCCATCGGAAACACGGATCTTGCCCTCATTCATCGGGTAACTGCCGTCGCCGCTGCACGCCACGCTCAGGAACGTTTGGTTATCGTCGGGGATAGGTAACGACGCGATCCAACGCGCCAACTGCTGACAATCAACCTCTGCCTGGCTTAAACGCTCGACTAGTTCAGCGATGACTTTCGGATCGGGCAACGCGCTGTAGCCGCCCACCTTCAGTCCAATCGGATGTACCGAGCGCCCTCCCTGCAACCGCAGCAGATCATTGCCTAACGCCTGTAAACGCATACCCCGCTTAACTTCTTCGGGATAACGCTTTGCCAATCCCATCACATTGTCAAAACCGAGATAATCCGGCGCCGCCAGAAAGTGAATGTGCAGTGCATGGCTCTGCAGCCACTCTCCACACTGGGTGACACGCCGCAGTGCGGCAATCGAATCAGGCAGTACAACTTCAAACAGGGTCTCTACAGCGCGTACTGCAGTCATCTGATAGGCGATCGGACAGATCCCGCAGATACGCGCCACGATATGGGGGAGTTCCGTGAAGTGTTTCCCCTCCAATAGCTTTTCAAAATAACGCGGAGGTTCATAGATCTTGAGGTGCACAGATTCGAGCTTGCCCTCTTTCGCCTTGAGCACCAACGCGCCTTCCCCCTCCAGACGTGTGATCATTGGTACGTTTAACTCAATGACTCGATCGCCTTGCTGCTCTGAACTCATGTCATCAAAACTCCCTGTTAATCCTTTGTCTTGGCGATATCAATCATCAAATCCCGATATGCATCAGCGAACGCAGGCGCACCTGCACTGATGGAGACGAAACGCTCTGCCACACGCTGTGGTGGCAGCCCCAGCGCTTGAAACCGACGAGCCAATCCCTGCATGTTTGGCTGCTCACTGGGACCAAAGCAGGTATAACAGGGAGCGCCAAATTGCGGACACAAAGCACCACACCCAGCGCGGGTGACGGGCCCCATACAAGGCTCTCCCTGAGTAACAACAACACAAACCTGCTGGCGGCGCTTACACTCCTGACAGAGCTTTTCTGTAGGTGATATCGGCGATACGCCTCGAAGTAACATCGACAACGCAGCCAGTATCTGTCTGCCACTGATGGGACACCCCCACAACTCAAAATCAACTTTGGTACAGTCAGCAATGGCATGGGAACGACTCAAAGAATCTATATAACGTTTGTCGGCATAAACGCTGGCCGCCCAATCATCACTCTGCTTTACATTGCGCAGCGCCTGCACTCCACCAGAGCAGGCACACGCGCCGACAGCAATCAGCAACTGACAGTGTTCTCGAATGGCGTTCAGACGAATCTGGTCATCGGGCGTCGACACACTGCCTTCAACCAAAGCGATATCAACTTTGGCATCTGGTTGGTAGATCCCCCCTTCGACGAAATGCAGAATCTCCACCTGCTCCAGTAATGTCAGCAGATCTTCGCCCAGGTTCAGTATCACCGCCTGACAACCAGAACAGGACGTCAGTTTATGGATCGCCAGCGTAGCTTTTCTATTGCCTTGGGAAACTGAGTTTGTCATATCAGATCCCCCGTGTTTCCAGCCAACGCTGTATCCGAGAGTAAGGAAAGATGGGGCCTTGCCGACACAAGAACTGGTCGCCCATCTGGCAATGTCCGCAGTGGCCGAAACCACACTGCATATTGCGTTCAAGGCTTAAAAAGCAATGTTGGGGATCAACGCCCATCTCCAGTAATTTTTGCATCGATGCCCGCAGCATAGGCTCTGGGCCACACATCATTACCGTGCAATGGTTGATATCAAACTCAGCTTGCTCCAACAGCACGGTCACCATGCCCATCGACCAATGCGGAATATGGGCATGCTCCTCACTGGCCGCCAGTAACACCTGGCAATCGGGGACATCCCGCCAGGCCTGATACTGGGTTTCCCAAAGCAGATCGTGACGGTGTTTAACCCCCTGTAAAATGACGATGCGATTGAAGCGCTGGCGTTGCAGAATTGCCTGACGGATCGCCGCCAAAACGGGTGCACACCCCAAGCCTGCGGTAATAAACACAAGGTCTCGCTGTTCAGTCCCTTCCAAGGGCCAATGATTGCCAAAGGGTCCTCGTAAGCCCATATGGTCACCTGATTGTAATTCGACCATGCGATTGCTGACTCGCCCCACCGCTCGGATCGTGTGCAGGATATGGTCACCTTCACAGTCCATGATCGAGATAGGGATCTCGCCAACCCCCTTCAGGTACAGCATATTGAATTGACCCCACTGGAAGCGATACTCCTGCCGCTGCTGGTCATCCACCAGTCGCAATGCCAGTGTCGCCACGCCCGGAACCTCGGGCTGGTTTTCTATCACCTCCGCCAGCATCGGTAACCAGGGATCAGCCATCATATGGCCCTCCGTTATCACCTCGCACACTCTCCGCATCGCCGCCAGCATCAGAACATAACCGATTGGCTTCTGCGACCAGATCGATGCCCGCCGGACACCAGCTGATACAGCGACCACAGCCACTGCAACCACTGCGGCCATATTGACCAAACCAGTAACTGAGTTTGTGCAACAACCACTGTCGGTATTTATGCTCAGCGGTTTTGTGCACCTGGCTGCCAACAATGTAACTGTGACTGTCAGAAAAACAGCTGTCCCACTGCCTGCCATGTTGATGCTGCTCACCGGTTATCGGGGTATCGTCGGTGGCTCTGAAACAAAAACAGGAGGGACAAACTGCCGTGCAGTTTCCGCATGTCAAACAACGTTCCGCCACCTCTTGCCAATGCTCGACACTCAGGTTGGCTGATTGAAGTTCAGCTAACTTATGTGGTGAAGGCATCACCCGTTGCTGCTTTCTGGCCTGCTCCCTGCCGACGTCTGCCGCTGCTATCTGAGCGGCAGTCGCCGGTGACAATTCAAGAGCGGCAATCGCTGACCTAGCTTTATCCGTGGCGGCGACCAGCACAAACCCTTGGTTCAGCTCATCAAGCAACAGATCAAAACCCGCACTCACCTCGGGACCATCGGCCGTAGAGGCACAAAAGCAGGTTGCCAATGAACGGTGACAGTTCACTGCGACGACAAACAGTTTTTCACGGCGCTTCTGATAGCGCTCATCGACGCAGCCGTTATGCAGAAAGTGTTTATCGAGTAGATTAAGTCCTGCCAAATCACACGCCCTGGCACCTACCCATGCCGTCGATAGCGCATCTACCGGTATGGATTCGAAGCTGGCATCCACCCCGGTGCTAAGTTGCCACAGCGGCTCTTCCGGCAGGAACAACCAGGGTTTAATGCCCTGGGCACTGCTGACACAATCAAACAAGCGAAACGACCCGGTCGTATACAACCGATACTGACCCGCTTCTGTGGTGTCTCTAAAACCTTGTGGCAGTTGAGCTAACGACTCGAGTTCCTGATAGACCACGGCATGTTGGTGGACGATGGGTCCAACAACCCGATCAAAATTTTTCTGCAGACAGGCAAACAACTCGGGAAATAATTCTCGGGGTAAAAACAGAGGTAACTGCCGTGTTTTTTCAGTCACCGGTACGCCATCCCTGCAGGCTGGAGTGATAGCTTAAGTTTAGTCCAATAGCGCACTAATTTTGGTACCAGGACTGCTTGGACCAACTAAACTTATGTTATTGATTCCAGAGAAGGGTTTGGTCATTTTGAGCACTTCTATGGCAGAGCTTCATATTCGAGGCCAGGTGCAAGGCGTTGGCTTTCGTCCGTGTGTCTGGCAGCTGGCGCGAGCTCTGGGATTAAACGGTGAGGTAATGAACAGTGGCGAAGGAGTTATCGTCTCTCTGTTCCCAGCTGACAGACGGGATGAATTTGTCGCTAAGCTGAGAAACAACCTGCCGCCACAAGCACAAATAGATAGCATTACCTGTGAACAGACAGTTGTTGCTAAACCGCCGGAAGATTTTACCATTGCGCCTTCAGTGGCGAGCTGCGCCGACACCCATGTTCTGCCTGACTTAGCAACCTGCAGCCACTGCTTAGATGAGCTGTTTTCCAGTAACAGTCGCTTTTATCAATACCCACTGCTGAACTGCTGTCACTGTGGTCCTCGCTACAGCATCATCCAGGCCATGCCCTATGACAGAGGCCATACCTCAATGGCCGACTTTGTGATGTGCAAAGCGTGCCAAGCAGAGTACGCCTCACCCGACAATCGTCGATTTCACGCTCAGCCCACGGCCTGTCCAACGTGTGGTCCGCAGTTAGCACTTATTAACACAACAAATGGGACCAGCAATGTAACAACGCCATTGGCTGACACCGCTGCCTGTCTGAAACAAGGCGGGGTCATTGCCATTAAGGGCGTAGGAGGCTTTCATCTGGCCTGTGATGCCCTGAATGTTGACGCGGTAAACAGGCTTAGAAAGGCCAAAAAACGGCCGGAGAAGCCACTGGCATTGATGATGCACGATCTCAATGAGGTTGGGGCTTATTGCCAAATCAATAGGTCTGAAGCTGAACAGTTAACTTCTCCAGCCGCCCCAATAGTGTTGCTGCAGTCGCGAATAAGTGCCCTGCCCCACAACATAGCCCCCGGCCTAGATCGTACCGGCGTGATGCTGCCTTCCAACCCCATTCAACACCTGCTGATGGCAAATATCGAAGGCCCTTTGGTGATGACCTCAGCCAACCTTTCTGGCGAGCCACCGGCAACATCGCTGAATGAACTGACAAAACTAATTGAGCTAACTGAGATAGACAGAGACCAGACTAGCGGCTTGTTTGGTGGTATCGACGCCATCCACACACACAACCGCCATATCGTCCGCCGTGTCGACGATTCGGTGGTGCAATGTACAGGTTCAGGAGTTCAGATATTAAGGCGGGCCAGAGGCTACGCCCCTGCCCCAATCAAGCTACCCCGTGGCTTTGACCAATGCCATGGTGTACTTGCTCTGGGAGGCGACCTCAAAAATGCGGCAGCCATCAGTCGTCATGGATTTGTCTACATCAGTGCCTATCTCGGTGATCTGGAACCGCTGTCAGTTCAGCGCCAGTGCCGAGCCTCAATTGATGACCTTCGTCAGCTGTTTACCTCTGATCTCAGCCATATCTGCTGCGATACCCACCCCGGATATATCAGCAGGGAGCTGGCTTGTGAACTGGCCGGAGCAACCGGTTGCGAGATTACCGAGGTACAACACCATCATGCGCATTTGGCTGCCTGCTTGGCCGAGCATCAGATTCCACTCGATGAAAACAAGGTCCTGGGCCTTATTTTGGATGGCACTGGAGCCGCGCCTGCAAACAGTCCTCATCCAATCTGGGGGGGTGAGTTTCTTTTGGGAAACTATCGTGAGTTTGAACATCTTGGGGGGTTACCCGCGGTACCTTTGCCCGGCGCAGAAAAAGCAACCAAACACCCCTGGCGCAATCTGCTGGCTCATCTGGAAAGCTTTTCACCCCACTGGCGAGAGTTTTCTCTGCCAGCATTTACAGCGCTCAAACAGCACCCGATAGAGCCGCTATGCGCCGCTATTAGACAAGAGATTAACAGCCCCAAAGCCAGTTCCTGCGGGCGTCTTTTCGATGCTGTGGCTGCATTGACTGGTTGCGCTCCCACAGTGCAAAGCTACGAAGGGCAGGCGGCCATGGGACTGCAGAACAGTGCTGAAAAAGCCCTCAATAGCGGTTGCCAGATAACCATGGATAACTCGCCGGAGTGGGACTTTAAAACACTTTGGCACAATCTGATCACCGACATGGTCCAGCATCAGGATCCAAACCGAACCGCCCTCTATTTCCATCTTCAGTTCTCAGCCATGCTCAGCCAACAACTGCTGCAACTGGCCAAAAAACACCAAGTCACCACCATAGCGCTGAGTGGCGGATGTTGGCAGAACCGACTGCTGTTGGATCTGGTGGTAGACCAGTTACAGCAGCACAAAATGCAGGTCATGTCGCCACATCAGTATCCATGCAATGACGGCGGATTGGCGTTGGGCCAAATAGCCATTGGCTGGGCAGCACGGGCTGCCAGTGCAGGCTAAGCATGAATAAGTCCGTTCCGCCAAACATACTGATACTTGCCTTGGGAAATCGCGAACAGGGAGACGATGGATTTGGACCGGCACTGTATGAGCTAATGTCACAACATCCTTCACTACTGGCTAAAGTCGAACAATACGCCAGCTTTGTTAATGCTGGGCTATCCCTGCTGGCCCATAGCGAGCGAATCGCGCAAGCTGACTGGCTGATTATCGTCGACGCAGTCAATGACCCGGGAAATCCGGGGCAAATAGTACTCGCAGAGCTGCAACAGCCCTTCATGCAAAACCACCCGTGTAGCTTTTCAACGCACCAGTTTCAGCTATTGCCCCTATTGCAACTGCTTGAACCACTGGGGCAGTGCCCTACCCGCATCACGCTACTGGGCGCCTCGGTGGTAGACACATCCCTCGGCTCAACGCTTTCCCCTGAGGTACAAGCGTTGTTGCCCGAGGCCATTGACCAGCTTCTTCAGCTGCTCGATTCACCAACGGATAATAGAGGCGACCGAGCGATTTTATGCATGAGTTAACCCTGTGTCGCCAACTATGCGAAACCCTTGAAGCCTGGGCGAAATCGAGCTCAGTTGTGAAGATCAGACAGATAAATCTGCGTATTGGCTGCCTGACCTGCGTCGAGCCCGATGCATTAGAGTTTTGTTTTGAGGCAGTCGCACATTCGCCTCTGCTGCAGGGGGCGAAACTCGCGATAGAAAGAGCCCCAGCACAGGCGCACTGCCGCAATTGCGGTAACAACTACACTGTAACTAACTGGATGGATTTTTGTCCCCAATGTGAGAGTGAGCTTAGAGACCTAAGTGAAACCGAAGAGTTGATAATTAAATCCGTGCAAACAGATGGGCCGTAACCGCTAGGAGGCAGATATGTGCGACCATTGCGGCTGTGAACAAGCTGAGGCAGTCACAGACAACAGCTCAAAAACCGAAGATCTTAACCATGATTTAATGCAGGCGAATCGCACCGCTGCGCAGCACAATCGCAATATGCTCGAGCGGGCTGGCGTGTCAGCGATCAACCTAATATCCAGTCCCGGGGCAGGAAAAACAACACTGCTGGTCGAAACCCTAAAGCAGCTCCAGGGCCGGTTCCCAACGTCAGTCGTAGAAGGCGATCAACACACAGAGCGAGACGCCAACCGTATCCGAGCAGTCGGCGTGCCGGCAGTACAGATCCAAACAGGCAGCGCCTGCCACCTTGATGCACAAATGGTGCACAATGCCTTACACCAACTGCCGTTAGAGGATGGCGGCCTGCTGTTTATCGAAAATGTAGGCAACCTGATCTGCCCCGCCCACTTTGAACTGGGAGAGACTGCAGTAGTCGCTTTACTTTCTGTCACTGAGGGAGATGACAAGCCCCTCAAGTATCCACACATTTTCCATCAGGCGGACCTGCTGGTCATCACCAAAACGGATCTGCTGCCCTATGTAGACTTTAATGTCGACGGATGTGTCACCTATGCGAGGAGGTTAAACCCTGACATTGCCGTGATTCAGCTTTCAGCAAAAACGGGCGCTGGTATTGAAGATTGGCTGAACTGGCTTTGTCAGCTTCAGGGTGACTGATATGTGTCTGGCGCTCCCTGGCAAGCTGCTGCATATAACCGATGCCGAAAATGGCCTGGCCCTGGCGGACTGCGGCGGTGTCAGGCGAGAAGTGGATATCAGCTGCTTACTACTGGAACACCCGAATACACCTTTAGAGGGGCGTTGGGTGCTATTTCATGTGGGCTTCGCCCTCGCACTGATAGACGAAGTGGAAGCAAAACAGACTCTGGCACTTATCGCCGAACTGGATGGCCAGCCAGCAAATTCAACACACTTGGAACTGCCTGGAACGGATAAATGAAGTTTGTTGATGAATACCGTGATAGCGAGGTAATCAAACAGCTGCTTGGCGCGATCAAGCATCAGCTTGATGATATCCCCCCCCGCTGCCGCCCCTGGCAAATAATGGAAGTATGTGGTGGCCATACCCGAGCGATCTACCGCTTTGGTCTCGACAAATTACTACCCAAAGAGATCGAGTTCATCCATGGCCCAGGATGCCCTGTTTGTGTCTTACCCATACAGGTCATTGATCAGGCATTCGCCTTGGCGCTCAAGCCCGACGTTATCCTATGTAGCTATGGCGACGTTATGCGGGTTCCTGGTTCATCAGGCAGCCTGATCCAGGCTCGCGAACAGGGTGCTGATGTACGCATTGTCTATTCGCCACGGGACGCTCTCGCTGTCGCACTCAATAATCCTGAGCGTCAGGTGGTCTTTCTCGCCATCGGTTTTGAAACCACGATCCCGGCCACGGCGGCAACGCTACTAGCTGCGGATAAACGGCAAGTTTCAAACTTCCATCTGCTTGTACATCATGTGTGTATCGAGCCGCCTTTATTGGCGCTGCTGGAAGAAAAGGACACGGCGATAGACGCGTTTATTGCACCCGGCCATGTCAGCACTATTACCGGCGCATTGCCCTATTTATCCGTTGCTGCCACCTACCATAAACCTGTGGTGATCAGTGGGTTTGAGCCAGCAGACATACTGCAGTCGACCCTGATGCTGCTACGCCAACTGCAGCGAGGAAAAGCTGAGGTTGAGAACCAGTACACAAGAGCGGTACAGGTTTTCGGCAATCGCGCTGCACAAACCACCATTGACCGTGTATTTGAGCTGGCAGAAACAACGGAATGGCGGGGGCTGGGCAAGTTGCGGCACAGTGGTTACCAACTGGTGAAGGCTTACCAACGTTTCGATGCGACCCGACTTATTTCTACGCCTGACCAGGAGGAAACCGTTGACCACACACCCTGCCACTGTGCAGATGTGTTGTGCGGAAAGCTGACGCCTGATGAATGCCCTTTGTTTGGGCGGGCCTGCAAACCCACGCATCCGGCAGGCGCACTCATGGTATCCGAGGAGGGAGCCTGCGCTGCACATTGGCAATATCGCCAGCAAGAGGTAGAGCTATGACATCGGACAGAATAACGCTCGCCCACGGTGGTGGCAGTGCCGAGATGCAGCGCCTCATTCAAGAGATGTTTCTACCCACGTTTGATAATAGTCAGTTGGCGACCATGGAAGACCAGGCGCGACTCAACTGGCAACTGCAACCGGGTGAACGACTGGCCTTTAGCACCGATACCTTCGTGGTCTCACCGCTGACATTCCCCGGAGGAGACATTGCTACCCTGGCAGTAAACGGCACCGTCAACGACGTTGCCATGAGTGGTGCTGTTCCCAAGGTTTTGAGCTGCGCCATGGTTATTGAGGAGGGATTGCTCCAGTCGCAATTGCAAACCCTGTGTCAATCCATGGCCAGGGCAGCGAGTGCAGCTGGCGTTCAAATTGTCACAGGCGACACTAAGGTGGTGCCAAAGGGCCAAGCTGATCAACTCTATATCAACACAAGTGGACTGGGCGTTATTGCTTCAGGGGTCGACCTTGGCACGCACAGGATCGCAGAAGGCGACCATGTTTTGGTCAGCGGGCCTATAGGCGAGCATGGCGCAACCATCATCAGCTGCCGCGAAGACTTATCCTTAGATGCAGATATAGCGTCAGACTGCCAACCCTTGCATCAACTTGTCTGCGCCATGTTGGCTGCTATTCCCGGAGTTAAATCGTTGCGGGATGCCACCCGCGGTGGCGTCGCAGCCGTACTGCATGAATTTGCCACCGCGAGCAGACTTTCCATATTGTTGTCAGAACAAGACATTCCAGTCTCAGCCCCGGTAAACGCAATGTGTGAGCTACTGGGCTTTAATCCTCTGCATCTTGCTTGTGAGGGGCGACTTATCGCTGTTGTTTCGGCTCAACACAGCGAAGATTGCCTGGCAGCCATGCGAAACCATCCAGCAGGAGACCAAGCAGCCATGATTGGCAGAGTCATTACCTCGGCTCCCTCCCCCGTGATTATCGAATCATCACTGGGAGTGAAACGCGCTTTGGCCCCGGCCGATGGCGAGCTGTTACCGCGAATTTGCTAACACCAATGACGATTTTTGCTTTTGTAAAATAACAAAAAAGGCGCCGTAGTGACGCCTTCTTTAAACACTTACCTGGCTCTATTAGTGTTTATGCTCCGGGTAATAAGCCTTAATGCCCTCGATCGCTTTCACCAGCGCTTCGGCACTCGCCGCATCAGAGTTTTGTTTCGCTTTCATTGCGGTAAGAATAACGGCATGGTGCTTTGCTAAACGCTCCGCATAGTCTTTCTGACTTGGTTTAACACGTTGAGTGAGGAAGTAGTCAGATATGGTTTCAATGATTTTTTGAGCGTGGATTTCCTTGTTGTTAATCCAGCGCACTAACTGGTTTTTAGACTGAACGTCCGTTTTGGTATTTAGCTCAGCCATCAATTTAACCGCCTTGGTGACAGTCGCCGCATCCTCAAACATCGCTTTAACCCGTGCATGGTCATCGTAAATACCACAGGGTATTTGGCAGTGTGCATAAAGATAGCTTGAACCCATAGCGCCGGTTAATAACACAATGATAACTAGGCACTTCCTAACCAAAATTTTCATGCTTCTCTCCTTGAAATATCTATGCAGTAGTTTTCAGTCAGTTGGAATTTTTAGCTCCAGAGCTAAAAAGTAGCAGCTGGTTGTCAACTCCACCATTTGTGAGCTTTGTAACCGAGCAGGATTTACATTGATTAATTTGAGATAATGGCGTGAGTTCAATTCCCAACGACTGGTTTAATAGCGCTAACAGAACATGGCACTGAAAATTCTCGACACCTGCACCAATTGCGACATGTGCGAACCGGAATGCCCCAACGACGCGATTGCGATGGGCGAATCAATTTATGAGATCGATCCCGAGCGTTGTACTGAATGCCTAGGCCATTACGATGATCCCACCTGTGTCAGTGTTTGCCCGATTAAGAACTGCATCATTCCTGATCCTGAACACAAGGAAAGCGAAGAGCAGTTATGGGATAAGTTCGACCGTCTCTACGACATCAAAAAGTAGCGCAACAAACACTTCAAACTAACAATAAATGCAATCTGCTAGTGCTGAGGCATAAAAAAAGGAGGTCGAATGACCTCCTTTTTTCTGTCAGCGTCAGTGATTACTCACACAGACTTACCATCATCTCACCGCCGTCAAGCGCGCCATTGATACGGAAGCTGTATACATAGTCGCCTGATTCAGGGAGGAAGATGCTTGACTCGGTACCGGCACCAGCAGCTACAGCCATTGTCTGCTCAGTACCAATCGTAACCGCACCAGAGTTTTCAACGGCAAACTCTGAACTCCAATCACTCGAAGCGAACTTGAAGTTAAATGCTGTATTGGCCTCTTCAGAGATAACAACCTGATAGATACTGTCACCCTTGTAGCTGAACTTATGGCTATCTGGGGTTGCACCGAAGTTGTTACCACCTTCATAGGTACCTCGGATAAACATATCGACACCCAGAGGACCTGCTTCACCGGCATCTGGCGCGGAACAATCAGCCAGCGGACCTTCACCAGTCAGATCATCACCGGTACCCAGTTGAGGACCTTCAGCAGTTGGAGAAGCAATATCATAATACGCCACGCCAAATGCAGGCAGTGTTACCGCATATTCGCCCGCAGCCGGAGCAACGGTACCACCACTGATCAGTTCAATCAGGTCACCATCACTACCAATCGCAGTGCCAGCAAGAGTGATATTAGCTTCAACGTCTTTAGTGTTAATCACTACCAACACGTTGTTATCACCAGCATCTTTACGGTCGATGTAAACATACGCATCTGAATAGATGTGTGTACGAGAGCCGTTATAAAGCGCTGGGTTCGCCGCACGAACAGTCATCAGATCGGTAACGAAGTCTTTCAGATCCGCTTCTTGTGCATTCAGCTCAACTGGTGTTTCACCAACCAAAGTGGCTACGCCTTCAATACGAGCACTTGAACGAGCAACGTGGTCATCACACAAACCTTGATCGGCACAAACAGTGTTGCCAACTTGATCTGCAAAACCTGGGACTTCAGCACCAATCTCTTCGTTATAGTACAAAGTAATTGGGCCTGAGTAGGCTCCCATGAAGGCAAAGGCCGCTTTGTGACGCGCCCAATAAGCATCATCAGATGGAGAAGCAAGGTCGCCACGTTCCAACAGGTCACCAAAGCGCACCAAGTCGTGGTTACCCATCATCAGGTTTGGCTGAGCATGATCTGGGTATGCCAAGAGGTTAAGCAGTCCAGAATCCAAATTAGTTGCTGGGCGATCGCCATTTCCACTCTCTTCTACACCAAAGGTCTGAACCATAGAGTAGCGAGTTGGGAAATCAAAGTTAGAGTAAAGCGCTGGAGAGCTAGCCGGACCGTAACCTTGATCTGCGATCTCGTTGGCACTGCGCCAGATCTCACCCACCATGTAGCCAAGAGGATTCACCTCTTCACCATCTGCATTGGTGTAAGTTACCGTGGCAGATGCATCTTCAACAGCAGTTCGGATGTTATCCCAATACTGAACCGGCACCTGGTACGCTTGGTCCAGACGCCAACCATCGATTTTCAGTTCTTTAACCCAATAGGTAGCAACCTCGATGTAGAAGTCCAGGTCATCGGGGTAAACCGCTTCCTGACCGCTACCCTGAGCAGGACCATCAGTGCTTAGTGAACGACCTTCAGGTGAGCCTTCAGTATTGCCGCTGTGGTGTCCGAATACGCCGTCCAGGAATACATACAAGCCGCGAGCATGAGCTTCGTCGACCAGTGTCTGTAGCTGCTCTTTAGTACCAAAGTTACTATCAATGCTGAAGTAATCACCGGCAAAGTAGCCTGTCGCGTTCAAACGGGCATCACTGGTATTAGATTGGAAGACTGGCGTTAACCAGATAGCGTTCATGCCCAGCGACTGAACGTAGTCAAGGGAATTAATAATGCCCTGAATGTCGCCTTTGTGATGACTGTTACCATATCCAGTGTTGTAGTCAAAGTTAGAGTCACCATCGATAAAAGACTCAACCATCACCTGATAGATGCGCAGGTTACAGGCTTCTTCACCAGAAGCTTTATAGCAAGAGAGGCGCTCATCCAGTGGACGCTTAGCCAGGTCAACAGATATCTCTACAACTTCACCAATAGGTGGCTCTACAGGGGGCTCTACAGGCGGGTCAACGGGATCCTCACTGCCACCGCTACTGCCACCGCCACAAGCGGTAAGAATGCCGGCCAATGCCAGCGCTAACAAAGACTTTTCGAACTTCATACTGCGTCCTCTGTTTTAGCCGCAAAAATTTTACAGGTGTCACAAATTTGACAGGCATTTAACCATAAGCAGCTAAAGTAGAGATCGACCAGCTTCAATAACTGTTACCTAGAGCACTTTCTTTGGTCAATGGAACAAAACAAACCTAAAAATCAATAGTAGCCGGTCATTATATGTGCAGTTTTTTATATTTATTAGGCAGGCTGCATTACCTTTTTATCATGCTCGCGGGCCTGTTCTACCCAGTTGGCAGCATTTTGAGTGCTTTTTTGCATCCAAGCGGGTAAAACTTCCATATCCAGACTCGCTAGAAGGTTTTTTACCTCTAATCCAAGCTCGGTATCACCGCTAATATCCAGTTTTCGTTGAAAAAATAGCGTGTCAGGGTCCTGTCGGCGGGCAGCAACCAAAAGCAGATCATTAAACTCAGCAGAAAAGCACACATCACTGTCGGTACGTTGACGTGAAACACACAACTGTCCTTGATTAACCGACACGGCAAAAGACAAGTTCAAGTCAGAAATCGAAACCTGCAGCCAACGTCCTTCCAAGAAGTCCAACTCTCCCTCGGTAATAGGCTCTGCCAGAAGGGTCTTAAGCAGCTGATCAATGAGAGGTCTATAAAGTGCAAATGGTGTCAGGTTCAAAGGTCGGCTTGCGAGTGTCGGGCCATTGCTCACAATCCAGTGCCTGATGCGAATGGGTAACATCGATTTCCCCTTACTTTTAATTAATGTCCGGCAGTATAAACATCGTTAGCCTAGCAAAAACTGCCTCAGGTCAAGCCTGTGTCACCCCCCACTCCTTACAATCCATCTCCATGTTCGGCTTAGAGAAGTAAAGATGGAACTGCTTTGTCCTGCGGGCACTCTGCCCGCTTTGAAGACCGCAATTGATCACGGCGCAGATGCTGTTTATCTGGGGCTGAAAGATGATACCAATGCTCGCCATTTCGCTGGCTTGAACTTCAATGAAAAGCGATTAGAACAAGGGATTGCATACGCCCATCAGCATGGCAAGCGCGCACAAATCGCCATCAACACCTTTGCCCATCCTGGGGCAGAGAAGCGCTGGCAGTATGCCGTCGATGCAGCCGTTGGCAGTGGTGTTGACGCCCTGATACTTGCCGATATCGGCGTACTCGACTATGCCAGCAATAAGTATCCAGATGCAGAGCTCCACCTGTCAGTGCAAGCCTCAGCCACCAGCGCTGACGCAATTCGCATGTATGAGCAGCAGTTTGGAGTAACAAGGGTCGTATTGCCTCGTGTGTTATCGATAAAGCAGGTGAAGCAACTGGCGAGTGCTACGGACCTGGAACTCGAAGTCTTCGCGTTTGGTAGTTTATGCATCATGTCTGAGGGGCGCTGCTACCTCAGCTCCTATATGACAGGTGAAAGCCCTAACACGGTTGGAGCCTGCTCACCCGCGAAGTTTGTTCGCTGGGAGCCAAAGGAAAACCAGCTGGATGTGCGCCTCAATAACGTGCTCATAGATCGTTTTGGTGATGATGAACATGCGGGTTACCCGACCCTGTGTAAGGGGCGCTTCGACGTCGACAATCAGAGATACCATGTACTGGAAGAGCCCACCAGCCTCAATACTTTGGCTTTATTGCCAGACCTGCTGGAAGCTGGTATCTCTGCAGTAAAAATTGAAGGACGCCAGCGCAGCCCGGCTTATGTAGCTCAAGTAACGCAGGCTTGGCGCCAGGCTATCGACGAAGCAAAAGCAAAAGGCAAAGACTACAAACCAGATGCTGGCAGCATGGAAGCGCTGGGCGAGTTGGCAGAGGGTTACCAAACCACTTTGGGGCCGTATCACAGAGCATGGCAGTAACGAGGAAAACAACGTGAAAATTTCATTGGGACCGGTCCGTTACTTTTGGCCAAAACAAGATATTGCTGAGTTTTATGACAATGCCATTAATTCTGATGCAGATATCATCTATCTCGGCGAAGTTGTCTGCAGCAAGCGCCGAGAACTGACAACGCCAGACTGGATTGAGCTGGCCAAATCACTTGCAGATAACAGTGATAAACAGATCGTGCTGTCGACGTTAGCCCTGATATCGGCGCCATCTGAGTTATCAGAGCTTAGCCGATACTGTGATAACGGCGATCTGTTGGTTGAAGCCAATGATATGGCGGCGGTGCAACAGATGCACGAGCGAAAACTGCCGTTCGTGGTAGGTAGCCAAATCAACTGCTACAACCTTTCCGCACTAAAACGATTACTTAGCATGGGCATGAGCCGTTGGGTAATGCCCGTCGAGTTATCATCAGAGTGGCTGCGCACCCTACTGGATGAAGCCAAACAGGAAGGGATCAGGGAGCAGTTCGAAGTGGAAGTTCAGGCCCACGGCCACTTGCCACTGGCTTATTCAGCGCGCTGCTTTACCGCTCGTTCTGAAGACAGACCTAAAGATAAGTGTGAGAAATGCTGTATCAACTACCCACAAGGCCGCGGCGTCGATAGTCAGGAAGGTGAACGTCTGTTTACGCTCAATGGCTTGGAAACTCAATCAGGCTTGAGCTACAACCTCAAGAATGAGATGCCCACCATGGCGGAGTTTGTCGACATTGCCCGCATCAGCCCTGAACAACTGGATATCGCTCCCGTGGTGACTGCATTTAAGCAACAGCTGGAGGCGCCAGCGTTTGAACCACTGACAAAGCAGGAGTGTAACGGCTACTGGCACAAGGTCGCCGGTATGGACCAGCTTTGATACTGATGGCCGGAGTATTACTTTAAACCAAAAAAGGCGCCTCAATGGCGCCTTTTCTTATATCAACAAGCAACTAGCCTCGAACGGTATAGTCACCCTCAATCACCCACTTATAAGTGGTTAATTCTTTGAGCCCCATAGGGCCTCGGGCATGCAGTTTTTGCGTGCTCACAGCCACTTCAGCACCGAGGCCAAACTGGCTGCCGTCGGTAAAGCGCGTAGACGCATTTACATAGACAGCGGCAGAAGTCACGCTGTTTACAAAGGCGGTTGCATTCGCCATGTCATTGGTGAGAATACCGTCTGAGTGCTCACTGCTGTGCTCACGAATATGCATCAAAGCTTCATCAAGACCGGAAACCACCTTCACGCCCAAAATCAACGCCAGCCATTCCTGGTCAAAATCTTCAGGTCCAGCCGGTACCGCATTCACATCGCAATCTGCCAGAACGGGCAGGCTCTTATCGCAAGCGCGTAATTCAACGCCAGACTCAGCCAAACGTGCAGCCACTTTCGGCAACAGTTCAGCCGCCACCGCCTCATGTACCAACAGGGTATCAAGCGCATTACAAACGCTTGGACGTTGAACTTTTGCGTTTTCAACCACGTCTACCACGCGATCCAACTCTGCACTCGCATCAACAAACAGGTGACAGATGCCAATCCCGCCTGTGATAACAGGAATCGTACTCTGCTCTTTGCACAGGCGGTGCAGACCCGCGCCGCCACGAGGAATAATCATGTCGACATACTGGTCAAGACGCAGCAGTTCAGACACCAAAGCGCGATCAGGATTTTCGATGTACTGCACGGCATGTTGCGGCAAACCCACTTCGGCCAGAGCATCCTGAATCACCTTTGTCAGAACCAGGTTCGAGTTTACGGTCTCTTTACCACCGCGCAGGATAGCTGCATTGCCAGTTTTCAATGCCAGCACAGCGACATCAATGGTCACATTTGGGCGCGCTTCGTAAATAACACCCATCACACCTACGGGGATGCGTCGACGGCTCAAACGCAAACCATTCTCCAGTAAGCGTCCTTCCAGAACTTCTCCTACTGGATCAGGCAACTCGACAACACTGCGAACATCTGCAGCTATGGCTGCCAAACGTGACTCGTCTAACAACAGACGGTCCAGCAGCGCTTCGGTCAGACCATTGGCTCTGCCGGCATCAATATCTTGTTTGTTTGCAGCCAGGATCTCTTCCTGACGAGTCTTCAGGCCATCGGCAATAGCCAACAGCGCCTTGTTTTTAGATTCAGTTTTGGCCGTAGCCAGTTGGTAGCTGGCGACTTTTGCCTGCTGACCCAATTGTTGCAATTCGCTCATCGCATCCTCTGCAATTAAACCAGCACCAGATCGTCACGATGGACAATAACTGGGCCGTAATGTACCTGTAATCGTTCACAAATTTGTTCTGAGTGGCAGCCGATAATCTGGCGAAGATCGCCCTCACCGTAACGGCTAATTCCACGAGCGACCTCAGCCCCCTGCTCATCACACATGGTGACCAAGGTGCCCCGTGCAAATTTGCCGTCCAGCGACATAATGCCTGCTGGCAGCAAACTAGAGCCTTTTTCACATATCGCTTTTACCGCACCGGCATCCAGCGTTAAACGCCCACTGCTCTTGGGACCAGCAAATAGCCATTGTTTACGTGCCTCAAGCGGTGTTGGGTGAGCTAAAAAGCGCGTACCAACTGACTCGCCCTGGCTTGCCCCCACAATAACTTCTGGATGATGCCCAGCAGCGATCACCACTTCGATTCCGGCACGTCTGGCGACATCCGCGGCTTGCAGTTTCGTGGCCATGCCTCCAGTCCCTAAACCCGACACACTATCGCCCGCAATGCTTCGCAGCGTCTCATCGATCGTCTCGACCTCGCGAATCAACTTGGCATCAGGGTTACTTCTGGGATCTGCCGTAAACAGGCCTGGCTGATCCGTTAGCAAGAGTAAAAGGTCGGCGTCTGCTAGAATCGCAGCTAAAGCGGAAAGGTTATCGTTGTCCCCAACCTTTATTTCAGCCGTCGCCACCGCATCGTTTTCATTGATAACTGGAACAATGCGATGTTTAAGCAGGGTCTTTAGTGTGTCCTGAGCGTTTAGGAATCGCTCTCGATCCTCAAGATCAGCGCGGGTCAGCAGGATCTGGCCGACATGCAAGCCATAGATGTTGAACAACTGCTCCCACGACTGAATTAGCTGACTTTGACCCACAGCTGCAAGCATCTGTTTAGCAGCAACGTTATTGCCTAAGGTTGGGAACCCCAGGTGCTCACGCCCGGCGGCGATGGCTCCCGATGAGACCAGCACTACATCACACCCAGATTTGTGCAGGTGAGCGATCTGCCTGACTAATTCGACCATGTGCGCACGGTCTAACGCCAGACTGCCGCCCGTTAACACACTGGTGCCGAGCTTGACAACTACCCTAGGGTATTTTGAGGAGATTTCGACCATCCGTTCCTGCTATTAACTGTAAAGCCTTCTTTACCGAAGAGGGACTCCGCAGGATACTGCGAGTCACCCTTGGCTGGCAATAGCAGGAACGGAGGAAGTTTTAACCAAAGGTTGGATTTTGCTGAGTAAACATGGCGCGATACCGCCAGTACATGGCTGACTTTTTATCGACTTCGATGCCGATGCCGTTTTGATAATAGAAGCTAAGTGTATGTGCTGCCGCGGCAGATCCCTTCTCAGCGGCCTGCTTAAAATAGTCAAACGCCTGAGCATGGTCTTGCGGCACACCCCGACCAAAATGGTACATACGCCCCAAGTGCCACAATGCCTCTACTTCGCCACGATCCGCACTTCTTCGCAGCAACTCTGCCGCCAGCTGATAATCTTTTTCTACCCCAGCACCGTGGTAATAGAGCAGCGCCAACTCTCCGATCGCTTTAGGGTGATCATCTTCTGCTGCGACGCTGTACCAATGTGCAGCCGTTTTGAAGTCGCCTTCGCCAAAAGCCCCTTCGGCGCTGACTTTACCCATCCAAAAAGCCGAACCCGAGATCCCCTGCAGAGCAAGCTGTTCATGGATCGAAGCACAGCTCAACTCCTTTTGGCGCAAGCTACACCAGTTAGATAGATCCGGCAGCTGGTACCCATCAAGGGCTTGATGATCGGCAGCATTCACCGCCGTAATTGATAGAAAAAATAGAGATACTAAGAAAACACTAACGTGACGAATACTAAGACAATACTTCATGCAATCCTCGCTTATTTGTCCTTTCCAAACAGAAGTGTAAAATTTACTGACAGCAATAAACGAGCCAAGGCTAAAAAAGCCGGATGACACTGGTATGACACTAACGAAAATCCTAACGACCTGACTTGAATCTGTGCGAACCGCACACTGTTTGCGCCCAAAAACGAGGCATGCGCATCAAACCAGCGCGATTGAAAGTCGCTAAGTGCACGTTTTAGTTCAAGAAATTAATTAAGACGCTATAGTTAAGCAGTAACCTAATTGGATTTAA
Organism: Corallincola platygyrae; assembly: GCF_039544265.1. Classification (NCBI taxonomy): domain Bacteria; kingdom Pseudomonadati; phylum Pseudomonadota; class Gammaproteobacteria; order Alteromonadales; family Psychromonadaceae; genus Corallincola; species Corallincola platygyrae. Next base: position 134,508 of record NZ_BAABLI010000005.1, on the reverse strand, counting down.
TCCATGACCAAGATAACCGTTAGGCTAATCGGCCTGTTTGTACTGGCATTCTCACTAGGATTACTGACTCTCTTGTCAGTGAGAGTGCTCTGGTTTCAGCCCGCTCAAATCAGTGCAACAGACCAGTTGGACCGCGCCCAGCTCGAGCGCTATCGGCTATTACTCAATGCAGAACATTCTCTGCTTACAGAAAAAGCCAAGCGCCTAACCCCAGATGATTTGTCAGCCCCAAATAATAACGCCTCACGCTGGTACAACGTTGCTTGGTTATTGGATGCCGACCAGAAGCTGGTGGCGGCCTGGGGCATAGATCCAAACTCGGGAAACAGGATCACAGAGGACAGATTAACGCTATTGCTAAGCCAGCTACTGAATGGCTTAGATAGTGAAAAAAACAGCGCTCTAAGCTGGTTTAATACTCCTTCGGGCCCGGCGATGATCGTCGATACCCACACAGCGACAGGTTACCGCGCGATTGCTCTACAACTCTGGACTGCAACAAGAATAGACGTGTGGGAATCTGAGCAGGGGGAGAACGCCCGTGTCATCTGGCTTCACGACAAAAATACACAAGCCAACTTACGCAGAGCCGCAGCGGCACTGGAGCCTTATCAACAACGCTCACCCGTCCGAGCCTCTGGTATGTTGCGCTGGGTGATTAATGATATTGATGGCAACCCACTTATGCTTTGGGAGGTAAAAGCAGAAACCAGTCCCCCTCTGGGGTTGGGTAATGCTCAGCTTATGCTTCTAGTTGGTTGGGTGTTAGCCCTGACTCTGCTGGCCGTGTTAGTACACCGCCAGTTTATTACGCCAGTGAAGTCCCTCAAGCAGGCACTGCAGCAGCGTAACCTGGAATCGGACTATCACCACCCAGTCACACTCAATGGCAACAGCTTTGGGCTGGTCAGGGAGTGCAACCAGTTTTTGGCTCATATTCAGCTGCAAGACAACAAGTTGTTAAAGCTGTCCCACCAGGTCGAGTTACTGAGCAAAACAGACACCTTAACCGGCTTGGCCAATCGACAAAGGTTAGAAGAGTTTTTGGCCCAGGAGTGGGCAAGAGCCAGTCAGCTTGGCACCAACCTTTGTTTTGGTGTGTGCGACTTAGACATGTTTAAGAGTTTCAACGAGCGCTATGGTGTTGCCATGGGCGATACTGCACTCAAAGAGGTAGCAAGAACCTTGGAAGGAAATTTGCATCGAGCGACAGACTTAGTTGCCAGGCTCAGTGGTGCAACTTTCGCCATTGTTTTAACCGATACAGACAAGCCTGGGGCTCAGGTGGTCGGTGAAAAACTGATTCAAGCGATCATCCAGCTGCAAATTGCTAATGTTGATTCTGAACACAAGGTATTAACCATCAGCGTTGGCTGCGTACCCGCAGTTCCACAGGGCCCGTGTGTGATTGAGAAACTGCTGTCTCAGGCAAACACCACCCTTCAAAAAGCCAAGAAGCAGGGTGGCAATCGAGTCTCCGTTACTTCATATGAGCCTTAAGCCAGTCCACGCTCTGCGAGAATGCATTCTCCATACTATGGATCATATCGGCACGTTCGACGCGAATGCGTTCACCATTTGGCGAAGCGTGAACCATCAGTTTGATATCAGACTCAGGAAACTGCTCATCACCTTCCATCCCAACAGCTAACATTGGGATGCGACTCCTGCGCGACAAAATCCCCTGCCGAACCAAGGAAAACGTTTGCGCTTTCACGGCAAAGTTCTTCATCTCAGTGGCATCAGAGTAGAGCCGTGAAGCAATCTGATCTTTGAGCATGGGTGATATCTTTGACGTGAAGTCACCATTAACGAAGACCTGATGCAAGGGACCACCGATGTTTACGACGGCACGCAATAGGTTAGGCCTGAGGTATCCCAGCCGGGTAGCAATATTGCCCCCCATACGCATACCGATCATGGCGACACGTTTATCGTCTACCCAAGGGCAATTAGGCAGATACTCCAACACTTCCTGGTGCAAGCGGGACACATCTTCATTAATAGGCCAGCGCTCGCTGTGACCAACCCCAGGCATATCGACCGTCAGCATGGCAAAACCCGCCGGTCGCAGTACTTTGTCGAACAGGTGGAAGAAGCCACTCTGTAAGACATCTCCCCCACCACATACCATCACCACGGGCGGCGGAAAGTCATCGTGAGGCAGATGCAGGCTACCTATGATTTTATGGCCTTTATACGGCACTTCGAGTATGCGCAATGGGCATGCAAACCAGCGGCCTGCTGAGCGGTAGGTTTGATTCGCTTTTACTCTTGCTTCCAGAGCAAGGTGGTCATCACGGAGGTGGGGATAGCTGGCAATCGTGTAGTAGAGCGAGGCCCGCAACAGTGCATCACGTGCATCCTGATGGCTGACATCTTCAAGTTCTTTTGCTTCAGCCCTGCACTTGGCCGCTTCCTGGCTCCATTCATAGACCCAGTTACCTGAGCGGTAGCCTTCAACGGTATCAAGCAGCTGTTCGTAGCTTCTGGGGTTATCTGAGGCCGCGATACGGGCCAGAACTTCTTGGACGGTGATGGGATCTGCACCAGCAAGAATCCAACGCAAAAAGCGGTGTTCTCTATACCAGTGCAGGTCTTTTGGAGGTACCCAATCCTTATCTCGGTTACCACTTACCGTGGATGTTTCAGCTTCTCGGCTGCGCTGCACACCTGCGCGAGCACCCACCGAGTCTTCTTTCATATCCATTGCCGGCCTATGGACCATATCGGGTACTACCTCCGCTTTTTTTACTTGCCCTCGGACTCTGCGATAGGAGCGATGTAGTTCAGCTGCATATCCCAAGGGAACTGGATCCAGGTTTCCTGCTCCACATCTGCAACATACTCATCGACCAAAGGGCGTCCCTGTGGTTTAGCGTATACAGTGACAAATTTGGCTTTAGGGAACATCTCACGAATTGCTTTTGCGGTTTCACCGGTATCCACCAGATCATCCACCACCAAGAAGCCTTCGCCGTCTGGAGTCTCTGCACCTTTCAGTACTTTCAGTTCACGTTGAGAGTCATGGTCATAGCTGGAGATACACACGGTATCGATATAACGAATATTCAACTCTCTGGCCAAAATGCCCGCAGGCACCAATCCACCACGCGTCACTGCGATAATACCTTTCCACTGATTAGCTGGAAGCTGGCGGTGTGCCAACTCCCTAGTGGCTCGGTGAAACTCTTCCCATGAGACGAAAAACTCTTTGTTGGTTTTGAAACTCATACAGTTCTCTTAAAATAAGTGAGTGTGAACCAGCTTGATTGCTGATAGTGCCGCTAGGACCCAAACAGCAACGTTAATGTCTCTGTAACGGCCTGCGAGCACTTTTATCGCTGCGTACGAAACAAAACCCACGGCAATACCGTGAGCAATAGAGAATGAAAGCGGCATAATGATAGCAATGACGGCCGCCGGAGCAGCTTCAGTGATATCCTTCCACTCAACATCTCTCAGACCAGACAACATCAGAACAGCAACGTAGAACAAAGCCGCGGCAGTTGCATATGCAGGCACCATGCCGGCTAACGGCGCAAAAAACAGCGCCAATAAGAATAAGACACCGACAACAACCGCAGTAAGACCTGTACGACCACCCTCTTCCACACCTGCACCACTTTCAATGTAGCTGGTTGTGCTGGAAGTACCCAGTAATGAACCCGCCACTGTCGCAGTCGAGTCAGCGAGTAGCGCCCGGTTCAGCCTTGGCAGATTACCTTTTTCATCTGTGAGGTTACCGCGTTGAGCAACCGCGGTCAGCGTACCGGCAGTGTCAAACAGGTCAACAAATAGCAGAGTAAAAATCACAGATATCATGGCAACTTCAAAGGCGCCTGTAATATCAAGCTGTAAGAAAGTCGGTGCCATGCTTGGCGGTGCACTTACGATCCCTTGGTAAGAGATCATATCGTCGAAAATAACCCCGAGTAGCGTCACAACCAGAATACCAATCATCACCCCGCCTTTAATCTTGCGGGATTCAAGGCCAATGATGATAAAGAAACCAAGCGCCGCCAGGCTCGCAGATAGCAATAGGTCAGATTGGAAAGGGTTCACCTCGCGCAATTTGGCCGTCATATCTACCAATTGTTCAGGCGTTAAAGACAGAACCAAAGTCACCAGGGTTGCATCACTCGCAACAATGACACCTGCGTTTTTAAGCGCAATGAGGCCAAGAAACAAACCGATACCAGCACCAATGCCCATTCTTAGCGTCTTGGGTATGGAATTGATAATCCATTCGCGCACTTTGAACAGGCTCAGCAACACGAACAAGACACCTGACAGGAAGACGGCGCCTAATGCAACATTCCACGTGTGGCCCATACCGATAACGACAGAGAAGGTGAAGAATGCATTCAACCCCATACCCGGCGCGAGCGCGATGGGGTAGTTAGCAACTAGCCCCATGACAAAACAGCCAACGGCAGCAGCCAAACAGGTAGCGACGAAAACCGAACCATGGTCCATGCCTGCAATAGACAAAATGGTTGGGTTTACAAAAATGATGTAAGCCATGGTCAAAAACGTGGTCAAACCGGCAATTACCTCGGTCCTCACATCGGTTTTGTGCTCTGCTAACTTAAACAACTTCTCAAGCATCTTCTGCTTCCTGTTCTTTCACGCAGTTATCAAAAAAGCCTGGCAGCCAGAGGCTGTCAGGTCTCGATTATTCTTATTTATCTTCAATCCAAGGCCAATCTAGATATAGATGAGGATTGAATGTTTCGCGAGCGTTAAATCATGCACCGCTGATGGAGCGCCATTATCGCGATCTAACGCAAGGGTGCAACTGTCACGGTTGATATCAGTCAACAAATAACCAAACATGCGTCACCCATGCCAACCTATGTGATCACAGCTTTACATTATTGCTATTTATTCCGCCGCTGAGTTGACCCAAGTCTCTGGTGCTGGATTTTCCACTCTCGTAGTATTGCCCTAACGGCAGAGCGATGCCGATAAGGAGAACTCAGTGAATCAACTAGCAGCAACCAAAGCCAGCCCAATCTGGCATTTCTTCAGTCAAATCTGCGCTATTCCTCACCCTTCAAAACACGAACAGGCGCTTTCCAGCTGGATCCAGCACTGGGCTAACGAAAAAGGCCTCGCAATTGAAGAGGACGCCACGGGTAACCTTAAAATAAGCAAGCCTGCGACTTCAGGCATGGAAAATCGTCAGGGGGTAATCATGCAGGCGCACCTCGATATGGTGCCACAAAAGAATAGCGACACTGTCCATGACTTTACCACTGACCCGATCCGTCCTTACGTAGATGGTGAATGGGTCACAGCCGAAGGGACAACACTGGGTGCAGACAACGGCATCGGTATGGCTTCTGCACTGGCGGTTCTTGATAGCGATGATATAGCTCACGGCCCACTGGAAGTGCTGCTGACGATTGATGAAGAAGCCGGCATGACGGGCGCATTTAACCTCAAACCCGATTGGTTTGAAGGCAAGATCCTGATCAATACAGACTCGGAACAAAACGGCGAAGTGTATATGGGCTGTGCTGGCGGAGTTGATGCCAACTTAAACCTGCCAATTGAGCGCAAAGCCGTAACTAGCAAAGAGGCGGCATTGGCACTCAGCATTCGCGGCCTCAAAGGTGGCCACTCTGGTTGCGACATTCACCTGGGCCGCGGCAGCGCCAATCAACTGATGGGCCAATTGATCCGCCATCTGTCCCAGCAATTCGATATCGAGTTGGTGACTGTTTCTGGTGGCAGTCTTCGCAACGCGATAGCCCGTGAGGCCGACGCCACACTGCGAATCGATGCCGACAAGCAAACCGAGCTGTCAGAAGCGGCTCAACGCTTTTTCGCACAACATTCAAAGCTGTTAGCAGTGCAAGAGCCAAGCATGGCGCTCACTGTCGAGCAGACCGAAACAACGGCATTGCCTTTCACTGAAAGCTCAGCAACTCAGCTGCTTAACCTTGTCTGTGCCCTGCCCCATGGTGTGATTCGTATGAGTGACAGCATCGAGGGCGTCGTTGAAACATCGACCAACCTGGGTGTTGTGACAACTGAAGAATCGAATGTCTCCATTCAGTGCCTTATCCGCTCGCTGGATGACACAGGCCGCCAGCAAGTGGCTGACCAACATGCCGCTATCGCAGCCTTGGCTGGTGCCACCGTGTCGTTTGACGGCGCATATCCAGGCTGGGCACCAAACACCGACTCCGTCGCAATGACGACGGTCAGAGAGACTTACCAATCTCTGTTTGGCAGCACGCCAAACATCATGGTTATCCACGCGGGCCTGGAGTGCGGTTTGTTCAAAGCAGCCTACCCTGACTGGGACATGGTCTCTATTGGGCCAACCATTAAGTTCCCACACTCACCTGATGAGAAGGTAGAAATCGCCAGTGTCGATGATTACTGGACACTGCTGCAGGGCGTGTTAAAAGCGATCCCTAAAGCGGCTTAATCGCCAAACTTAATAACCAAAAAATCGGAGCCTAAGGGCTCCGATTTTTATTAGGGTCTGTTGACCTTTCATGTATGGATTTTGTTCGAATGAAACACGCTTTGAGCAAGAAATGAGCTACGTAACTTAGCGATCTAAGAAAGTAGTGAGTGACGCAGCTCAAAGCGTGTTTCAACGAACCCCATTTCCTTCAAAAGAAGGGGCAGCATTTGTTGGCGATTTATGCTTCGTTATCGGCTATTTGTTGAGGGCCACTCAACTTCACAGCCTCTGCCTCGCCTAAATCGCCAACACATTGCTGCAAAAACAAACAGCAAAGGTCAACAGACCCTATGCAAACTACCACTCGAACTGAAGCTGTATCGCCTCCCCCTCTTCTTCTGGCAGTCCAACATTCAGCCCAACCAAACGTATCTTTCGACCATCAGCTCTTTCAAACGCCTTATCCATTAACGCCAGAAACAGGCTTTGTCTCAGCTCAGTGGTTGTTTGCTCGACAGTGGTTTGCTGGAAATCAGCAAATTTTAGCTTTACGCCCTGTTTATGGATCCTGCGCTTTGGGTCATGTTTGTCCAACCGTTGAATTAACTCAGGTAATAAGTCTGAAAGCACTGACTTACACTGCTGCAGCGAACCAATATCTTCGCTTAGCGTAGTTTCGACGCCCACTGAACGTCGAAGCCTGCTGGTTTCAACGGGCCGTTCGTCGATACCAAAGCTTCGCTTCCAAAGCACATCACCGTAACGCCCCAGCCACTTTTGTAGCACCTTGGGTGTTTGCATACGTACGTCAGCCGTGGTCTTAAGTCCCAATTCTGCCAGCTTCTGTTCAGTGACCGGCCCCACACCAGGGATTTTTCGGAGAGGCAAGGCTTCCACAAACGCCGGGACATCGTCGGGCGCGACGACACAAATGCCATTGGGTTTGTTTTGGTCGCTGGCGACCTTGGCAATGAATTTATTCGGCGCAACACCGGCTGACGCTGTCAGACCGGTTTCTTCAAAAATCTCTCTGCGGATCGCTTCGGCAATCAAGGTGGCGCTGCCACGGTAGCTCTCACAATCAGATACATCCAGATAGGCTTCATCCAGAGATAGCGGCTCAATCAACTCTGTATAGCGGTGGAAGATGGCGTGGATTTGCCTGGATACAGCCTTGTAAACCTGAAACCTGGGCTTTACCAATATAAGTTGTGGGCACTGCCTGACTGCCGTTGCTGTGGCCATTGCTGAGCGTACACCAAACTTTCTCGCTTCATAGTTGCAAGTGGCAATCACCCCTCGCCGATCAGATTCTCCCCCCACAGCAACCGGTTTACCAACTAAGGTGGGATTGTCACGGACTTCTACCGCTGCGTAGAAGCAATCCATATCGACATGGATAATCTTTCTCGCTTTATCCGACATACCCCACCCAAACACTGTATACATAAACAGTATACTTAAGAGGATATGAATTTGCCTAGAAAGATTTTCATAAAGTGTCGCGCCCCATAAACAATAAAAGCACCTTTCGGTGCTTTTATTGTTTAATCCAGATAGTGGACGTTTAAATGATGCGATGCTTCTCCAGCATCTCTTGTCGACGTGCTTCCTTGGCTTCGCGTTTACGGCGTTTTTCACAAGGCTCCGGGCAGTCACAGACTTTGTCTATGCCCAGCGATGCGATACCGCCACAGCTGCCTGAAATCTTCTTACGTTGCACCAGATAGCCAATCGCCATTGCCGCAACAACCAGCATCAACATGCCAAAAGTGAGTAGAAATACCTGCATTGCTTCACCCCTGTGATGCTAAATACTGTTCAAACTGCGGGCTAGTGTACTCCATAAAGCCCTCATCCGTCTTTACTATCATCAGCACAGGCAACTTGTGCAACTCAGCAAAGTCGCGGCTCTCTTCAGGGCCCATTACCATCAATGCTGTTGCCAGACCATCAGCGGTCATGCAGCTTTCAGCAACCACGGTCACAGATACCAGTCGGTGGTTTATCGGCGCACCGGTCTGCGGGTCTATGGTATGTGAATAGCGGACACCGTTGTCTTCAAAGTAGTTGCGATAATCGCCCGAAGTAGCCACCGCATGGGCGCCCGGCTGAATGATACGCTGCACTGCTCGCTCCTGCGTATCGGGTTTCTCCACAGCAATACGCCAGGGCATACCGTGAGCATTGACGCCTCGCGTTCTGAGCTCGCCGCCAATCTCAACCAAATAATTGTTTATCCCTTCAACCTCAAGTAGCTCTGCAACTGCATCCACGCCATGCCCCTTGGCAATAGAAGATAGGTCAACGTATAGATTTGGTAGCTCTTTCTGGACCTGAGTATCAGAGACGACATGAAGCCTTTGAAATCCGGTCAAAGACTTGGCTTGAGCGATCTCCTTATCAGTAGGTATCTCTTCCGGCCTTGCCTGAGGACCAAACCCCCACAGGTTAACCAATGGGCCCACCGTCACATCCAGGGCTCCATGGGTCAGCGCTCCCAATCGCAGCGCTTCCTGAAATACTGCAGCTGTTTCAACAGACACAGTGTAAGGATCAGTGCTGGCCTGGCGATTGAACTGGCTTATTTCAGAGTCTGGTCGGTAGGTCGACATCTGGTCATTGACCAACTCTAAACGCTGATCGATCTTCGCCTGCAAACTGACAGGATCTACGGGCTGCTCAGATACCAAAGTAATATGATAAAAAGTGCCCATGGTGCTGCCCGTCAGACGGATAGCATCTTTGGCATTTGGCTCTGGGTTGCACCCAGAGATAAAAAAGGCCAGCCCGAACAGGGCCAGCCATTTTGTCAGTGATCTTAAGACCATTCTTAATTAACCACCGAAGTCATCAAGTAAGATATTTTCGTCTTCAACACCCAAGTCTTTGAGCATGTTGATCACCGCTGCGTTCATCACCGGTGGTCCACACATGTAATACTCACAATCTTCAGGGGCTTCGTGGTCCCTCAGATAGTTCTCGAACAGAACATTGTGAATAAAGCCTGTGTAGCCATCCCAGTTGTCTTCTGGCTGTGGATCTGACAGCGCAACGTGCCACTGGAAGTTATCATTCTCTTCCTGCAGCATGTCGAAATCTTCTACATAGAACATTTCACGCTTGGAACGAGCACCGTACCAGAAGCTCATCTTACGATCGCTATTCAAACGGCGCAGCTGATCGAAGATGTGGCTACGCATAGGTGCCATACCTGCACCACCACCTACAAATACCATTTCCGCATCTGTCTCTTTAGCGAAGAACTCACCAAATGGACCAGAAATAGTTACTTTGTCACCGGCCTTGAGGTTAAAGATGAATGACGACATCTTACCGCATGGGGCACTTGGGTTATTAGGTGGCGGCGTAGCGATACGCACGTTCAGCATGATGATGCCGTGCTCTTCAGGGTAGTTAGCCATTGAATACGCACGAATAGTTTCTTCATCAACTTTAGATTCTAGATTAAAGAAACCAAAACGCTCCCAGTCACCGCGATACTCTTCTTCAATATCGAAGTCTTTGTACTTCACGTGGTGTGCTGGTGCTTCAATTTGGATATAACCACCCGCGCGGAACGGTACGCTTTCGCCATCAGGAATCTTCAGTTTCAGCTCTTTAATGAAAGTAGCTTTGTTATCGTTGGAGATAACCTCACACTCCCACTTCTTAATGCCGAACACTTCCTCTTCCAGGCCAATCTTCATGTCCTGCTTAACATTAACCTGACAGGCCAAACGGCAGCCATGCTTAGCTTCACGCTTGGTAATGTGATCCAATTCGGTAGGCAGAATATCACCACCGCCTTCAAACACATCAACACGGCACTGACCACAAGAGCCACCACCACCGCAGGCAGAGGAGATAAAGATGCCTGAATCAGCCAGCACATTCAGCAGCTTGCCGCCGGCTGGTGCGGTAATATCTTTATCCGGATGTTCGCTGATGGCGATGGTTACATCACCGCTACTCACCAGCTTCGACTTGGCAAACAGGATTATAAATACCAGCGCCAAGACGATTAGCGTGAACATACTTACGCCAAGAACAATTTCCATCGTCTTTTCCTTAGTCTCTTATCACTGTTGCCAATTAAAGTTGAACGCCTGAGAAAGACATGAAGCCCAGCGCCATCAAACCTACGGTGATAAAGGTAATACCCAAACCACGCAGTCCGTCAGGAACATCTGAATACTTCATCTTCTCGCGAATACCCGCCAGTGCGGTAATCGCTAACGCCCATCCAACACCACTTCCGAAGCCGTACACAACCGACTCTCCGAAGCTGTAATCACGCTCAACCATGAACATCACGCCACCGAAGATGGCACAGTTCACAGTAATCAGTGGCAAGAAGATACCCAGTGCGTTGTATAGCGGCGGGAAGTACTTATCCAGAGTCATCTCAAGGATCTGTACCAGCGCGGCAATCACACCGATGTATGTAATAAAGCCGAGGAAGCTCAAGTCCGCTTCCGGCAAGCCAGCCCACGCCAACGCGCCTTCAGCCAATACGTAGTTGTAAATCAGGTTGTTCACGGGCACAGCAATTGTCAGTACAACAATCACGGCGACACCCAAACCTAAGGAAGTTTTTACTTTCTTGGACACAGCCAGGAAAGTACACATACCCAGGAAGAAAGCGAGTGCCATGTTCTCAACGAACACCGCACGAACCAGCAAACTAATATAATGTTCCATCTTGTCTACCTCAGTCCTTCGCTTCCACTTGCTCTGGGTAGAACGCGCGGATCGCCCAGATAATCAAGCCAATGATAAAGAATGCCGAAGGAGGCAATAACAGCAGGCCATTCGCTTGATACCAACCACCGTTGGTGATTAGCGGCATGATTTCGTAACCCAGTAGGCTCCCAGAGCCCAGCAGTTCACGAACACCACCCACAGCGATAAGGATAAAACTGTAACCCAGGCCATTACCGATGCCGTCAATAAAGCTCATCAAAGGCGGCGTCTTCATCGCATAAGCTTCAGCGCGGCCCATCACGATACAGTTGGTAATAATCAAACCAACAAATACTGACAGCTGTTTGGCTACATCGTAAGCAAACGCTTTCAGGATTTGGTCAACAACAATTACCAATGACGCGATGATAGTCATCTGAACGATGATACGAACGCTCGAGGGAATGTGGTTGCGGATGACCGATACGAACAGGTTTGAGAACGCTGTTACCGCAGTCAGAGCCAGCGACATGATCAATGCAGTTTCCAGCTTGCTGGTCACCGCCAGCGCTGAACATACGCCGAGTACCTGAAGTGCAATCGGGTTGTTGGCAAATACAGGTGCAAACAACACCTGCTTCATCTCTTTGATGCTAGCCATTGTTCAGGCCTCCTTGACGTAGCTTGGCCAGGTATGGACCAAAGCCTTTATTGCCGAGCCAAAAATTAAAGGTGTTCTGCACACCGTTTCCTGTCAGCGTCGCACCTGACAAGCCATCAACTTGATGCGCACTGTCTCTCTGAGCACCACCTTTAACGATCTGAATGGCAGGCTGCCAAGAATCATCAAACAGCTTTTTCCCCTGCCACTGGCCAGCCCAGGCGGGGTTTTCAATCTCACCACCCAGACCCGGCGTTTCGCCGTGATCGTAGTAAACCAATGCCTGAACGGTGTTGGCATCCGGTGCGATAGCAACAAAGGCATACATGGTGGACCACAGGCCATAACCGTGAACCGGCAGAATGATAGAGGTCACGTTGCCCTGGGCATCTTTTGCCAGATAAACGCTCGCCTTATCTGCACGGCGACGGATTGACGCCAGATCGTCAGCTGAATCAAGCTTTTGACTGGCTTTAGGGTCTTTAGCCGCTTTCCGTTGATCGTAGGTATTGCCATCAACTTCAACGTACTCACCCGTATTAAGGTCAATCACACGGGCATCAATGGATTCGGCAAACACATCACCAATATTGGCACCCGCTGTCAGCAACCCTGCTGCACGCAAAATATTGCGCTGCTTATCCAACGCCTGATTTTCAACTTGCTTTGGCTTCAATCCAACAGCGGCGGTAGATACCACCAAGCTGCACACCAAGCAGAGTGAGATAACGACAAACAGCGTTTTGCCGATCGAATCATTACCTTTAGACATTACGTGCAAGCCTCCGTTTGATATTTGCCTGCACCACAAAGTGGTCGAATAGCGGTGCGAACAGGTTGGCAAATAGGATTGCCAGCATCATTCCTTCAGGGAAGGCGGGGTTCACTACACGGATCATGACAACCATGATGCCGATGAGGATACCGTAGGCCCAACGCCCTTGGTTGGTGAACGAGGCTGATACCGGGTCTGTCGCCATAAAGAACATACCGATAGCAAATCCACCAACAACCAGGTGCCAGTACCAAGGCATATTGAACATCTGGTTGCTTTCGCTGCCGATGGCATTGAACAGGTAGGCTGTCGCAACCATGCCCACCATCACACCAGCAACAATGCGCCACGATGCAATACGTGCGTAGATAATGATGGCGCCACCGATCAACAGCATCAGCGTTGATACTTCACCGATAGACCCTTGCAGATTACCGAAGAAAGCGTCCAACCAAGTCAAAGCTTCGCCGGTTGTGGCGTGAATAAGCGCTTCCTGGCCACCCGCAGCCCACTGGCTGAGTGCAGTCGCACCAGAGAACCCATCTACTGCCGTCCAGACTGCATCACCTGAAATCTGAGCCGGATAAGCAAAGAACAGGAATGCACGCCCTGCAAGCGCAGGGTTAAGGAAGTTACGTCCGGTTCCGCCAAACACTTCTTTAGCGATTACCACACCGAAGGTGATACCCAGAGCCGCCTGCCAGAGAGGCAGTGACGGAGGAACAATCAGCGCAAACAGAATCGACGTAACGAAGAAACCCTCGTTAATCTCGTGCTTACGAATACTTGCAAAAAGTACTTCCCAGAAACCACCGACAATAAATGCCGTCAGATAGATGGGCAGGAAGAAACAGGCACCGTACCAAATTTGGCTTCCCCAACCTGAATCAGCGGTCAACTCACCGCCCAGCATCTCAAACAGGCCTACCTGCCATACGTCCGGCAGTGAGTACCCAGCTGCCACTGCAGAAGTCGCCTGTAGACCCACGTTGTACATGCCGTAGAACAACGCTGGCCATAGTGCCAGATACACAGTGATCATCATTCGTTTCAAATCGATATTGTCACGAACGTGTGTATTCTTTTTGGTTACGAGACCAGGGGTGTAGAAGATTGTGTATGCCGCTTCAAAAAGGGCATAAAACTTCTCGTATTTACCGCCCTGTTCAAAGTGCGGCTCGATTTTTTCAAAGAAACTATTGAGGCTCATTTTCTTAACCCTCTCGCTCAATCGTGGTCAGGCACTCACGCAAGATAGAGCCATACTCATACTTACCAGGGCAAACCACAGTACAAAGCGCCAGGTCTTCCTCATCCAACTCGAGACAACCCAACTGCTGGGCACTGTCTGTGTCGCCAGCGATTAAGTCGCGCAGCAACAACGTCGGCAGGATATCCAGTGGCATTACTCTCTCATAGTTACCGATTGGCACCATGGCACGATCACTACCACCGGTAGACGTGGTGAAGTTAAACAACTTCTTCGGTGAAAGATGACCTAGGAAAGCACGGGTCAGAGAGAATTTGTCACTACCAGGTAGCAACCAGCCAATAAACTCTTTTTCATAGCCTTCCAATAGCACAGTCACCTGCGAATGGAAGCGGCCAAGAAAGCCTTGAGGGCCATGAGCATGGGTACCATTCAGCACCGAGCCAGAAATGACACGGTTATAGCCTTCAGCGGTTTCGCCTGCAGTCAACTCTGCCAAATCAGCGCCTAAACGCGTACGTAATAGTCTCGGCTTAGTGACCTGAGGGCCACCCAAAGCAACGATACGATCAGTTGGCAGCTCACCCGTGGTGAACAGTTGACCAAACGCAATAACGTCCTGATAACCTATGTGCCAAACCGTCTTGGTTGGGCCAACAGGGTCGAGCAGATGAATATGAGTGCCCACCAATCCCGCAGGGTGAGGACCCGCAAACTCGTGTGTTTCCGTGCGCTCTGCTTCGACGCTTGGCAATGAAGCGCCTGATTTTTTACAAACGAATACTTTGCCATCAGTCAGTCTGCTCAGCACTTTAAGGCCGGTAGCAAACGCAGATGCCGCCTCACCGATCACGACTGCAGGATCCGCTGACAGTGGATTGGTATCAATAGCGGTTACAAAGATAGATCTGGGCGCACTGTCAATGGCGGGCGACTTGCTGAATGGACGCGTACGCAACGCTGTCCACAAGCCTGATTCCACAAGGTTTTCGACAACCTTTTCGCGATCCAGGGTGCTGATGTCTGCATCCGAGTAGCTCGCAAAGGAAACGGCATCGTTACCTTCAATGCGAACAACTACAGATTGCAGTACACGCTTGGCCCCACGATTAATCTCTACGACTTCACCCGCTGCCGGTGCCGTAAACTTAACCCCAGGGTTCTTTTTATCCTCAAATAGAACGTCGCCCTTCTTGACATGATCGCCAACGCGAACACGCATCGTGGGACGCATTCCGACGTACTCCTCCCCGAGCACGGCAACCCTAGTAACTTTAGGGCCGTCATGAATATCCTGCGAAGGAGCGCCGGCTATCGGAACATCGAGTCCTTTTTTAATACTTATCATAGCCTTAACACACTAAAAATTAACGGGATTTAAAACTGAGCGCATAATTCACCTGTCTGTTGGTACCGCAGACAAGATAGAGCTTGCGCTCCTGAATCCTGTCGGCTTGCACACGGCAAACAGTAAATCCGGCGAATTTTAACATTATTCGTACATAGCAAGCTATCGCGATTTGGTGATTAAATTCAGAGTTTAGACGAGAAAACAATTGGTTAAAAATTAGCCTTGATATAACTCAGAAAAGAGTACTTTGGCATCGAGAGCGAGGGTGGCAGCAACCACCCTCTTCCATGAGAAGGAAGAGTTTTCGCTACTCATAAACCTGTTGGTAGGCCCGTTCGCTTATTTCGTGATAAGCGCGAACGCCTGAGGTGAACTCCAGAAAATGTTGGTAAACCTTATCGATAGCAGGGTCCTGCGCCGCTTGTTCAGCCATCACCTCAGCACTCACCCGCTGCAATGCCTGCAGTACCTCTGATGGAAAACGTCGTATCTCGACCCCTTGACGCTTTAGCTCCTGCAATGCGGCAATGTTTTTAACCGTATATTCATCCAGCATGTCATGATTGACCACCCTGGCTGCCGCCAACACGATCTGCTGCAAGTCCTCAGGCAAGGTCTCATATGCTTCTTTGTTGATTAAGAACTCCAGGCTGGAGCCTGGCTCATGCCAGCCCGGGTAATAGTAGAAGTCAGCCGCGTTATTGAAGCCAAAGGCCAGGTCGTTAGAGGGCCCAACCCATTCTGTTGCGTCAATGGCGCCGGTTTGCAATGCAGTAAAGAGTTCGCCGCCCGGTAAACTGACCGGAACGCCACCCAGGCGCTGTAATACTTCGCCACCAATACCCGGCAAACGCATTTTCAAACCTTCAAGGTCTTCAACCCTGTTTATCTCTTTTTTAAACCAGCCCCCCATCTGTACCCCCGTGTTTCCTCCGGCCAAGGGAATAAGGTTGAACGGCTCGTAAAGTTCGCGCCAAAGTTCCAGCCCACCGCCATGGTGCAGATAAGCGTTCATCTCCTGCGCTGTCAGTCCAAAAGGAATGCTGGTAAAAAATTGCGCAGCAGGCACCTTTCCCTTCCAGTAATAGGCTGCGCTGTGCCCCATCTCAACACTGCCAGAAGAGACGGCATCAAATACCTGAAATCCTGGCACCAACTGATTTGCACCGTAAACCGTTACCTTCAAACGGCCCTGACTGAGTTGATTCACCAGGACGGCAAATTTCTCTGGCGCCATTCCCAGTCCAGGAAAGTTCTTCGGCCATGAGGTAACCAATTTCCATTCGAACTGGGCTTGCTGTAGCTCTGAGTGCTCGCGCCCATATTCGCTATCGATAGATTTGGGCGGAGGAAAGCAGCCACTCAACAAAAGCATGCAGGCGATTAAAAATGCCCAGATTCGCAAACTCACTTTTACCATCTCAATCATCCATATAGATAGGCTGGCAACCAGGTTGCCAAGGTCGGCCAACACGCCAATACCACTAACATCAATAGTTGCAATCCGATAAACGGCACCACGCCACGATAGATCTCCGCGGTTTTTATCGAAGCAGGCGCCGCTCCTCGCAGATAAAACAGCGCGAAACCAAATGGTGGGGTTAAGAACGAAGTTTGCAAGTTAACGGCGATCATCACCCCAAGCCAGATCGGGTCTATTCCCATAGCCAAAAGCACAGGTCCAACAATAGGCACAACCACAAAAGTGATTTCGATAAAGTCGAGAATGAATCCGAGTAGAAAAATCAGCAGCATGACAACAACCATGGCCCCGAAGACGCCACCTGGCAGCGCTTCAAACCATTGCTGAACAAGCGATTCACCGCCTAATCCGTAAAACACCAGGGAAAACATCGCTGCGCCAATCAGAATCAGGAAAACCATGGTGGTCACATGCAGACTGGCCTCACCGACTTCTCTTAACGTTTTCCAGCTAAGTCGCCCCTGCATCGCAGCCAGGAGCGTGGCGCCAAATGCGCCCACAGCGGCGGCTTCAGTGGGTGTGGCATAGCCAAACAGTATCGAGCCCAGCACAACAAAGATGAGTGACAGGGTAGGCAGCAGAGCCTTTGCCAACATAAACCAAAGTGCTCGGCCCTCAGCATCTGCCAATGCTTGATCGCTGGCGACCTTGTTAGCTTCAACTTCGCTGCTTTGCGGTTTGTTGAAGATAAAGATATAGGAAAGATAAAGCAGAACCAGCATTAAACCCGGCACCAACGCCCCCGCAAACAGCTCACCTACCGACACGGTTTTGGGACTGAATAGTCCCAGCGATAGTTGTGCCTGCTGATAAGCAGAACTGAGCATATCGCCCAACAACACCAGTGCTATCGAGGGCGGCAAAATCTGCCCAAGCGTGCCAGTCGCAGCGACAATGCCTGATGCCTGGGAGGGTGAGTATCCACGTTTTAACATGCCGGGAAGAGCCAGCACGGCGAGAGTCACTACGGTTGCCCCGACAATGCCTGTACTGGCAGCCAATAGCATGCCCACCAGCACAACGGCCATGCCCAAACCGCCTTTCACTCTTTTAAGAAGGTGGTTCATGGCAGCCAGTAACTGCTCAGCGAGCTGGGATTTCTCGAGCATCACGCCCATTAATACAAAGAGAGGCACTGCGAGCAGGGTCTGGTTGTTCAGGATCCCAAACAGTCGGTTGGGGAACAGCCAGAGGAAACTGGCATCAATGACGCCAAACCAGGCGCCAATATAAGCAAAAATTAATGCGGACCCAGCCAACGAAAACGCCACAGGAAAACCCAGCATCAATACCAGACATAAAAATAAAAACAGCAACGCAGGAAGATAAGCGATCATTCAGCGCTCTCCTGCACTTCGGAAAAAAGGCGTTCAACAGCAGTAATTATCCAACACACGCCTTGTAAATAAAGCAGGATGGGTAATACCAACATCAGGCTTTTAAACAGGTAAAGGGCCGGCAACCCACCGGTTTCCAATGAGCTTTCCTGGTAGCGCCAACTATCCAATACGTAGGGCAAACAAACACTGAAGATCATGCTGCAGGTTGGCATCAACAGAAATACGGTACCGAAAATGGTCAACCATGCTTTTTGCTTGTCATTGAAGTTGCGAAAAAAAATATCGACCCGAACGTGTTTGTCTTTCTGCAGGGTATAAGCGGCACCAAAAGTAATAGCCGCTGCATGCAGATACATCACGCTTTCCTGCAGTGCTATCCACCCCAAATTAAACAGGTAGCGAAGCACGACAATAACCATAATCAGCGCCATCATAGCGCCACCCAACCACGCTACAGCTTGGCCTAGCGCACGAATAACACGCTCAATCTCGGTTCTAACCAGACTTAAGGCTCTGAGCCAGGGGGGGGATTTCGCTTGCAGGGTTGGCAATTGCACATCCACATCTCATGGTGAAAGTGCAGCATTGATAACAAATATTTAATACTTTTTAAACAATTACAGGTCTAACCAGCGAGCGGCAAACTCGCTGGATAAAGGATTTAAGACGAGATCAGTTTCTAGCCTTACTGCCGCCCATACATTGGGGCGACGATGGAAAATCGCCGAAGTTAGATTTCCATTCCCCCGCAGTATATGTGTGCATAGCCAACGCATGTACTGGACCCGCGAGCTCTTCTGCCAGCGTGGCGTTGACTGCGCGATGCCTGGCCAGCAAACGCTCACCTTCAAATCGAGAAGATACGATGACTACTTTGAAGTGCGATTCTGATCCAGCCGGTACATTGTGGTTATCACTCTCGTTCAACACTTCCAAGTGCAAAGGCTCGAACGCTTCTAATAACTTATTTTCAATCTGATTTTGTACCGACATCTCTTTTCCTTATTCAAAGGCCAACGGCTCCGGCTGCCGCAATCACAGCACTTTCAGTGCCGTGCCCTATTTTCACTGCAATTATACCAATCCGAATAAAGATATGGTCAACCAGGAAGTCTGAGCAAGTTCAATTCAAGGCGTAGTCATGCAGCAATGGTTGCTCCCTTGTAAATGTCTGCAACGTAGAAGTGGGCTTGCCCAGACTCCCCCGTAGGGCGGGTTGTAAATCACTTTATGCCGCGTTAGCTGATCTCGGCGTAGAATAACTATGCCTGCAATCACCTGCCTTGCCTAAAGTGATTTAAATTCCCGCTGGTAGATCAGATCCTTTTACTCGTATTGGTATTAAACGCCTCGTACAGTGCGAAACGTTAAATTGATTCTTGGTTCATGCACCTTGCTTTGCTTGGGTACAGCATGCTGCCAGTGCTGCTGCGTCACTCCCGACATCACCAGCAAACTCCCGGCCCCCAATACCAACTCAAACTTATAGCCCTGATATTTGTGTCGCATCTGAAACCGGCGTGGCGCACCAAAACTAAGAGAAGCAATAACAGGTGCCGATCCTAGCTCCGGCTCATTGTCACTATGCCAGCCCATACTGTCGCGACCATCTCGATACAGATTAGCCAGCACACTGTTAAACTGATATGACAGCGTCTGTTCCAGTTGCTGTTTCAGTGCCAATAGAGTTGGCTGCCATGGCTCAGGCTGCATGGTCATGCCTGAATACCGATAACGGGTGCCGGCATCGCCGTACCAGGCCTGCAGTCTGGGGATCGGATTTGAGCGGCCAAACAAGGTTATTTCTGGCTGATTCCAGTCTAATTCTGACTGCAGTCTATTCATAATATTGACGGACTCGCTATCAGCACACCACTGGTCCACCAACCACAATGATGCACCGGGAAGCACTATTTGCTGGCCAACCTTTGTGGCAGAAACCATGGTTTTCAAATAATAAACTCCGGTTAAGTTGCAAAAGCCCCGATGGCAGGGTCAAAATTAGCACCAGCGCTACTTGGGTGATATTAACAAACTGATGACCAATCCAGACAAAGGCAAAATTCTAGTCGTCGATGACGATGTCGAGATCCGCGATCTACTGGCCACACATCTGAACAAAAATGGTTACGATGTAGATACGGCAGGCGATGGCGAACAGATGTTTGCTATTTACCAGGAAGGTCAGCATAACCTGGTGATTCTGGACGTGATGCTGCCTGGCGATGATGGTTTTACCCTATGCCAGCGATTACGAAAGAAGTCAGATGTGCCAGTGATCATGCTGACCGCCTCATCTGACGAGACAGACCGCGTCATCGGTCTCGAAATTGGTGCCGATGACTATATAGCCAAGCCATTCAGCCCAAGGGAGCTGCTGGCTCGCATCAAAGCACTGTTGCGACGGGTCAGATACAACCAACGTCAACAGCCCAGATTCCTGAATTTCGCTGACTGGCAGCTGGATATCACTACCCGTCAGTTAACACATCACGATGGTGAAGTGCTTGAACTGTCCGGAGCAGACTTCAACCTGTTGTCGCTGTTTCTCAATCACCCAAATGAAGTGCTGGATAGAGATACTATTTCAGACACAATCCGTGGCCGTGAAGCCTCGCCTTTTGACCGTAGTATTGATGTTCAAATCAGTCGATTGCGTCAGCGCTTAAGAGATAGCGGTAAACAACCCAAATTGATCAAAACCATTCGCGGTTCTGGTTATTTGCTCGCTGCAGAAGTATCTAATGAAGGGTAACTGGCGCAACTCGTTGCTGCCACAAAAGCTGGTGCCAAAAACCATGCTGTCACGCATGGTGATTATGCTACTGGCCGCAATTCTTTTGTCTCAAAGCGTTGTATCAGTGATCTGGATAACCCAGTTTGAGCACAGGGATGAAGAGTCGCTCATAGACGTATCTAACTCTCTCGCGCTGTCTATGGCATCCACGGTGCGCTTTTTCCGTTCACTTCCATTTGAGTACCGCCATATCGTTCTCAACCAATTGAGAAACATGGGCGGCACTCGGTTTTTTGTGTCTTTAAACTACGAACTGATTGATGTTGTTCCCCTAACTGACTCTCGACGTAAGTCCATGGTGGTTGACGAAGTGTCTCGTATTATGAAGCGCCAGTTTGGGGAAGAAATTGACGTGAAAGTCGAGTTCAGCGCGCCTGAGACCCTACATGTCCTGAACAACGAAACACTGTTAACTGATCTACCTCCCAGTTGGGCGCAGCATACGTTGGTCCTAGAACCCTACAACCCACCGATCCTGGTAATGCAATTCCCACTGGAAGACGGTGAATGGATCTACATGGCCGCCCTATTACCTGAGCCATTAATGAATCTGGAAACAGAGTATCTGCCCCGCAGCCAACTGGTGTTTCTCGTGATCGTCACGGCTATGTTGCTGATCTCCATTATGGTTGTTGTCAAATGGCTCAGTGCACCATTAAAGCGGTTTTCAACCGCAGCAAAACAACTGGGGCAGGATATTCACCGACCGCCATTGGAAGTTTCCGGGCCAGCAGAAATCGCAGAGGCAGCCAAAGCAATGAATGCGATGCAGGAGCAACTTAAACGCTATCTGGATGATCGCGAAGAACTGTTTTCTGCCATCAGTCACGATCTTAAAACTCCGATAACCCGGCTTAGGCTGCGGGCAGAGCTACTGGATGATGATGAACACAGTGAAAAGTTCATCAAGAATCTGGACGAACTTGAGTTAATGGTCAAAGGCGCGCTGCAGTGCGTTAAAGACACTGATATTCATGAAAACATTGAATCCGTTGACATGATGGGTCTGCTCCAGTCGATTCAAGAAGAGCTTGCTGATCCTGAAACCATGAGCATCAGTGGTTCAGTCCGCGCGCCTTTCAGAGGTAAACCACTGGCCTTGAAACGGTGTCTTACCAACCTCATCGATAACGCGATCAAATATGGCGACAGGGTGAAGGTAACTTTACTGGATTACGAACAAAGGCTTTATGTCTTATTCAGAGACTATGGTCCCGGCATCTCGCTCTACGACCAGAAGAAGATTTTCGAACCCTATGTACGTCTTGATAACACGCGCAACAGGAATGCCAGTGGCAGTGGCCTGGGCATGGGGATCGCCCGCAATATCGTCCGGGCCCACGGTGGTAACCTCGACCTGATGAATCATCCTCAAGGCGGACTTCTCGTTAAACTCACTCTGCCGCGCCAGTAGTGTCCCCTCTGTCAGTGAGTTATAGGAACCTTACGCCACCTGAACGACCCTATTTCCAGGGCAATTCGTCGATGATTGCAAACGAAAGGAAGGTCGCAAATAATCCAACAGCCAACAACATATAAAGTGCAGGATGCAGCATCACAACCCCCATGGAGGCAAACCACACCCTTCTGATCAGAGCGCGCTTGTGAGCCAACAGCCTCTGTTGTTTGGGGCTCAGGTTGACCACTGCTCTGTCACCAACTAGATCCAGCAACATGCTGGAAAGCAGTATCTGATAGAAACGCCAATGAGACATAGGCACCTCGCAACTAGTGTCACCATTATTGAGGCTAGCCTACTGACTCCATAGCGCGAGCAGATCGACAGACAAAAATTTGGAAAGGCATCTATGATCTAGCACAAACCCATGTGACACAAGCACATACAGAGATCACATTTTACACATTCAAACTTACTCAACTGGCTTTTTTTCAGCCTCTGAACAAGCCCCAAAACCGCTACACATAAGCTTTGTAACACGCTTGTTACATTCACTATCCCTTTGTTACCGCTGCCTTACAGTGCTCTGCGTAAACTTTATTAGGCTGACCCAATTCATAGATGGGGAGCTGGGTTGGCCATATAAATCAATAACAAACTAAGGAAAGGCTAATGAAACGTAAAACGCTGATCTCTGCCCTATCAGCCGTCGCGCTGGTTACCAGCGCAGGACTTGCACACGCCGAAAATAAAGGTGAAGTAGAAGTACTCCACTGGTGGACATCTGGTGGTGAAGCAAAATCTGCAGCCGTTTTAAAAGTAATGCTGGAACAGCAGGGATACGGTTGGAAAGACTTTGCTGTTGCCGGTGGAGGTGGTGAAAGTGCCATGACGGTACTGAAAACCCGAGCGGTTTCAGGTAACCCGCCAGCAGCGGCTCAAATCAAAGGACATGACATTCAGGAATGGGCCGATTTAGGTTTCCTGACAACGCTGGATGATACAGCCAGTTCAGAAAACTGGGAGAAAGTGCTGCCTAAAGTCGTCACTAACGTTATGAAGTACGAAGGTAACTATGTTGCCGTACCAGTCAACGTTCATAGAGTGAACTGGTTATGGGCGAATCCAGCCGTCTTCGAAAAAGCGGGCGCTAAAGTCCCCACTACCTGGGATGAATTCATCGCCGCCGCCGAAAAAATCAAAGCTGCGGGCTATATTCCACTCGCACATGGTGGTCAGGCATGGCAGGACGCAACGGTATTTGAAGCCGTTGCCCTGGAAACCATGGGCACAGAGTTGTACCTCAAAGCGTTTAAGCAGCATGATCCTGACGCGCTTGGCTCGCCAGAAATGGTGAAAACGTTTGAAAAGTTCCGTCAGCTGAAACAGTACATAGACAAAGATAGTCCCGGCCGCGACTGGAACATCGCGACCAACATGGTGATCGAGGGCAAGGCCGCAATGCAGATCATGGGGGACTGGGCCAAGGGTGAATTTGCCGCTGCAGGCAAAACTCCCGGTGTCGACTACATCTGTGCGCCTGCACCAGGCACCGCAGGGATGTTCACCTTCAATATCGATAGCTTCGCATTCTTTAAGCTGAATGACGCTAATGACGCAGCAGCGCAAAAGACTCTGGCAAAAACTATCCTCAGCCCTAAATTCCAGGAAGTGTTTAACCTCAACAAAGGATCTATTCCGGTGCGCTTGGACCAGGATATGAGCCCATTTGACCAGTGCGCTTTGGACTCGATGGCTACGTTCAAGTCGGCTAATAAGAGCGGTGATCTGGTACCTAGCTGGAGTCATGGCCTGGCAACCACAAGCCAGATCCAAGGAGCCATCTATGACGTGGTGACCAATTACTTCAATGATGACAAAGTCACCGCAGACGCCACTGTGGACAAGTTGGTTCGCGCGGTAAAAGCGGCCATGTAGTGGACGTGGGCGGACTGTTTAAGTCCGCCCTTTTCATATTCTGACCCAATGAAAATGGTTTACCCATGTCGACTTCTCAAGCGATATCTGCGCCGCTTTCACGCGCAGGAGGAAAGCGCATGCCTTTAGACAAGCTTCAGCAATGGCTGCCCAAACTGGTTCTGGCACCGACCATGGTCATTACCCTGGTGTGTATATATGGCTATATGGGCTGGACCGCGCTTATCTCCTTCACTAATTCCAGCTTCCTACCCAGCTTTAAATGGGCAGGTTTGAAGCAGTACGCAAAACTGATGGATAACGACAGGTGGCTGGTGTCCTCCACTAACCTGCTGATATTTGGCGTGCTATTTATTGCGATATGTTTGGTGCTGGGGATTTTCCTGGCTATTTTGCTGGACCAGCAAATCCGTACAGAGGGGGCGATTCGCACGATTTTCCTTTATCCCATGGCGATCAGTTTTATCGTCACAGGTACGGCATGGAAATGGATCCTGAACCCCGGGCTGGGTTTGGAGAAACTTATGCGGGATTGGGGGTGGAGTAGCTTCGAGTTTGACTGGCTGGTTAACTCCGAAATGTCTATTTATACCCTGGTCATTGCAGCCGTATGGCAAAGCTCAGGCTTTGTTATGGCTCTGTTTCTCGCAGGTTTACGAGGTATAGATCCTGCCATTATCAAAGCCGCCCAAATAGATGGTGCCAGCAAGCCTACTATCTACCGACGCATTATCCTGCCCTGCCTGCGCCCGGTATTCTTCTCTTCCATTATCGTACTCTCTCATACTGCGATTAAGAGTTTCGATCTGGTTACTGCCCTCACGGCAGGCGGTCCTGGTTATAGCTCAGACCTGCCCGCACTGTTCATGTACTCCCACGCATTTACCCGCGGTCAGATGGGCCTGGGGGCCGCGTCGGCGATGATGATGTTAGCAGGTGTACTGGCCATTCTGGTGCCCTACCTCTACTCAGAACTACGGGGTAAACACCATGAATAATACGGCAATAGAAAACAGCAATATCAGTAAAAAGCCGCTGCAACCGGGTCGCTGGTTAATCTACGCCACTCTGTTGCTATTTGCGCTTATTTATCTGATGCCCTTGGTAGTCATGCTGCTCACATCCTTTAAGACCAGCGCCGATATTCGTGGCGGCAATCTGATGTCATTACCCACTGAATGGGTATTTGATGGATGGAGCAAAGCCTGGGGTTCAGCCTGTACTGGAGTGAACTGCGAAGGCATCAAAGGCTACTTTTGTAACTCTATTCAGATGGTAGTGCCTGCGGTGCTCATCTCCACCATGATTGGCGCATTTAACGGCTATGTGCTGGCGAAGTGGAAGTTCCGGGGCTCTGATCTTTTTTTCAGCTTGATGCTGTTTGGCTGCTTTATTCCTTTTCAGGTCATTCTGCTGCCCATGGCACAAAGCTTGGGTTACCTGGGTCTGGCTAATACCACGGCGGGACTGGTGACTGTGCACGTCATATACGGTATCGCTTTTACCACCATGTTCTTCCGTAACTACTACGTCAGCATTCCTGATGAATTAGTTAAAGCCGCGAAACTCGATGGCGCGGGATTTTTCACCATCTTCTTTCGCATCTTACTGCCTATTTCCAAACCTATTTTTATGGTCTGTGTGATCTGGCAATTCACCGCTATTTGGAACGACTTCCTGTTTGGCGTGGTGTACTCCGCGGGTGATACCCAGCCAATGACAGTTGCACTGAATAACCTGGTGAACACCTCGACAGGTGTCAAGGAGTACAACGTAGATATGGCAGCCGCAATTATGGCCGCCCTACCAACCCTCGTGGTGTATGTGCTGGCAGGGAAATATTTCGTACGAGGTCTGACCGCTGGCGTCGTCAAAGGCTAAAGCATAGTGAATAAAGCACTGATAAGAATTATTCGGGAATAACAATGGCAAATCTTCAGATTAACCAAGTAAGAAAGACCTATGGCAAAGCCGAACTTGAGACGCTCAAGGGGATAGATATCAGTATTGATGATGGCGAGTTCCTCATTCTGGTTGGGCCTTCAGGTTGTGGCAAATCGACCCTGATGAATATGATCGCTGGACTGGAGGAGGTCAGCGCCGGGCAGATACTGATTGATAATCAGGATGTCACGCACGTTGCGCCAAAAGACAGGGATATCGCCATGGTATTCCAGTCTTACGCCCTCTACCCCAACATGACGGTTCGTCAGAACATCCAGTTTGGTCTTGAGATCCGCAAGATGCCACAGCAGGAGATCGATGCGGAAGTCGAACGAGTTGCTAACCTGTTACAAATAGACCACCTGCTTGATCGCAAACCATCACAGCTCTCTGGCGGTCAGCAACAACGAGTCGCAATGGGGCGAGCGCTCTCGCGTCGTCCGAAGATCTACCTGTTTGACGAGCCACTATCTAACCTGGATGCCAAACTGCGCGTCGAAATGCGTACCGAAGTGAAAAAGCTTCATCAACGTCTGGGTACCACCATCGTTTATGTCACACACGACCAGATCGAAGCGATGACTCTGGCTGACCGCATTGCAGTGATGAAAGATGGGGAGTTGCTGCAACTGGGTACACCCAAAGAAGTTTACGAAACACCCGCCAACACATTTGTCGCCGGTTTTATTGGCTCTCCAGCGATGAACTTCATCTCCTGCCAGGTGAAAAAAGACGATAGCGGTCTCTATACGGAGCTGACTAATCTGGACGGAAAAGCAACGCGTCTGCCCGCGCCCGCCTATTTAAACCGCTACTTAGGAGAACAGGTGATACTGGGCCTTAGACCGGAACAAATCACTCACTATATCCCGCACAAAGCAGAAGACCAGATGATCGCTAAAGGTCATTACGACGTGTTGGTTACCGAACCAACCGGCCCCGATGTCATCGTGCAGGTTATGGCCAACAAGCAGGAGATAAGCTGCCGGGTAGATCCTGAATATACCCCCACAGTAGGAGAGAGTGTTGAGCTGATGTTTGACTGCAATAAAGCGGTCTATTTTGACCCACATTCTGAACAACGCATTCAGCCCGAAAACTCTCCTAGTCAGGCGTCAGCCGCTTAGGTCGAAGCCTGACACCCGACGAAACGGCAAATCAGTTCCCCGACGCAGGCTCGGCCCCCTGCATCAGTCCTTTCCTAAACTGGCCGATTTGGCATCGCAATAGCGGTGCCTTTTTTTGTTGGCTCACGTACAATCCAGCCAAACTTCTTGTAATGAAGCAACATGAATCGCAATGTAACCCTTGCCGGCCATGCCTTAACACTGGACCGCTTTCCCCTATCCAAAGACCCTAATCTGCAAGCTTGGGATGCTGCCGACGAGTACCTGATAAAACAGATAGAGGAACTTGGCTTACTGGACTCTGAGCAAACAATTCATATCTACAATGATGGTTTTGGCGCCCTCACCTGTGCCCTTGCAGCAAGAGCCACAAGCAGTAACCTCGCGTTCAAACTGGTTAACATCAGCGACAGTTTTTTAGCCCAGCAGGCATGTAAAACGAATTTGCAGCAAAACTCACCGACGGATGCTGACGTGACATTCCTTTCAAGCATGGATGCGATAGAGCGAGACGCTGACTTGGTACTGATGAAGGTACCGAAAAACCATGGCCTTCTAACTCATCAATTGGCACAGATTTCCCAATATAGATCTATGCCAACCGTGCTGGCCTCTGCCAAAGCAAACCTGTTACCACGAAGCGTCGTAGAACAGTTTAACCGGCTTGGTTCGTCACAACCCTCACTCGCCTGGAAGAAGTGCCGTGTTATCCATTGCCAGCCCGAGCAGGCAAACCGTCTGAGTCTACCTGAACCACTCCGATGGAAGTTAGAAAACTCGTCTTTTACCATGGTCAATCATGCTAACGTTTTTGCCCGTCAGCAGCTCGATATAGGCGCTCGTTTTCTACTGGAGCAACTCCCGAAAAATGAGGCGTTCAAACAAGTCATCGACCTGGGTTGCGGCAACGGTGTTTTAACGCTTTGCTTACTGGCAAATAATGATGTTGAAGAGATGATCGCCATCGATGAGTCTTATATGGCCGTGAGCTCAGCCGATTCCAGCGTGATGGAGAACCTGCCAGAGAAACATAAGCACTGCCAGTTTGTCACCAATAACTGCCTGGACGGGTTCAAAGCCAATACGGCAGATTTGATCGTCTGCAATCCCCCCTTTCACCAGAACAACGCTGTGATGGATGATATCGCATGGCAAATGTTTAAAGATGCGAAACGTGTTCTGACACCGGGTGGCAAATTACGTATCGTGGGCAATCGACACTTGGGATACCATATCAAGCTCAAGCGGCTGTTTGGCCATTGCAAAACAGTGGCTGGCAACAAAAAGTTTGTGATCCTCGAAGCCAGTAAAAACTAATCTCAAACAACTATTGCAAGGACAATTTCTTTGAAATCCCTAGTATTAGCATCGTTTGCATTGTTGCTGTCTGCATGCAGCACACAATATGCACCAATGATAGTGAATCCCGTTATTAAGTACTCGGGTCAAACCTGGCAACAAAGCCAGCCTGTATCCCTTCAGGTACAAGATATGCGTCCGGCGCAGTACCTTGCCAAAATTGATGGCAGCAGTGAGAAAGTCACGCTCGTTCCGGCTAGCAATAGTATTACCGCCGTAGTCGAAGAAAAAATTCGCACCGCATATCAGCAGCACGGTATAGAACTGAACAGTGAAGCGGCAATAAAAACAACCATTGAGCTGCACAGCGCGCTCGTCGATGTAACCAAACCCGGTCATTTCGATTACAAGATGGATACCCACGTAAAGATCAGAGTTAAAGTGGAAAAAACCGATACCACTTTTTCAAAGATGTTCCGTGGTAAGCGCAGCACTATGACAAATATCAAGCCCGATACTGCGGCACTTGAACAGGAGTTAAACGCCTTGCTGGCGAGAGTGCTGAAAGACCTGGCAGATGATAAAGAGGTGCAGCAATTCATTGCGGTAACAGAGACAACGGATACGGCTGTTCAGGAGTAATTATGCGATTTCTATGGCTAGTTCTAGCGTTGATGGTAGGTTCTGCCCAAGCGGCGCATAAAGGCCAACTGCAACCATCCAACCCTTTCCCAAAAGTTTCGTTGAAAACGAATCTTGGCACCCTGATTGTTGAGCTTGACCGAACGCGCGCGCCAGTGACAGTCGATGCCTTTTTGAGCTACGTGGTAGACGGTGAGTATGACCAAACACTTTTCCATCGCGTTGTTCCTGGTTTTGTGGCTCAAGGGGGCGGAATAGACACCAAATACGCGCCGAAAGAAGAAGGTAAGAAGGTATTTAACGAGTCAGGAAATGGCCTCAGGAATGATGAGGGCACCATCGCAATGGCTCGCCAAAATGCGCCACATTCTGCCACCCGGCAATTCTATTTTAACCTGGCAGATAATGACTCTTTAAACCCTTCCCCGCGGCGTTGGGGCTATACCGTTTTCGGTGCGGTCGTTGAAGGTCACGAAGTGCTGATGAAGCTTAACGCGGTACAAACAGAGTTTAATGACAAACTGGCATGGCCGGATGTACCGGTTGCTCCAGTCATCCTTGAAAAAGCCAAGCTGCTACCAGAAGAGTAATCATGCCCTCAGCTAACACCAACGCTCAGGCCAGCGGTCAATCTGCTTCCACAGCACTGAAAACTCAAATGTCAGCTTGGATCAAAGCATTGGCTGTTTACGGCCAGCGCCATATGTTGCACATGCTGCTGTTTGGCTTCAGCTGTGGCCTGCCCTACATGTTGGTGTTTGCGACGTTATCATTCTGGTTACGTGAAGCAGAGGTCAGTCGTTCTGCAATTGGCTATTTCAGTTGGATCTTAATCGTATACGGCATGAAATGGGCCTGGGCACCTCTGGTGGATCGCCTCAGACTTCCAATACTTTGCAATCTTTTAGGCCGTCGACGCTCATGGATAGGTTTGGCACAAGCGGCAATTACAGCATCTCTGCTAGGGCTTGCGTGGCTGGACCCAGCCACCTCGCTGGAGAGTTTTGCCCTTTGTGCACTGCTAGTAGCTTGGTTTTCTGCCACCCAGGATATTGCTGTCGATGCCTACCGTATAGAAATTGCGCCGCAGGATGAGCAAGGTTCATTGGCTGCGGCTTACATGCTGGGATATCGTCTGGCGATGATCCTCAGTGGTGCTGGCGCACTCTATCTCGCGGCATGGTTTTCCGATGTAGAAGGCTACGATCCGGCCGGCTGGTCCAATGCCTACATTGTTATGGCCTGTGTGATGGCTATCTGTCTGGCTAATACAATATTCGCCAAAGAGCCAACCATCCCCAAAACATCTCACTCTGATAGTGTCCTGTTTGAAGCCAATAAAAACAGTGCGCTTCCAGTTTCCATTCAAAAGGGCCTAGCCTGGTGCTATGACGCCCTGCTCTGTCCATTTATCGACTTCTTTAGACGCTATCGTTGGCAAGCCTTATGGCTACTTATGCTCATAGGTACTTATCGTATCTCTGATATTTTTATGGGTGTCATGGCCAACCCCTTCTATGTCGACTTAGGTTATAGCAAGGAACAGGTTGCCTCCGTCGCAAAAGTATTTGGAGTCATCATGACGCTACTGGGAACCGGCATTGGCGGAATACTTGTGACACGTTATGGCTGGCGCCCAGTACTGACCCTTGGCGCCATTTTGGTTGTGGTAACAAACCAGTTGTTTGCCGTGATGGCATTTTTTGCTTCAAGCCTTAGCCCTGAATGCCTGAACCAGGCCTGTGAAGCGCCTTCACTTTATTGGCTGACTGCTGTTATCTCTGCAGATAATATCAGCGCAGGTATTGCTACCGCCGCATTTATTGCTTTTCTCTCAGCCCTGACCAATGTCGCCTATTCAGCCACTCAATATGCGCTATTCAGCTCTCTGATGGTTCTGTTTCCTAAGTTTTTAGCAGGATTTTCGGGCGTAATGGTCGATAACATGGGATATGTGTGGTTCTTCACCCTTGCGTCTGCCGTTGGGCTACCAGTATTGATACTCATCTGGATAACTAGAAACGCGGTAACTGATTCGGAAGCAACAAAAACTAATGTTCTACTGGATTAGTTAAACATAGCTCCCAAAAAAAGGTCGAAACACGCACTAATAAGATGATTCGTCTAAACTTTAGTTCTTAATAATAAGCAAATCGCGGATCCATTTTGACCTCTGACAACTCATTCGTGCCAATTATCATTGATGTCGAAGCATCCGGCTTCGGCACAGGCAGTTACCCTATCGAAATAGGCTTCGCACTGCCCGACCATGAGCGTCACTGCTACCTGATCCGCCCCGCAGAAAGCTGGTCTCATTGGGCAGAAGAAGCGGAGAAAATACACGGAATAAGCCGATCCGCGCTGCTTAAACATGGGCACGCAATTCCCGAAGTAGCCATGCAGCTGAATCACTATTTGGCAGGAAAGGTGGTTTACTCTGATGCATGGAGTTATGACAGTAGTTGGATCTATAAACTGTTTGATGAAGCCGCGATGACCCCGCGATTCAGAGTTGAAACACTGCGAAAGTTGTTGAACGAAGAGCAGCTGAAAGCCTGGGATCTAACACGCCAACAAATAACCAACGAGCTTGCTATCACACGCCATCGGGCTAGTGCTGATGCACATGTGTTGCAACTCACTTACCTAAAAATCACCCATCAAATATAGAAACCCCTAAACAAAGCAACCACCTATTGACCTGTGTCACAGAAATTTACACAACAATAAAGTCTAAGAAAAAACTTTCTTTTATATCAGCAACTTAATATTTGGTTCGTTTTTTGCTGTTGATTTGCGTTGCGCTAGACGCAGCAATCATTCACGGAAGTTGTTGATATAAAAAAAATAGGTGGAATCCAGATGAAAAAGCTAATCGCGCTCGCTGTTGCGACCACGACACTTGCTATCTCCAGTCAAGCATACGCAGGCCTAGCACAAACCTACTCAGCCGATGTTGAGAAGCGTGTTGTTGCAGGTAACCCGTTAGATCCGATTAATCCTGATAGTTCAGATGATCGTATCGACGCCAACGTTCCAAGCTCTCCATTTGCGGGTGTTGTAAGTATATACATCCAATATGGTGGCGGCGGCTACATTTGTAGTGGTGCCATGATTGACAAGTGGCACGTAGCAACTGCCGCTCACTGTGTTGATGAAACTGACACAGGCGTTGTTCTCGATTTGACTAATCCAGATAACGATCTTCAGGTTATTTTCAATAACGATGGTTCATATCGTGATGACCGCGCAGGCAGCATCATTGCTGCTGCAAGCGCAACTATTCACCCTGATTACGCTGGTTTCAATATCTGCCCAGATGGTTCATCAGGTTGTGTAAACGACGATATCGCGCTGATCGAACTAACAAAACCTGTGGGTGATGATATCCCAATCTATGAATTCCTGGATCGCCCAGTACAAGCAGGTGACGAGTTTGTCATGGTTGGCTACGGCACATCAGGCAACGGCGTAGACGGTTACAATGTATCTCCTGATTTCGCTATTAAGCGTGTGGGTGCAAACATTGTTGACGTGTTTGACACCGATGATGAAGGTGATTATCTGTTTACCACCGACAACAGCGCCGGCGGTGCAGAAGTATGGTATGCAGATTTTGACGGTGATCGTAACAACGATGGCGCAATCACAGGTGACGAAGACATGCTCTGCGACCTTGGCATTGCCTGTAGCCCAATCCTGCCAAACGCTAATGACTGGGTAAACTCTATCTGGGGTGAAGCCAACATCGGAGG
Source organism: Corallincola platygyrae (assembly GCF_039544265.1). Taxonomy (NCBI): domain Bacteria; kingdom Pseudomonadati; phylum Pseudomonadota; class Gammaproteobacteria; order Alteromonadales; family Psychromonadaceae; genus Corallincola; species Corallincola platygyrae. The sequence goes on along the minus strand of NZ_BAABLI010000005.1, from coordinate 101,674 downwards.
CGGTGACTCTGGCGGTCCTTCATTCATCTATGACGAAGCGACCGGCAAGTACCTTCTGGCTGCAAACAATACCTTCGGTATCCCATTCTTTGATGGTGCATTCGGCGACGTATTTGGTGGTAACCTTTACTACGCTTACCAGGATTGGATTAATGACTATTTGAAGGCTGCTAAAGTACCTGCTCCAGCGCCACTGGCTCTGCTAGGCTTGGGTCTGGTTGGCCTGATGCTTCAGCGCAGAAAAGCCTAAATTCAGAAGTATCGAAACAGGCGCCTTGAGGCGCCTTTTTTTTACCCATTCAACTCTTTTTTAGTCTGTTTAAATGCTAAGAGTATGTGAGATAAGAACAACGCTCTGATACCATTACGCCAATACCACGTACTAGCAGCACAAAATGCAAGCAATTGTAAATCTTTTAAAAAACCGTTGGCTTTACCTTGCAACGTTAATTGTCTGCGTGATCGTCATATCTGTGCTTGCCTTTACGGACCCACCCAAACAAGCATCATTGGGCAATGACAAATACAATCACTTCTTAGCTTTCTTTGTTCTGGCATTCTTATGCTCTCACGGGTTATTGCTGAAACTCAGATACAAACTTGTGTTGTTGGGTTGCTACGGTCTACTTATTGAATGGGTTCAAAGCCACTTGCCCCACCGCACCGCCAGCATTCTCGATTTTGCTGCTGATATGGCCGGTGCGCTGACTTACTTTGCCTTAGCATGGTTAATCACCCTGCTTGCTAACTGGTTTAAATTACGGAGAACAACTGATGCCCCATAAATTCAACATCACCATCTTGGGTATGGGGTCCTTAGGTCAGTTGTATGCCGCTTCGCTGAGCAAAACAGGCTATGACGTGTGCGGAATCAATAGCAGGGGGGCGGTCCCCAGAGTCAGCTTGATGACGCCCCAAGGGATTCAAAAACATACCCTTACCACCAACTTACCTGAGCAGTTTGACCTTCTGATTGTGACAACAAAAGCTTACCAGGCTGTCAGAGCTGTCAAAAACTACGCCCGCCATATAGGGCCTAAAACAACGATTTTATTGCTTCACAATGGTATGGGTACGTTAGCCCCTCTTAAGAAGCGCTTTCCAGACAGCAGCTTCTGGCTGGGTACCAGTAGCCATGGCGCGCTAGCGGAACACGGCGTGCTCCGGCATACGGGTAAAGGAGAGACCTGGCTCGGATTTGCCTATGGAGACCGCGACAGCGAAAAAGAGGCCTGGGCCACAGAAGCTCTCAATCATGCTCTGCCACCAGCCAAATTCACCTCAGAGATACTTAGCAAACTTTGGCTCAAACTCGCTATCAACTCGGTTATCAATCCGCTGACAGCGCTGCACCAATGCAAAAATGGTGAATTAAGCGCCCCCAGATTTAACAACGAGATTAAAGCGCTTTGTGATGAGTTTTCTCTGCTGGCGATAGCTGAAGGGCTGGATTTAAGCCCCGAGCTTATCGAATCGACCGTATACCAGGTGATTAAGAATACCGCAGAGAACCACTCCTCTATGAACAGAGATATCTCAGCGAGTCGCACAACAGAAAATGATCAGATAAGCGGCTACGTCGTCTCTCGCGCCGCTCATTTTGGCGTTGCCGTTCCCACACACAGTAAACTGTTCGAAACTCTTTGCAGACTGGAGCGTCGTCAAAACGGAAATATACTTCCGTGAATCTGCTGAGAGAATCGCTACACTCTCCAGAAACAAGGACCTGACACTCAAAAAGGAAGCGCAAAATGGCTACAGCACTCGTGCCAATAGCAAATGGAACAGAAGAGATTGAAGCGGTCACCATTATTGATACCCTGCGCCGCGCAGACATTGAGGTGACAGTAGCCAGCTGTGCCGAAGGCAGCAAAGAGATTACTTGTTCCAGAGGTGTGCGGCTGGTTGCTGATGAGCAGATAACCGATCTCATCGAAAGACAATTCGATTTGATAGCACTGCCTGGTGGTATGCCGGGGGCAGAACATTTAAGAGACTGTCAGCCTTTAAAAGCGATAATCCTTCCTCACTTAACCAATCAGCGCTGGTTAGCGGCTATTTGCGCCTCTCCTGCCGTGATACTCACCTATCACAACTGGCTCTCAGGCCCCGCAACCTGCCATCCAGCCTTTCAGCGTATACTCCCCGAGACAAAAAAAAGAACGGCGGAGGCTGTGGTCATTGACCATGGCAACAAAACCCTTACCAGCCAAGGCCCGGGCACAGCTCTGGCATTCAGCCTGGCAATTATCGAAGTGTTATTGGGGAAATCAAAAGCAGAAGAGGTTGCTGGGCCTATGTGCATCAACGTTGCGGGCAGATACGAACAACTCAGCTAAGTCTTTTAAGGTGCCGGGAGCCTAACAGAAGAGACTTCTGATATCCCTTTAAGGGCACAACGCCCCGTAATGTATAGCTGGACGGGTCGTTTAGCTATACTTGCTTCCAGCAACATTTGATAGGACTGTTCCGCACCTAACGCATCAAAATCAATAAAGTACATATTTGGCTGACTACATCCCTTCAGCGTCTTACTTGAGTCCAACTCAACCATGTATCGTCCGTGATGAGAGACAGTCAAGCTTTTAATCTGAGCTGCGGGTAGCCAACCAGCTTCGGCGGCCACATTGCCAGACCACACCGCAACAACGATCAATGTCCATATTCCGGCAGCACGCATTCTATAACACCTCACAGGCAACGGAACCTAGCGCATCGACCTTGAGTCTGGTGACCGTCGCCCATTCCCCCTCTTTCAATGTGCCACAACGCCCGTATCGTTCCTCACCATCAGAAAATACCAGGTGAAACCTAGCTGCACCTTTAGCCTTTGAGGGCATATGAAATATGCGCTGCTGCGAGTTAGCTTCGACACTATCGAAGGAAAGCTTACTATCTGGCAATGAGAAGTTAATCCTGGTGAGAGCCTTCTCCCCTTCATTGACGACTTCAACTCTGGGGCGCAGATCCAACAACAGCCAAATCACACCCGCAATCAACAACGCGACCAGTAGTGCCAAACGAAGATAGTGAGTCATGGTTAACTGCCTATTGGCTGGGGTGGTATTCATGCTGGACATCTTAGGACTCGCTTTCCTCAAACTCTGACAACCATTGCTCAGCACTTGTAACAGAGGAGAAAACCTGGAAATCGTCCCGCATACAAAGCTCAGCAAACATATGGCTCAACATACCACTGTGTCGCTCTGAAACAACCGCAATTGCGGCACAACCACACTTAAAGCTGTTCAAATAATTCTGCTTCACATGCGCAAAACCATCAGCCGAACTCATGGTTTCATCGCTTAGCTGCTCAAACCGGGTAAAGCGCGCAAAAGGCGCGCTATTAATCTCTTCATTTATTATTGTACCCGCAACGATAACTCCTTCAGGGTTAAATGCACCGAAGGCCTTCACAACCAACCTGGCACCGCGCCATTCAATCGTTATCTCGCCATGGGCTTTCAAACAGAATCTCCAGCACAGTCAATTGCTCGCGGGGCTGTTGCAGCCCCTTTCTGATCAACCCAATTATAGAGCAACGATTTGCAGCAGAAATCCACAAATCCAAGCGCCGTATGTACCGAGCACGTAGCCAAATACCGCCAGTAGCACGCCGACAGGTGCCAATGCAGGGTGAAATGCTGAGGCAACAACAGGGGCAGATGCTGCGCCGCCCACGTTTGCCTGGCTACCTACCGCCATATAAAACAGAGGAGCTTTGATCAACTTGGCCACCAGCAACATCAGTGATGCGTGTATCAGCATCCAGAATGCACCTATTAAGAAATAGATAGGCGTATCAACAATGGCAGAAATATCCATGTGCAAGCCGATGGTTGCGATCAGAATATAGAGCATCGCGGAGCCAACTTTTGAAGCCCCAACCGCTTCGAGCCTTCGCGCTCTGGTAAACGACAGAACCAGCCCTAGCGTAGTGGCAATAATAATCAACCAGAAGAAGTGTTTGTTCAGGCTTAAACGATTCGCAAAGCTAACATTTTCGGCAAACCATGGTGCCAGAACATCCGCCAGAGCGTGACCAATCCCAGTGATACCAAAGCCAATGGCCAACATCACCATCAGGTCTCTAAGGTGTGGGATCCGTCCATGCTCAGCATGGAACCTTTCCACCTTATCTTTGAGCTCTTCAATCGCAGAAGTATCGGCCCCGGTTTTGGCGTCAATCTGTTTGGCATTGCCTGCCATCAACAACAATATCGCCATCCAGATGTTCGCCATAACCACATCAACTGTCGCCATAACAGAGAAAATATGACCACCTACTTCATACACTTCCTTCATTGCCGCTTGGTTAGCACCGCCACCAATCCAGCTACCCGCTATGGTCGTCATACCGCGCCAAACAGCGTCGGGACCACTTCCCCCTAATACCTCTGGTGCGACTAGCGACACCAACAAGATGGCAATAGGGCCGCCCAATACGATACCTACGGTTCCAGTTAAAAAGAGTATGACGGCTTTGTTGCCTAATCTTGCTATTGCCTTTAAGTCCACACTCAGAATAAGCAACACCAGACAAGCCGGAAGCAGGTAGCGGGATGCAACAAAATAGAGCTTTGAGCCATGGCCATCAACGATACCGAAGGTATTCAAAAATGAAGGCAGGAAGTAACAAAGCAAAATAGCTGGTACATACTTATAGAATTTACGCCAAAACGGGTGGGGTGAGTAAGCGGTATAAAAAATACCACCAAGCATGACAGCCAGGATCCCTAGAACCGTGGCGTCATTGGTTATCAATGCGGTTTCTGCAAGCATGGAAAGATCTACTTTTATTAGTGTTTATATCACGCCAAGCAGGAGCAAATTACCCCTAAATTTGGCATGGTCTCTGGAATTTGGCGCCAAGCTTGCCACATCTGCATCCCACATAAAAATCTTCTAGAAAACCTTTGCCGCAAGAACCACACTATTTGCTGGTCTGCTCCCAGTAAAAAGCAAGCTAACCTGCTGCAGTAGCATGAAATTTTGCAGTAAAGCTTGGATAACACCGATATCCACGCATAAGCTTGTTTTGGTAAAGAAGAGATGCAGGACCAAACATGACCTCCGGACTTCGCTATATGAGCGCGATAGCTCTCTTGTGCATACCTCACGGCCTATGGGCAGAGCAAACGCTATCCATTTCCGGAGAGATCTTTTTCAAAGATGAGGGAACAATCTACCTGGCGCTCGTCGACAAAATCCACTTCAACACCCCAAGCAAGTCTCATTACTCAATCATTCTCAACCCAACAGAATCACATGCAAACTCAGGGACAATAGCATTCAGCTTTGAGGGCATTGTAAAAGGTTCATATGCGATCAAAGCCTTTCAGGATAGAAATGGCAATGGTGAACTGGATGTGGGCATGTTCGGCCCCAAAGAACCATGGGCTATCTATAAACCGGCAGATGCAAGCTGGGGAGCACCTAAATTTGAAGACACTCAGTTTGAGCTCACGGACAATCTTAGCAACATTGAGTTAGTACTTGACTAGTCATTCTAAGACCTACTCTTCCGCCGTTCGGTTTTTTAATAGCTTCAGCCTTTCACAGAAATAGATATAAACAACTGGACACACCAAGTGATAATGATTATCATTTGCATAAATTAAAAAGAGAAATAAATTATGATTAAAACTATCTCATTTGCCATCATGCACTTCAGCGTCGCCTTTGCTGTGGCATACCTGTTAACTGGCGACATTGTGATTGGTGGGGCTGTTGCCTTGGTTGAACCAGCGGTGAACACTGTCGCTTATTACTTCCACGAAAAGGTTTGGTTGCGTATCAAATCAGCCAAACCTTCGATAGAAGCTAACGCCGCCCCCTCTCACTAGATAAAAGTTGGAGGAAACAAAATCATGGAGTTAAAACAGATTGAGGCCATGGACCCAAACCTCCTTTACAGCCTGGTCAATATGAAGCTAAGGAATGACTTTGGGTCACTAAACAGGCTTTGCGCTGCGCTGGTCGTTGATCAAGAGGTTTTGGTGCAGAAGCTAGCAACTATTGGCTATCATTATGACGCGAAGCAAAACCAATTTCGCGCAGGGTAGTGCAACTGTTATTTGAAGTTACAATTCTGCTTAAGCCAAGTACTACGCTTCGAAAGATCGCCCACAAAATGCAGGCGACTCATCAACTACTTAATACCCATACAATTGGCATAGAAGGTTGTTGTCGCTGGCCAATCAGAGAATACCCCAATCACACCCACGTCATTTGCAAGCACATGCAGCACCTCCATCATGTCGCCATCCTTGCTGATCACGTCTTCGCCGCCATCACCACCATTAATAGATTGGTAATACCATCCGCCGTTATCCTTCAATAAACCTGAGCGCTCCAGCGTCCAGGTAATCAGTTTTAGCCCCACAGCCTTAGCATTAAGCGCATATTGAGAGGGAACGACCTTTCCTTCCGCATCCACATCAAGCAACATCCACATTGGGGGCGCTAGTACCCGCACACCATCATCTACCCATTGCTGCATCTGTGCCTGGGTAACGCTGGTGTCATAAACGCCGTCAAGGTATACAGCTTGTTCCGCAAAGTCGGAATGCTGGTTAATCCAATAGATCACATCTTCATAGTTAAACGACTGTGGCCATACTCGCTTAGGGTCAACACCCGCAGTCAGATACTCCTGAATCATCTGGCTGGCATATTGCTGCTGGGTGTACTCTCCTTCGAATGGCATAACCACCTGAGGAGATTTCAGCTCAGGAGTAAAATCCACGCCCAACTCATCGAACAGTGCAATGCTCTCTGCATGTGTCATCAAGGTGCCGCGACCGGAGTAGAGATCAGTGCGCCAACTTGCTGTGGCACTCATATACTCTTCAATCGAGGTTGCCGCCGGATTAGCCGCATCCATTTTGCCATGAAGGGTTTTAAATTCAGCCAACGTAATGTCGCTGGCACAGCAGCGGATCTCAGCACCGTTGGTAAGCTTGCCTTCAGCATCAAACAGGGGTGGAACAGCACATTTATGCGCCAGTTCCGTTGCCAGGATATTGGTCGTTGTGTGCAGGTCACACTGGGCATGACGACAAACCAGCTCACGGTCCTTAGTAAAGGTTACATCGCACTCCAGAATGCCTGCGCCCATGCGTGCCGCTGCGATGTAACTCTCTTTGGTATGCTCTGGAAACTGCATGGGTGCACCGCGATGGCCAATGGAAAACGAAGACTTGCGGTACGGACCCCGACTGCACTTCTTCAGTTTGTTCTTCAACCACCCCTCATCCATATCATCAACCAAATAAAATGGACGAGGTCCTAAGTGCACTTTCTGAACCAAGCGTTCAAATGTGCCATTTGGTGACGTCAACTTAGGCTCTTGCGTAATCGCACATGCCCATAAACTAAGAAGATTGACTGCTACACCCACCGTTGCAATAGATGCCCACTTGATAAACCGCATAACTCCTCCTTCTCATCTTTTTGTTAGTTGCAGAGAAACCACACTGCAGAGACTTGAAGAAAGCTAACGAGCAGGAATGACAGACAAATGGCAGAGCGGTGGCATATATGCTTCATAACAATGACAGGATGATGTCGAACTGGTTAACCAAAATATTAGCAAAATCAATAATAAAGATATCTTTAAAATACCGATTATTGGTTGATCTAATAGTAAGACCAAGCTCACTAATTTAATGCAATCTGTTGATAAGAATTGATAATTGAAAGCGATAACATAAGAATGGAGGAATGTATGGCACCCCATGTAGACCGTTTAAAACGTGTTCTTTGTAAACCACCAGAGTAAGACACGTTCAACGAGGCACCACTTGGATTTCTCACAAGCCAAGGGGTCCAACTCGTTTTGGCCTAAACGCCTCAATCCCCTCTATTGGATTGTGGTTTTCTTGGCGCTATTTCATTGTCACGCAATGGCAATGGAACAGGTCAGTATCTATCCCAAGTGGCTACACAAAGCGCAGTTTGCTGGGATCTATATGGCCAAGGAGAAAGGTTTCTTCGCCGCCCAAGACCTGAATGTCACCATTCTGGATTATGATCCGTCGGTGAATGTAAACGACGCCATGGCCGCTGCTATGGCTGATTACTACATCCATGACACTGTGGTATTTACCGAGATCGACAACGGCTTGGATTTTGTCGTTATCGCGGCTTATGCCCAACGCTCTCTTTGGTCACTAACCTACCATCCGGACGTCCCCTCTCTCGAAGCACTTAATGGCAAGCCCATTGCACTTGCTTCCTTCGTCGATGAAACATTGGCCAGACAGATGTTCGATAGTATGGGTTTGGACAAAAGTGAGCACGTCCTGTTTAAAGACAATGAAGAATTCCAGCGGTTATTGGCCTACGACGAAATCGCCGGCGTGCTTGGTTACCGCAGTAACGAAGAGTATTTTTTCAAACAGCGATACCCAGATGCCAAAGTACATGATCCAACGATCGTCGGCACAGAACGTGTTGGCAATAGCGAAAGAGAAGTTGGTTCTTATAGCGACATTCTGGTGACCTCCCGCGAGGAAGCAACGGCACACCCACAGCGCGCACTAAAAATGGTGACAGCTATAAATCAGGGTTGGCGTTACGCGATAGACAACCCGGAAGAGACACTGAAAACCATCTACAAACGCTATCCCACCATTCTTGAACACTTCTCTCATGAGCAGAGTCAACATGAGCTGGCGTTAATGGCCGAGTCGGTGGCCCCCGGCTACATAGACATTGGTAATCAAAGCATGCGTCGCTGGCAGTTGATGGTTGATGTGCTCAAGAAAAGCGGGCTTATGCCAAACACAGAGATCGAACTTTCCGATTATATTTGGACCCGGGAGCGACTTGCTGAACAGATATCAGAAAACCGCCAAAGTTGGCTGGTTGTCATGTTCTGGGTCGTTGCGGCAGTTTCCGTAGCCACCTTACTGTTCCTGTTCACTATGCGAAAAGTTGTGACGCGAGCACTTACCAGTACGCTGATGGGTTTGAGGATCCGTGAAGCGATAAACAATAAAGAGTTCATCTTTTACTTCCAGCCACTATGCGACGCCGATGGACATATTGAAAGTTATGAAGCCCTGATACGCTGGCAACACAAAAGCAGAGGATTGCTGACACCCAATTTCTTTTTGGACTACGTGGAAGCTTCACCAAACCTATCCCAAACACTGGATTGTTATGCCATCGATCAAATCCTTGGCCACCTGGCAAAATTGCCCACCCATGAACGAGCGACCATTAAAGTAGCTATCAATGTGTCGCACTATTTCTTCACTCGACATAACTATGAGCGTTTTCTCGAGCAGATGGTAGAGAAGCATCAGGTACCACTGACACATATTGAACTGGAGCTGACAGAGCGTTTGGAAGCACAGGCTATCGATTACTTAAGCTATGCCGTTGAAACCCTAAAACGCAAAGGATTGGGTGTCTCGCTGGACGACTATGGCACTGGCTACACATCCCTGAACATTCTCAACCAAGTTGCTTTTAATAAACTAAAAATCGACCGCTCACTGATTAACGATATCACTAACTCCAGACGAGCTCGGGGCACCTGTGAATCAATTATCCTGATGGCGATGACCCACGGTATGGATCTGGTTTGTGAAGGAGTCGAGACTCAGGAGCAAGTTGAGTGCCTGGTCGAATTAATGGCGCAATGTCAGGCACACCATTCAACTCATCGCCATACCCAACTCATCATTCAGGGTTACTTTTTCGGCAAGCCCGCCGAGTTTGAACACTACTACGGCTACAGCCAGCCTCTGCCCATGGAAAAAGCGGAGTGAGAAAACACTTCGGGGTAGAACAGCATTGCCTAGACTAGTCATAGGTGGGTGCACACAGCGTGCTCGAGCGAATCAGAGGAATTACTGAAGTAAACCGGTATGGGCACTGTGTGCTTGACGGCGTTTTTAATCACATGCTCCCAAATGCCGCTCACCTCCAACCTGACAGCAACACAACCACTCTCACTCAAACGAACATAGTTCTGACATAAAGCATCTAACGCTTCAGGGGTTATCGCCGCAATCGTACTGGGATGTTCAATTAACACCCAACTTCAGTCGGTGGGAGCTAGCCTTAAAACCTCTTTGTGTAGCGCGTTTACCCCTAATTCGTTAAAGCCCCCCGCCGGATAGACATGAACCATATTGCCGTCCAACTCAATGCGGAAGTCCCCCATGCTCTCTCATCAAATCAACACACCAACCTGCTGCTTTTTAGGCAGAGTCGCAACAACCAGACGAAATGAGTTTTCAATCATCCGCTCTATCTCGCCCTTGGAGATGGAGCCATCACATATCACTGTATTCCAGTGTTTTTTGTTCATGTGGTAACCCGGGATTACGGCCTTATAGATATCTCGCAGCGCAGCGGCTTCATCAGGGTCACACTTTATATTCAAACGGGCTCTGGCGATTGAGCCGCCATTTTCAAGCTCAATACTTTCGGTGCCAAACAACGCAAACATCTTGTTTCTTACCTTGAATACCGCGACATCTGCACCAAACGGGTAGCTTTCCTCTGAGTCAGGCAAGGATAGAAGAAACGCTCTTAACCAATCCGGTTGATCAAGTTTCAGCATAACAATCTCGGAGAAGTTTGCCTGGTCAATGGAATCACATAAGCCTCTTACAAAGCCTCGGTAAAGCGTTCGTAAGCACCTTCGCCAAACGCCACCAGCTCACCGTCTTTGAATAACAGCGGCGTACACTCATCTTTAGTAGTTTTGTCGTCAGATGTCACTCGTTGGGTGCGATAAAAAACTACTTGGTAGGTGTAGTCTTCAAACTTGATGGCTTCTGCAATATCAGGCGAGCCCAGCGCTTCAATAATGGTTGACTGACGGATCGGTTTGTCCAGACTGAGGCTGTTTATATAGCTGCGGTTAAACTCCTGACGGTCTTCCCACTCCATGTTTTCTGGGTAACTACTCATCACCTGATTCCAAGTGTAAACACCCAAACCGTAAACCAGCAGGCCAATAATGACTATCTTTCCCAGCTTTTTGTTATCCGCGCTCACGGGTTTATCTTCGCTATGCAATGTAACTCCTCCCTATTTATTGCCTAGGCTTACATAATCCGCCAGCAATTGCATCGGCAAATAGCCAGTAAAAGTGTTTCAAACTAAAAAGGGCGCCGAAGCGCCCTCTCAATAGAACCGAGCTGGCTAACTGGCAAGACGGGCCTTAGGCACAATCACGGGTCGCTGTTTATGGTCATATTGCAGGCGTTTGTTTTCCGGAATCACATGTTTTTTCATCTCTGGATAACTGGCTCCCAGGGTAAGAAAGTTTATTCGGGCATCGGTCAGCGATACGCCGTGATTGGCAGCAGAGCCCTCATCATCATCCAGCAGGGGCTCATCTTCCCAGAAGCAAACAGGACATATCTCATAGCGGCCACGCTGCTCAAGGGTGAAGTGATCACAACAGGGACATTGGTATAGGAGCGGTTGGCAAGTTGCCTCATGGGTTTTATCGGTCATGTTACGCCTCCTTAATATGACAGTGTTGTTAGATGCTATCTGTATGGGCGGGTCATTCGAGAAAAGCCCAATAGATGCTAAACAGTGCGTGCAGTTAGCTACGAGCACTGAAATTAACGACTCATCTCCTCCTTTTACTGGGGTTTCAACTAGTTGAGATCCGGGTCTATGGATTTCAAGGGCGTGGTGCCATTCTCTCCGCCAAGTTGGTTCAACTTATCGAAGTTACGGATCCAGGAAACATGGCGATCGAAATAAACATGGGCGCTCACTTCCCGGTCGATAGGATCACACATATTGGCCAACACGATATGCAACTCTCCAGGCCAACGCTCAGAACGGAAGAAAATTGTGCTGCCACAGTTGCGGCAAAAACCTCGCTCGCCAGCATCAGAAGAGGCGTACCAATGCAGCATATTGTCATCATGCATCAGTTTTACTTGCTGAGATTCGACGCCAAACCAGGTAACGAAGGCCGCGCCATGCGCCTGACGGCAGAGGTGACAGTGACAGTGGGCGCTCCACTTAGTGGGAGGCTTTACTTCAAAAGCGATAGCGCCACAAAGACATTGACCATACATGTTAGCTCTCCGCTGGCCACCTAATGCAGCCCATGTGGTGTCACTGTTTGAGATGCTTCTAAGTTAGACGAAATATTGGCCACTGAATAGTCCTAATGTTGTCTCCTTTTACAAACTTCCTTATTCATCTCGCCTATTCATCTCCAACTGTTTACTCTGGTTACTAAAAAAACACAGAGAACCACGCCAAACATGCGCTATCTACTATTTATATTCGGCTATCTGTTAGCAACCAACGCAACCGCAGAGGACGCTGAGTTAGCTCAACTATTTGTTTCAAAAGCAGTGACGGGTACGCTGGTGCTTCAATCTCTTGATGGTGACCAAACCCATACTCACAATCTGGAGCGGGCCATTCAACGTTTGCTTCCCGCCTCCACGTTTAAGATCCCCAATAGCTTGATTGCATTGGATGAAGGCGCAGTCACAGGCACCGACGAAGTGCTTAAGTGGGATGGCAAGGATAAGGGCTGGGCTCCCTGGAATCAGAACCATACCATGGCATCAGCGCTACCAGTTTCATGCGTTTGGTGTTATCAAGAGCTGGCAACACGGATCGGTATGACTAAGTACCAGGCCCACCTGAAGCAACTCGACTACGGCAACCAAACGCCGAAGCCTGAGTTAACCACCTTCTGGCTGACAGGCGATCTGGCAATCTCAGCAAACGAACAAATCACCTTTCTACGCAGCTTCTACAACGAGACACTGCCCTACTCCAAAACTCACATACAGGCAGTCAAACGCTTGTTGCTGGTGACAGAAGGCAAAGATTATCGCGTTTATGGAAAAACCGGGTGGGCAGCAAACATAGAGCACCCTCACGGCTGGTATGTAGGTTACGTTGAAAACCAAAACCAGACTTGGCTGTTTGCCATGAACATCGATATGCCAGAGCGAAAGATGGCGCCTTATCGCAAACAGATAGTGATGGAAGCACTAGCCTTGAAAAGCATTATTTCTCCCAACTCAATCACAAAGAGCAGCCCATGATTTCAAAAGAGAACGCACAGCACTATCAATGGGGAGATCAATGTGATGGTTGGCACCTGGCCAAAACTGAGCGACTGAGCGTGATCCAGGAGCTGGTTCCACCCGGCAAGGCTGAAACCCGCCATTACCATCGCCAAGCAGAGCAGTTCTTTTTTGTACTCAGCGGGACGGCAACACTGGAGGTGTCCAGCACACTATTTGAGTTACAGGCGCAGCAGGGAAAGCATGTACCTGCCAATACGCCGCATCAACTCAGCAACCTTGGTACGGAACCACTCAATTTTCTGGTGGTTTCTACGCCACCCAGTCATGGCGACCGAGTGGAGCATTTGGACGAGTGAATATCTTTTAGATCAGGTTCTGCGCTCTAAGCACCTCAGCCAAGCGCTCAGTCAGATTGCCTAGCGTATCGAGTAATCCCATATCCATGGAGCCAGCCTGGCTCAACAACAGGTCAATATCGTGCTCCCACTGTTCAGGCAGATGGTTGCCTTGTCCAGCGAGAGCCACCATGCGCTTTTCGCCCGGATGGGGGATCTCATTTACAGCAAACAGCATGTCAAAATACGCCGCAAACATCTCTGCAGTGCGATGATTCACGCTCACTTTATCGCCGCGTTTCAGCGCTTTTTCCAATTGATGGTAATACGCTGGGATCTGGGCCTTCATTAGTGGAAAACATTTGCTGACAATAGCCTGCTTAAGCGCTGCAGGATATGGCACGGTAAAGCGCTTTTGTAGCTCTTCGGCTTTGCCATCGCGATCAAACAGGATTTTTGAGTCCAACAGGTTTGCCCAGAAACATGTGGTGTAACCCACTCCTGCCTGACACTGCTCAACGACACGAGACAACTCGCCCTCAATCCAGTCTAACCCGCGGTAAATCAACTCAACTTCGACACCATCATTGAGCACGCCGTCATCTTCGGTTTCCCAGAACTGGTTGTTCAGCTCCATATATTTGCAGTGACGGTCGGTGATGGTTTTGCGCGTTTCAACGTCCACGGCAGCATTGAGATAAACGTAAACATCGTAGTCTGAGCTGGGATCGGCACGGTCAGCACCACGAGACCCAGCCAGCAGGATCGCATCAATTTGCGGCAGTTCAGAAAGGTCGGCAATCAGGGCGTTAAAACAGTCGGAATAGGTCATAGAGTTCCGTTCCAAAATAAAAGAGGTTAATAAATGAGGCTACTGAAGCAAGGCGTGATCGGCGGGTAGTTTGTTCATCACCCAAACAGCCAGACGATGACGCAACGACTGGGCATCTTCCTTATCTTCAGGCAAGGGTTGTATAAGGCCATCAGCTACAAGCAGACGATAAATGCATTCCACTTTCTCTTTGGCATGAGCGGTCGGAGAGAACTCCGCATAACCGCGATTCACAGCGTAGTTTTCGCCAACTTTTAACGCCAGCTTGAGGAGCTGTTGTTCATTTTTTAGTTTTTTCATCGCTGTTCCCTTGCACGCCTTGGCCTGTCGTTAAGGCCATGCAGATAGCCATAGTCAATTGGCTAATCAGCATAGCGAACAGCTGAAGAGATGTGGCGTGTTCAGGTCAAAAAAACAGGACGGGCGGGATCACAGTTCGAGAATTTAACGAAACAAATAACCAAACAGCTTCCGTTTTTGTTCATCAGACAGCGAAGACACTGTTTCGATATTTCGCTCAGGGATCCCCTCGGGATCGGGGTAGTAGCGTAATACCTTTTCCATCTGCTCCTCTCGGATCAGGTGCAGTATAGGATAGGGGCTGCGGTTGGTCAGGTTTTCGGCATCCTCCGGCTCGGTGCCAGCAAAGCAGTAGTCCGGATGAAAGCTGGCGATCTGGTAGATGCCGTCACGGTCAAATTGGGTTAACAAAGCTTCAGCGATATCTAGATATTGATTGTAAGCATCAAACTCTGCCAAGCCATTTGGAAGCACCAATAGTGTGGTTTCCAGCTCAGAGGGGTCGGTCTCATCCAGCCTGATCATCTCATCTAACAGCGCATCTGTGATTTCTGCTTCGGTCTTTGCCTGAGAAACAGCAATGTGCACAGCTCCCCGCCGTGTAGGAGCCGCAGCAAACGGACATAGGTTGAGACCAATAACGACTTGCTTCAGCCAGCTCTCAGTGGCTTTTCGCACCTCTTCAATTGCCGATTGACCAGATTCAGGAGGTAACACTTTCACTCTCACTCATTGCCTTATCCAGCTTATGGCCCAGTATTGCCGCATCAACAATAGATATCAGCCAAAAACCTAACAGCCCCCAAAGTGCCCAGGTCACCCATGGTGAACCAGAACTATACAGAGATTCCTGCACTGTCTTGTAGATAAACACCGGGTCAGGCATCACGCCTCGGCTGGCAATAGGCATCAATTTTTCCAAAGCGATTGTCACCGCATTGATACAAATAGAGATCAGCAAGCCCGCGGTGGCAAACATAAAAATAAGACCGCGTATCTTGTGCCCCATCTGGACTTGGGCCAGGCCAGGCATCACAAAGGCTGAAACAAATAAAGCGCGGGTGCTCTTCTTCATGATAGATTTCCAACGAACAATAGGTAGGCGGCAAATCCCAGCCAGGAAGCGATCAGCAGTAGCCAGGGTAACTTAGAGGTGGCAGAGCCGTTAGATACGGTGACTTCATCAACCTCTGAGCTCGCAGTCTCAGCAGCTCTTTTTTGGCGTTTCTGTTGTTTGTCTCGTTCCCGCTGTTTAGCCTTATGCTGCTTTTTGTATTGCTCGATCCCTTTTTGGATCCCCTGAGCAATAAGTTTGGTCTGCTCCTTAGTCTGGCCCGGACGCTGGGTTGCTTTGGCTATAGACTCAGCTTCATTCACTGTTTCAGGTGAGGGTGCGCTTTTCTTGTACTTCGCCATAAAAAACGGATTTAAAGACTCGGTTGAAATGAAAACTGTCCGCTACTGTAACTACTCTCAGCCAACAGTAAATCCCGATATGCAAAAACTTCGGTGTAGAACAAAATCCATACACGAAAGGTCAACAGACCCTAACTAAAGCTGATGCTGTGGCAGTCGTTTTAACCAGGACTCTGGAAAAATGCGCCGTGCAGCGTTAGTTATCGCCAACTCATGCTTTTGCCATAGTATTCCAAGGTAAGCCACCAGCGCGCCCAAAACAGTTAACGCCATAGGGAAAAGCCAACTGTCTTTAAACGTATCGTAGGCAAGGTGGCCGATATAGAAACTCACGCCAAGAGCGCCAAACACAACAAACACGCGTCGAAAAATCAAAACGCCGGTAAAGATCAGACCCAGATTGGTCATACAATAGAGAAACTTACTCAGTTCACTGTCACTATGCTGGCTGGTGAGGCCCCCCCAGAATGCGATAACACCAAACAGATAGAGCCAGAATGAGAAATCTTTGGGTTGGGTCAAATCACGGCGACAATCGATCCAAAACGCAATCAGCACCATGGCGATGCCACTCCAGATAGAGACAAAGGCTCGAAACTCCCAATCCGTGCTGCGCTGCATCAACATCTCAGCCAGGTCCATCGACAGATACCAGGCCGTTACCGCGATCGGCATGACCATAAACGGGTAACGATAACGCCAGAGTATAACTGCCCCCACTGCCAACGTTCCCATCTCAAGATAGAACCAATGCCAACTAATTAACCTGTGATAGTCCCTGTAGACAGTATCATCGGGCCAAAATCCTATGGCCTGTTGCAATCCATAGAGCGCCAGAGGTGTCACCGCCACAACAAAGGTCCCACATATTCCAGCAGGCAAAAGATATTGGCGCTTCGAAAGCCCATGCAGCATGGCTAACCCGGCAGCCATATATACCAAACTGATAAAAAAGATACCCCAGCCACCAAACGCCTCCCACCCAAGTGTCATAAACAGGGTCATGGAGCCGATGGCAAGAAGACCGCCGAGATAATAGAACAGGTGGGTCATCTTAAAGCTGGGGGTCAGATCTGCCTGCGCAGAGAGAAAAGACCACAAAGGATCGACCTGGCTGTTGTCGATCACCCCTTTATCCGCCGCCTGTTGCAAAACCTGCTTGGTCAACTTCATCTGAGCCCCCTGCCCATCAACTCCTAACTCAATCGATCTGGATCAAAGCCAATGCGGATCTTATGAACCAGACGCTAGTTCACGAGTCTTACCGCAGTATCCAGATGTTTATGCTCAACGCTTTTTCAATCTAATGAAGTATCACACCAATCAAATCAAAAACTTGCCCTGGTTCAAGGATTACAGGCAGCGCCTGGCAAATACGGCTCTACCGGATAGCTTTGTGTGTCAATTTGAGGTGGATGGGAGAAAGTTTTGGTTAAAACACGCAGGCGAAGAGAAAAGCCGTTGGATACATCACCTGTTGAGGTGGTTGTCCAAACCAAGACTTTTGAGTTGGGCCAATAGCCATGCCTGGATGGCGCCAGAACAGCGTCTGCAGCAGGAAGTACGACAATTACTATCGTTATCGATGCAGAACCTACCTGTTATCAAAATCACTAGCTTTAATGCGACCGGTTTTGTCACCCGAGACGCAGGCATAAACGCAAAACAAGCACTGCAACAAAGCGACAATAAACGCGCCCTGCTACGCGACATTTTTAAAGCACTGGCCAAGCTTCATCGAGCAGGGGTTGTCCATGGGCGGCCAGCACTGCGGGATATCGCGGTCGATAACTGGGGCAAGGTGACCTTTATGGATTTTGAGGAGAGCCCTCCTCGAGCCTCGCCACAGCTGATGGCGCGAGACGCCATCATTCTGCTTAACGAGTGTTACCGCATAGATGATATCCGTCGCGAGCATGTCCATGCGGCCTTCAGTGCTTGGCGAAAACACACCCGAAGACAAGCCTGGCATGCCACGGAATGCTGTGCGCGCTGGCTCATCCGCTTGCTAGTCTGGCCTGCCAATCTTATGGCATGCACCAGCAAAAAGCCTCGACGACAGCGGCTAAGTCGCGCACTCGACTCGTTAGCACAGCTTACCCGCTCTCCCGTGCAACAAAGCTTAAATCGCTGTGCACTACCCTTTGGCTTCTGAATCCTTACGGTTACGATTAGCGACCACCTGCTGGGTGATTTTCTCAGCAGATCGTCCCGCCACATAACCGCCCAAGCCAATCTGCAGTAGCACCCAAGCTTCTTCGCTTAATCTAAAAGCCAACAGATCAAAGCTATCTAATACCACCAGCACCAAGAATGTCAGCATGGTGATAGGCCGCCAATTACGCTGCAACCAGCTTTGGCCCGTCGCTTCGGCTTTAACTATGTCAGCCTGGTTATTAAGCAACTGAGTCTCATAATCCAATACTTTGCTTAAAAACTCGTTTTCGGCCTGACGGATCTGCTTTCGCAACGCCAGTTTTTCTTCATCACTGGTGTGAAGCTCATCCACCAGTTTGACGGCAGGTTCAAAGATACTGCTGATAAAACTCAAGATGCTCATTTTCACACTCCCAAAATTAAAAGTTCGATTTATAGATTTAACTGCTTAAAAGCTTGGTAGTGACGGCGGATGGCTCCGCCATAAAAGGCCTTCTGACCACTACCGTTGTAGTAGCCCGCAAATCGCTCAAAATCGAGTCTTCTGAGGCTATCCAGCATCGCGGCCGACATAAAACTGAACATGCCATCGATCTGGGCATTCATATCGGTATTAAACGCCTCGAACATGGCTTGTACTGAGGGATAGGCCATAGAGGCGAAATTAAAGCCCATAATCTGTGGCGCCCCCATGCTGATAGACATCAGGGCTGCGCTGTCGTCCAGGCTGCGGGCAAAATCCAACACCTGCCACTCTTTTGCCTGATTACCGTGAAAGCCTCGCCAATCATCGTGACGGGACGGCCGCCATTTATGTCCTTTCCAAACCTGACCCGATGCATATTGAAAATGCGCATGAAAGATATCGGCATTGGTTTTGCCCCAATACTTCCAGAACTTGTGGTTCTCGAAGCGGATGATCATCCGGTCCTGGTTGCTGGGCTCAAACCCTCGACCACCACTCTCAACACAGATAACCGCCACCACAGTGGCAACATCCAGGCTATTTTCGGTTGCTAACTCATTCAGCGACGGGCCAAAACTTTGCCATGCAGCACGAACCGCTAACTTGGTTTTGTCATCAGCCCTGACAATTGCCGCACTAGGTTCAGAAGTCGCGTTGTCATCCGCAATCGGGGACAGATACTTGCTGGCAACGTAACCTCGTCCCTGACCGAATAGAATTTCACTCCAACCATTGAGTTGGGCAGTAACGGACACGATCTGGCCTTGAGGCAACTGGCCAAGCAAGCTGGCGCTACCATTGGGGTTGGCACGAACATTCAACGCACTAGTATTAACTCGCGCCTTTGTGTCTGGCGAAGCCAACCGCTGTTCAATATAGGCAGAAGCGACATAACCCGCCTGCTGGTTAAACACTATCTCCAACCAGTCGCCGTGTACTCCCTCAATTTCGATCACGGCGTCCCTTACCAAGGTACCAAGTACGGGAGCCTGCGCTTCTGGCCGAGAGCGAATATTTAAACGACTAGCGGTGACTTGCCCGGTTTGCTTGGGCACAGATTCAATAAGGTTGAGGTACTCCCCGGAAACAAAACCGGGGTGCTGTTGATAGGTGATTTCGATCCAGCCGTCGCGTTTTCCCAACACGGGCAACACGGCGTTTTGCTTGACGATGCCGAGCTTACGGCCTTGCGAGCTGGGCCTGTCTCTAACGTTTAAACGGGCGGTATTGACGATGCCAATCATCACTTACTCCCTGTGTCTGGCGTGATTGGCTTGAGTTTAGTCTATTTTTTAATCAATTAGCGAAAGTTGCCCGACCTTCCAGGTTAGTTTTGTCGATAAGTTTCTTTTTACCGTCATTGTCGATGGCGACATAAGTAAAATCGGCTTCCGTTACTTTGATATGCGCACACTTTTCTCCGGTATCACGAAGTATCGGCTCAATCCAAACTTCCAGATTGAGAGTCAACGATGTATTACCGATCTTCACGATAGAACCGTAACAGCCGACGATATCCCCTACTTTTACCGGCTGAATAAACTTAATCGAATTCACTGCAACTGTGACAGTTCGGCAGCGGGCGATCTCTTTTGCCAGGATCCCACCAGCAATATCCATTTGCGACATTATCCAGCCACCAAAAATATCGCCATTTACGTTGGTATCTGCTGGCATCGCTAACGTACGCAATATCAAATCACCATGTGGAACAGGACAATGCTCACTCATAACAAGACTCCACAAAAAAAGTTGTAAAAAATTTCAAAAAACAAATCGCGCTGCAAGCCAGACCTGACGCACCAAGTAAGTACACACTAATGAGCTTATGTAGTAAACAGCCCATTTCCCTCCCTCACAAACCCTGAAACAAGCGCTACGCTTGTTTGGTTAAAATAAAAAACAGTTATCTAAAAATGCCGCTATTTCTTATTCTCGACCAGGGAGGTCAGAGCGTCCGAGCGCTCATTATCGATCAACAGGGTCAGGTGCTAGCCAGAGCGCAGCATGCTATCGCCACCCATTACGGCGACAAAGGCGAAACAGAGCAAGACCCTTCAAGTATTGCTCAACATATTAAACAGTGCGCCAGACGTGCAACCCAAGCCCTGTCAGTGGTGCAACAGCAGCAGCTAAAATCCGCCGGTTTGGTCACCCAGCGTGCAAGCTTGCTCGCCACCCATCGCAGTTCTGGCAAACCGCTCACCCCGCTATACAGTTGGCAGGACAGGCGCGGAGGCGCACTGATCCGTAACTCAGGTTTGAGCACTCAACAGATACGAGAAGAGACGGGCTTGCGCTTGAGCCCTCATTACGGCGTCGCAAAAATGCGTTGGTGCCTTAAACATCATACTCAAGTAAAGGCTGCGGCAAGCTCAGACCAGTTAGTTTTTACCCCTATCGTCAGTTATTTGGTAAATCAACTTACCGACAGTGACCGTTACCTTTGTGATCCTATTAATGGCTCGCGCACCCTGCTAATGCAGCGACAAACCGCGCAATGGAGCTCCCTGTTATGTGATGCCTTTAAAATCGACCGCAAATGGCTACCCGAGCTGACCAGTAACCAGGGTGATTTTGGATCGATTAAGCTTGCTGGCTGCCTCAAACCTGAATTACCACTCAGTTACGTCAGTGGAGATCAGGCTGGCGCGCTATTCAGCAGAGGGCTACCCGCGCAAGATACCATCACAATAAACCTCGGCACTGGCGCTTTTGTATCTCGCCTCACCGACGCTGATGACAATAAGTTGCTGAGAAGCTTGATACATGTTGCAGAGCACTCAATTTCAGCGCTGGAAGGGACGGTGAACGGTGCTGCCAGCGCCCTGCAACAGGTGATGAGCAAACATCAAAATGGGAAATCTAACCCCGCCAGCACGTTACAGCAGATAGACGGAACATCGCCTGATATCCCATTATTTATCAACGGTGTAGGAGGGCTAGGCGCGCCATTTTGGCAACCAGACTTTACCTCCGAGTTTGTTGCTGTCGATGATAAGCCTTTGCAACCTGATCCAGTAAATGAACTGACGGCCGTCACCGAAAGCATCGCCTTTCTTATCCAGATGATTGTCCAACGATTAGATGGCGTAGGCCCCAAAGTGGCCCGCATAGATATTAATGGCGGCCTGAGCCGAGTTAACTACCTTTGCCAGGCCATCGCGAATCTGTCGGGAATAGAGGTCGTCAGACAACAGGAAAATGAAGGGTCAGCCCTGGGGTGTGCTTGGTGGTTAGCGGGCTGCCCGGAACAGTGGCGCACCAATGATGCCTTCACCCGATTTATCCCCTCCGAGATGCCCTCGTTGCAGAATAGATTTAAAGCCTGGCAACAGGCTATGAAATTGCGTCTTCCGGCGGAACAAGCTTCAGTGTTTGATAGTCAGCCACTTCAGGGCGTAGGCCTAAACGGCTACGGCACCATTTAACGGCTCGGATGGCTGTATCTCTATAGGTGGTGAGTTTACCGCCGTAAACATTGAGCATGTTTGGGTGATTTGGGGAGGACTGCAACCAGGTATCCCGAGGCCTGCTGAATGGGTTGTCATTCATGGCAGGCAGGACTCTTAATCCTGCCCAACTACTTACTAAACTCACTTTGTGCAGCGGAAAATAGTGACGATAAACGTTCAGAAGGTAGTCCACTTCTTGGGGCGTGGCTTCAATATGCTCGGGAAGCTGTTCATATTGCGTTTCGGTCGTTCCCACCATAATGCGATCTTGCCAGGGCATAACAAATACAACACGACCATCCCCTGGCGACTCCAGATAGTAGATCTGTTTAGGAACTGGGCCAGTCAACTCGATATGGGCGCCCTGTACCCAATGAATAGGTACAGGCTTCACTTCTGGCACCACGCAGGCAAGCACTTCGTTTACCCAGGGCCCCGCACTGTTAACGACTACTGATGTTTCTAGCTGCTCACCACTGTCCATCGTTATCTGATATCTATTTTGCTTAAAGGTCACCTTCTCAACCGCCACGGGACACAATAGCTCCGCACCACACCGTTGAGCACTCTCCATCACCGATCGGGTCAGCAGTTGATCGTCAGTCTGCGCATCCCAGTATTGAAACACTGCCGCCAAATCATCAAACATCAGGCCATCGAGTTGATCCCACTCTGTTTCGGCAACACGGCGGAACTTAGCGAGTGGGTCCAACCCAGCCAACACGCCATACAAAGCCAACCCGGTACCCAAAATCCAGGGTGCACGCTTACTATGCTGATAAACGGGAAAAACGAAAGGAACAGGATGCACCAGGTCTGGCGCAATTTTGAGAAGCGTACGACGGGCACGAAGAGCTTTTTTTACTAAACCAATTTGACCCGATTCAAGATAACGTAATCCACCGTGAATCAGCTTACTGGAACGACAAGACGTTTCGGAGCCTACACCTTTACGCTCTATTACCAGCACTCGGTATCCTGCGGCGGCAGCACACTCAGCAATACCGACGCCATTGATACCGGCACCGATTATTGCGAGATCGTAACTGTTGCTGCTCATAGGCTACACCTTCAACTGATATTCGCCTTTAACTAGGGTCTG
Organism: Corallincola platygyrae; assembly: GCF_039544265.1. NCBI lineage: Bacteria > Pseudomonadati > Pseudomonadota > Gammaproteobacteria > Alteromonadales > Psychromonadaceae > Corallincola > Corallincola platygyrae. Next base: position 78,565 of record NZ_BAABLI010000005.1, on the reverse strand, counting down.
TTGACCTTTCGTGTATGGATTTTGTTCGAATGAAACACGTTTTGAGCAAGAAGTGAGCTACGTAGCTTAGCGCTCTAAGTAAGTAGTGAACGACGCAGCGCAGAACGTGTTTCAACGAACCCCATTTCCTTCAAAAGAAGGGGCAGCATTTGTTGGTGATTTATGCTTCGTTATCGACTATTCATTGAGGGCCACTCAACTTCACAGCCTCTGCCTCGCCTAAATCACCAACATATTGCTGCAAAAACAAACAGTAAAGGTCAACAGACCCTAATTAGCACCTTTACCTGCAATCGCAGCTTTGAGCTGCCTGGGAGAAAAACTCTCACATTGCCGCAGCCCCTGAGAAAACAATCTGGCAGCCAACTCCGGGGTATCCACCTCATAAACCACCCAAGTGGGGCTGCCGGTGTTAAACAGGAACCCTTCTGGCAAACGCTTCAGGTTGCAAAAGATATATTCGGGAGAAATGGCCCCGATTTCAGGCCGCTCCAACCAATCCCACTCACCCAATACCACACCAAGACGATGGCCATTATGGCTACGTGCAAAAGATAGGAACGGCAAAGAGAAACTAATCAATACACACTGCAGTTGGATCGGGCGAATAGCCAAAGATATTTGCTCATGCACTTTAGCGTAACTAAAACGCTCGAGAGCGGCCCGCTTAACTTCGATAAACAAAGTGACATCGGGCCGGTTTATTAGCAGAGTAACAACATCGGACAATTGCGTGAAAGGCGCCCTGACACCAGGCAGTCTTTCATGCTCCTCCAATTCCAGATTTTGTAACTGTTCCCAGTGATAATCAGCAATAGCGCCTGACATGGGAGGGTGGAACATGCGCTGACAATCCCTGTCATGAAAAAGCACGGGAATACCATCCTGGGTTAGCTGCACATCTATTTCGATGGCAGTACAAGCGCCAGCCAGCGCCTCTTTGACGCTAGCCAAACTATTCTCTGGCGCTTCACTGCATTCACCACGATGGGCGATGATGGCAAGCTCATCCGCCAGCATTAAAGCAGTACCTGCTTAAAGAACTTCATCAGGTTGAGGTCAAATTGCTGTGGCCTGACTGAGCTTTCAATCTCCTCAGTACAGTGCTTATCGGCCAGATTAATCAGTTTGGGCTCGATATGGTGGCGCTGACGGGTACTGTAGAACACTGTAACCATTGGCTTGAGTGGATTAGAGAAGTTACCCTGCATCACCAGGCCTAACTTACCGCTTTTCAGCTTCACCAGAGTCCCGACCGGATAAACCCCTACACAGCGAATAAACTGGTTAAGCAAATCCTGGTCATACTCCCCAGGCGTTCCGTTCTTCATGATGTTAAAAGCGGTCAGTGCTGTTACGGAGTCCTTATATGGTCGATCAGATGTCAGCGCGTTGAAGGTATCTACAATTGCCGCCATGCGACCATAGATGGAGATCTCCTCTCCCGCTAAGCCATCTGGGTAGCCTGAACCATCCATGCGCTCATGGTGCTGCTTAATTACATCCAGAGTTTCACTAGCGACATGGGGAATCGATGAGGCAATTTCCCAACTAAAATCCACATGCTGTTTGGCAATTTCAAACTCTTTTTCGGTAAGTTCTCCGGCCTTATCGATCAGTTCACGCGGAATGTGAATTTTACCGACATCGTGAAACATCATGCCGACAGCCAGGTGTTGAATGGTCTCCCGGCCGAAGTCCATATGACGAGCAAACAATGTCATCAGCGTCGCGCAATTGACCGCATGCTGGTAAAGGTATTCATCCTTGTCCTTCATCTGCACCATAAACGACAGTGCATTCTGATTACGAAAAACTGAATCAATCAGGCCATCAGCCATCTCTTCCGCTTTTTCGATATCAACCGATTTTCCCTCAGCGATCTCTTTCAATAGGTCTTTTTGATAGGTCTTCGCTTTTTCATAAAGTTTGCTCGCTCTCGCCGCTTCTTCTTCCAGCGGCACATTGTCGAACTCTACTGTTGTTGTGTCTTCGGTAGTCGGATCTTCATCCGTTTCCATTTCACTGCGTGCCAAATCGACCATCAGCTCGGTTACGCCTGCCCGCTTTAGGTTTTCCACAGAAGACAGGGTTCTTACTAACCCCTGAGTTTTTACCGACACGCCGCCTTTCTGAGCCAACACATTGACCACAAACATACCCAGTTCAAGCTCTTCAATACCGATACGCTTCAATGAGTTATCACCCATCAGTTAGATTCCCGAATGTTCGACATGGGTATAAGCGTAGTTGCAAAGGCAGGAAAAGATCAGCGCGGGAGATCAAGAAATTAAGCGCCGGAAAAAGAACAATGCAAATATGAGAAACAGAAAGGAAAAGCTTGAGCCGTATTACCCCAGCATTTTTACGATAACGAATGCAACTAAACTGCAAATAAGAAAAAGAGCAAAAGCTTTCTTAAGTTTAGATGGTTCGGCGGGCACCCCACCATAACCATTTTCCTTGCGGTTTCCAGGCCAGAAGAACAACGCAGCATTCGGCCCCGGCAGGCAGTAGATTGCAGAAAGAAGAATCGGCCATCCGACATCTTTCACGCGCGCCACGGTGAAAAACCAACTCATGATCAAAGCGATCAAGCCCATTAACAGGCGATCTAGCGTAAGTTCATAACCCGCGATCCATCCAAAATTTACGTGCGAAACTTTGTTTGTATACATGGGCAATACTTTTGAGAGCAGTAACGGCGCAGCTATCCAGGCAACAAACGAATTGATAATAAAACTCACCCGTCCAGCTCTGGGCGTTTGTGCTGACTTCTTACGGCTCGATTGAATCGACTTAGACACCTTGCGCCCCAAAGAGGCCTTGCGAGGCGCAAACAGCTTTTCTGTACAGGTTTTGCAATAGCGGCTGGTTTCAATCACCTGGATTTGGTTGGAGGGAAAGTCTCCGCCGCAGGATGAGCACTTCATCGGCTAATCTAGATTTACTTGGTTGAACTCACAGGCCGAAACCATACTAGGTTTCGGCTTGAAACCGAATAGTTAACTGTCATCAAACTTCACATAACTGGTAGCCGACAATACAAGCCAGCGCCATGAACACGATGATATTTTTTGAAATGAAGCTATGTTTTGGGAGCATCTTCGGCACCATTAGCGGAGAACTCAATCACCCTAAACCGGGTTAGTCTTTTAGTTCTGACACAATTGAAACGTTCAACTCTTCATCTTCACTCGGTGGTTCAAAGTACTGTGTAACAAGCATAAAAATCTCTTCAGTATCAAACTGAGCCCGTTCTGGCTGTTCAATACGCCGTTTAGCTATCTGCTCAAGGCACTGCTCGTGGGATACATTCAGATAGACCAACTCATGCTCACAACCAACCTCATCGCATAACAGCTTAAACCAAGCCCTTTGCCGGACCATGTTTGCAGGAAAGTCCATCACCACACTGGTACCTGCGCGAAGAATCTGTTGCACATGCTCTTTAATGAAGGGTTTGATTATGTGAGAGTATTTTCGGTAGTCATCAAAGGACTGAAGCTGCTCAGAGTAGTGTGCGGCCAACCACTCATCTTCAGAAATAAGCACAGCCTGATGCTCGACAGCCAGTTTTTTCGACAGCGTCGATTTTCCTGCGCCCATCTTGCCACAGAAGAAAGTGAGTTTGCCAAGTTGTTCCATGCCGGTTCCCTGCAGTGGTTCTCTAGAAACAATCGATTAATACTGATTGGTTAGATATACCGAAACTATTCAAAAAGACCGCCTTAAAGCGCCTGAAGCAGCTCGAAAGATAAGCCGTACCTCTAGTCATTCACCAAATTGATAAATTTGGTTGCCAATACTAGTGTACTTACCAAAACGACCATTCAGTTACTTTTAGTTAGTTCGCACTTTGCATCTTAATCTACTGATCTTATTAGTTTTATTCCTCAGGTCACAAAACACTCTTAAATCTGGGCCATCCATTAAGCTCGCACAACGCCTTCTTAAATGGGGATAGGGATTAGCGAATACGAGCCCCGCGAAGCGTAGTGGGTATCGCCGCTCCTGCACATTAGCATGCCCCACGAAGTGTTTTGGGTACCATGTGCCCACGGCAAAGCTCACCCCGTGAAACGTAGTGGGTGTACGACCGCCATGGATGGCGGAAATGTCGAAAACGCAGGAGCAGTTTTCGACCGTTCGTCCTGTACATCGCCGCTCCTGCACATCCGTGTGCCCGCGGCATACCGTTCGTCCTGAACATAAAAAAGCCCGGAGGCATTCGCCAACCGGGCATCCAGAGAGAAAAACATTTACGTATGACAACCGACTATTAGACGCGTACTTGTTTCTCCTTTTGCTGAGCTAGGAGACGCTAGCGACCAGCGATTAATACTGTGCCATCTTCGGCACTTTCCTGGTTTTCCTGACGAGCTACCTCTTCTCCCATGATGGCGTTTAAAGATTCGTCCAGTAGTTCGCTAGCGCTGCGACTAAGTTCTTCACCAAGTTCGATAACGACAGTCTCAGCTTGCTGTTCAAGTTGGCCTGCCAGGTACTCAGAAATACTGGTATCCGTTGGGTTAGCCATAGCTGAAGTTGAGCCAATCAGAAGTACAGTTGCGATGCCGGTTGTCAGAGTATTCATGATGATTCCAAAGTTAGTTAATCAAAAGACACTTTGACTATTACAAGGTGTGTGCCAAGTTAGATAAGAAATCATATCTATATGTTTTGGTTGAATTTTATTGGATTTTAGTTGATTGGAGCTGCTCCCCATTAAAAATTGATCTTGGTCAATTTTGCCAGTGCGTTAGTATATTTGACCACTATTTGAATTGTTTGCCATGAATACAGGGAATGTCGAAGGTGAGGACGTTGTCTGCCCACAAAAAGCTCCCCTCACCCTACCCTCTCCATCTGGAGAGGGATCCAAGAAAGAGCATGCCCCACGAAGTGTTTTTGGTACCATGTGCCCGCGCCAGGCATATGACTGCCATGGATGGCGGAAATGTCGAAAACGCAGGAGCAGTTTTCGACCGTACTTCCTGTACACAGCGTGCCCCGCGGAACGTAGTGGGTATCGCCGCTCCTGCACGTCCATGTGCCCGCGGCATACCGTTCGTCCTGAACATCGCCGCTCCTGCACATCCATGTGCCCGCGGCATACCGTACTTCCTGTACATAAAAAAGCCGCCCATTTGGGCGGCGAAAGGTCCAACGGTCTGGCTGTTTAAACCGGGATGTGTAACTCACTGTCGTCAATCTTTTCATGGGGCAGTAGGCGAATCGCTATCAGCTGCATAATGGCAGCGATAAACAGGCCCAGTGCTTCACGGGTTTCTTCAATATAGGGGTAGCTGAAGCTCATGCTGTTTGAGAACCCCATGCCGTCGCTGTTAAAAAGAAATTCGACAATACTTGGGGAGTACCAAGCGCAGATAACAAGCGACAGCATGGCACCGGCCCAGAACAATGGGCGCTTGGCATAACCAAAAGTCATCGCTAAAAAGTGCAATGCCAATGCGCCATACCCTATCACCCAAGGCAAGCTATCGGGGTCATTCAGTTGCACAAAAGCAAAGGCTGCAAACACTGCGGCGCAAATTGCTCCATACCATCGCATCATTTGTACTCCCTTTCGTTTTCAAACTGTTTCATCGTTCCAGAGCATCGTAGCTCCTGCACATTAACATGCCCCACGCAGTGTTTTGGGTACCATGTGCCCGCGGCATACGACCGCCATGGACGGCGGAAATGTCGAAAATGCATGGAGCAATTTTCGACCGTACGTCCTGTACATCGTCGCTCCTGTGCATCCATGCACCCGCGACATACCCTACGTCCTGTAGGTAAAAATTGGCGGCCTATAGCGGCCGCCATGCCTTACATGCCGCTTTTCTCTATGCAAGGAAACCTGGGATACCGCCGTTACTGTTGCCGTAGCTACCCCAGCCCAGTCCCATGGCATTTGCCAGATCTAAGAACAGGTTTGAGCTGCCACGGTTTCCGGCATCGACGACCACGCCCTGATTGATGGCACCATTACCACCACCAATGACGTAAACGCCGGCATTCTCCTGCTGGTGGTTACCACCGCCCATCTCTGACATCATCAAAATCATGGTGGTATCAAGCAGGGTACCGCCGCCAGTCGGATCCTGACGTGCCGCCAGTTCATCACACAGGTACTTCACCATCATGTTGTACCAACGGGTCTGTGCATCAAACAGATCGTTCTCGTTATGTGAGCTGACGTGGCTCTTAGTCTCGTTGTAAGTCAACTTCGGAGGGAAAGCGAAGTCGCCCATGTAAGGGTGAATGCTTTCAAAGTTAATCTTCAGCGACTCGTCCTGCGCCGACATAAACTGGAAGGTAGCAACACGGGTCAGATCGTACTCCATCGCATAGGCGATATTGCGCATCTGAGCCTGGGTCACCAACTCTGCTTCCTCATTGATGCCCGTCATGGATACGGCCGGACGATTGAGACCACTGAGGTCGAGGTTACTGTTCAGTACGCTTTGCAGATAAGCAAGAGACTCCTCGTGAGTCTGCAGTTTGGCAGTCTGTCTGGCGTTCAGCGGATACGCCTGCAGCAGGTCTAGGTTCTCATGCAGAGTATCCAGCACCCGCTTACGGGTCTCCGTTGCCGGATCGGTACCGCCGCCACCTCCACCGCCAAGGGCGGCGAAGTATTTGTCGTAGATAGACTGGGGATCATCATTAGGAATGATCTTATTGCCGTTTTTATCCGTGAATGGGTGGTACTCCTTGTCGGTCTTCATCGATGACCAGAGCCCCATATGGATATTGTTGTTCAGGGTGCCAGCGTTAAGCGCCTCACCAATGGCGACATCAATGGTGGGCGAGTAGTCATGGCCACCGGAGAAGATGCCACGGCAAGCTTCCGGGTGACCGGAGCTGCCGCCATGTCCAATAAAGGAGAGGTTCTTAAATGCCACCATGCGGTCGGCATAGGGTGCCAGTGGCAGTAGCGGGCTATTAGCCATGCTGGCCTGACTCAGCTCGTTACCGTAGCTGTGCCAGCTGTCCCGCTTACAACCGTTAGGATAAAACACCACTATCAGGCGTTTCGCTGAGTTACCCGCCGCATGGGCCTTACCTGCCACCAGAAACTGGCTGGCGAAAGGCACGGCCATGCCTGCCATCGCCAGAGAGCGGAGGAATTCACGACGCTGCATTTTGTTCTTTAATACTTTCATCTTGCTCTCCTCCCTTACTTACGCAGGATGTAGTTTTGGGTTTGGGTCATATCAACCATCAGTTCCAGGATGGAGCGCTGACTGCCGTCCTGCTTGAACTGGTCGCCGAACACCTGCAGCGTACAGCTGTCTTCCACTTCCTCTCGCTGCCCTCGGGTGGCGCGATACCACTGACGAGCGAAACAGGCTTTACCGTGACGGCTGGTGGCGATGAGGTCCGCCAGCTCAGTCATGGTGCTGAAGTTATGGATAGGATCCGATGCCGTCAGGAAGGTCTCCGCGGACAACAGACTGCCGATGTAACCACTGGCATCTACTGCTTTCACCGTGCCGTCTGGCGTGGTTTCGGTGGTGCGGAACAAGCCACGATTATCATAGCTTTCCAGACCGAACCCGATGCCGTCGATGTACTGGTGACACGCCGCACATGGTTCCTGAATATGAGTTTCAAAACGCTCACGAACGGTCTTCGATGGGTCAGTAATCGGTTTCAGTTCAGCCCCCACAGGCGGTGGCGGGAAGTCCTGACACATCAGATTGCGACGAACAAACAAGCCACGTTTTACAGGGTGTGTGCTCTCACCGTTAGCTGATGCCGCCAGGATAAAGGCATGTCCCAACAGACCGGCACGGTCAGCATTGTTACCACTGTAGTTAACCTGTTGCCAACCTGCACCACCCGGCCACGGCAGACCGTAGTGCGACGCTAGCTCCTGGTTCATGTAGCTGTAGTTTGCTGTCATCAGCTCATCATAGGTGCCACCACCGAACACGATCTCGCGGACAAAATAATGCGTTTCTTCGCGCATCAACACCTTCATCTCATCACTGACCTGGCCATCGATATGGCGGTTAGTGCTGAGCCAGCCTTCAATAAAGCGGTCAAAGGCAACTTTGGCTCGGTCATCTGCCAGCAGGCGCTCTACCTGAGTTTTAATCTGACCTGTGCTGCTGAGCTGGCCGCTGTCCGCAGCACTCATCAGTTCAGCGTCCGGCGTGGTCGCCCAGTAAGTGTAACTAAGCAGAGACGCCACTTCGTAATCGGTCAGCTCAAAGTAACCGGCGCGATCACCGGTCGTGATCTCCTGTCCCACTTCACTGCGATACAGCATCAGCGGCGAGGAGAAGATACCCACCAGCAGACCACTGTCGCCTTCGGCGGAGTGCAGCGATTTAAGCTGGTTGAACTCAGTGGCGCTTAGCGGACGACGGAACGCACGCTTACCGAAGCTGTTGATAATACAGTCAGTGTTACCACTACATTCCGGCGCTAGGTCGTTCAGGCTACCCACCATGCCGACCACCAGCTCCGCCGCATCCATGTAACCAGACACGTGCTCGTTGGTGAAGATGGCATTGGCGTCAGTCTTAAAGCCGTTGACGGCAATATCCTGCGGTACCGAGTCAGTGACGTTAACGTCGTTCTGCAAGCCAAGCAGATCGCGCACAGAGTTGTTGTACTCGTAAGCGGTCAGCAGGCGGAAACCACGATCCGGCGGAACCATATCGGCCAGGCTGGTGGCATCACATAACTCATCCGGCACTGTGTACGCTTCTTCGTAGACCATAGCGGCCACGTCTGCCGCACAGTCGCCGACACAGGCACCTACATTACCTTTCGGCATGCTTACTTCAATGTAATCGGTCAGATCTGCCAGCGTCATTCGGCTGGCAATATCCATCAGACTTGGTGATCCACCGCCTTCGGAGCCATGACAACCGGCACACATCTGCTGGTACTGTTCACGGCCTGCTTTATGGGTGTCTTCAATGCTTTCGAACACCGCGAGCAGGGTTAATGACAGCGCATCTTCGATCACCAGCTTGGTGGATGGGCTGTTGGGATCCAGTAGCAGGGCGGTACCAGTGCCTTCCCAGCCAGCGAAGCGCTGTCCCGGGCCAGCTTCGTCTGCGACTACGTCGGCAACGGTGCCCGCAACAAACAGCTTACTGGTAAGGTTCGCAGTGCTGCCTGGCAGACTGATGCGACCATTCTGCACCTGTACCTGGGTACCAGCAGGTGCACCATCTACCTCTGGCGCCTGCGCCAACCAAGCGTTGTCAGCAAACCAGACATTGGTTGAGCCGCGGGTCAGGATCAAGTCGTCGGTCTGACACTCATCACTGCCACAGTTAAAGATAAGGTTGACGCTGTTGGTACCACCAAAGAACTCCTCTTTGATCAGCATACGTTTCCAGAGGCCACCGTATTCAGGTGAGGCTTCCATCTCTGTGCCCGGCCAGATGCCCAAGCCCTGAGTTTCGTTGCCTTGTGGACCGTACCAGGTATACATGCTGGCTTGTGCCCAGTTGCCCGGTTGCTGGAAGTAGACATAGAAACCCTCACCCAGGTTTTCTATCTGGATCTGCGCTTCCTGACCTTCACCAGTCACAATGCGAAGCGTGGTAACACCCGCGGTGGTACCGCCAGTCACCAGACCCGACGCATCTACCGTTGCAATGCTGGTGTCATCCACACTCCAGGTCACGTCATAGGTGATGCCGTCACGGCCATCCACATGATTTCCGACAGCCACTAACTGCTGAGTCCCGCCGGCTAACAAGGTGATATCACCCGGCACGACTGCGATGCTGTCATATGAACCACTGTTACCTGATTGTGTCGATACGCTGCTGAATACCGCTGGCGAACTGCCTTCAGCGTTGTTGGCAACCAGCTGGTAGTAGTAAGCCGTACCGGCACTCAGGCCCGAATCGACATGGCTAACACTGTTTGCAGCTAAGTCGACCAACAGCTCCCAGTTATCATTTGGCTGCAAACGACGGTAGAGCTGATAGCCGGTTTCGTCCTCGGCATTGTCTGTCCAACTCAGGCTGATCGCTGTTGATGACAACGCCTGTGCTGAGAAGTTAGTTGGCTTGGCCGGGCCAGAGCCTACTAGCAACGTCATGCTGTCAGATGCGCCGTTCACAGTCGCCATGATGGTCACTTCGCCTGCGGCACGCGCCACCACCTGAACAGAGCTGCCTGTTGCGCTACTCAGATCCAGAATGGCCGGGTCACTGGAGTTCCAGATCACCGTTTCTGTCACCGGTGCAGTAAAGCCATTGTCATAAAGATCTGCGACCGATAGCGTCACCGTTTCGTTAAGCTCTGGCGCCTGATTAGAAACCGCAAGTTCAACCCCAGTCACAATGGCATTCTGCGCACTGATCCACTGATCAAACAGGCTCACAGCCAATGGATTGGTGTACTTGGAGCCCTTCGGCATACGGTTGCCATCGGTGGTCTGGAATACATACACCACACTGTTTTCAGGGTGGAATGGATCGACACGGTAGAGGTCGCCACTGGTGCCGACACCCACAATCTGCTTGTCACCGATAGGCGTTTCATAACGCAGGTCCATAAAGCTTTCGCTCTGGTGACAGTGGGCACAGTTAGTGTCCATGTAGGTATAAGCACGTTCATTGACATCCGCCGTGGTGTCTGCCGGATCGACAAACGCCGGGTAGCTGCTGGCATTGCCAAGAGGCTGATCAAACATGCCGATAAAGTCTAAAGTACGCAGCTGGTTATCAACCATGCTTGGGTACTGCGCATCACCGTTGAGCTGGCGGGTAAACATCGACAGTGGATCCTTACTACCGTTGCCGACGTGACAGCTGGCACATTCGTTACCCGTGCGGATCACACGCTCGCGGCTGACCAGTGCACCATCCACCCACTCATTGACGTTGATGGTTTCAAACTCGGTGACCAGGTCGGCGTCAGTCAGGCTGGCGTTCCACTTATAGTTGGCTGCTTCCCAACCGCTGACCTGCTTAAACAGTACCGCCGTGTTTACCGGGCGTGTGTTGCCGTCAGCATCGGTGGTCACTTCAAGGTGCTTAATCAACACTGAGCCAACTGGGAAGGTCCAGTTGCCGTCTTCGGCAAAGGTGAGCACCTGATCATTTGGGATCGCCATGTAGTGAGTTGCGATGGCGCCATCAAACCAGGCATCAGAGTTCAACTCGTAAGGGATCAAACCGCTTGCTGGAATACGCTGGGCCACGTCACTGAATATTCCGGTGTCGGAAAGCTTAGCGGGCACAATGGCCTGCTGAGCATCTTGATCGACCACACGATAGATGCGGGAGCTGCCATCACCAAATTCAATACCGTAAGTGGTAATGAAGATGTCAGAGCCGTCCAAGCCAGTGCCAAACGAAGCGATGTTCTCAGGGAAGGCGTCAGATAATGTGACTTTCTCTTCGCCCTGGGCAATAGACCAGATCTTCTTCGAGTTGTAATCACCGAAGATAAAGCGGCCGTTCAAGCCCGGCAGCTGGTTTCCTCGGTAAACAAAACCACCGATGATCGAAGAGCTACCGGTATGGTAGAAGCCACCGACAGGCGGTACGAAGTCGATTTCACAGCTCAGGTTACTGGTGTTATCACCACCCAGCTCACCACGGTTAATTGGACCTTCACAGATCGGCCAACCGTAGTTTTTACCTGGCTCAATGATATTGACCTCTTCGTAGCCCTGCTGACCCACTTCGGTTTCCCACAAAGTGTAAGGTGCTACGGTATCAAACGCCCAGCGCCATGGGTTACGGTGGCCGTAACTCCAGATCTCATCCAGTACATTAGGATCACCTACAAACGGGTTGTCGGAAGGAATTGCGTAGTACTTACCGTCGACCGGCGAATCCAGCACTTCGATACGGATCATGCTGCCGCGCAGGTTGTCTGTTTCCTGCGGGCTGTTGTTAGTGCGCGGATCTTCAGGGAAGGATTGGGTCGCACTATGACCATAAGCACCATCACCGATACTCAGATACAGATAACCCTCGGTCGGATGGAACTGCAGCATGCCACCTTTGTGGTCAGGGCCAAACTGAGGCACACGCAGTATTTCCACCTTGGAATCTGCCACCACGCCAGCGGGGTTTGCTGGGTCCGCCATGGTCCAACGCTCAAGGATAGCGTCACCATAGTTACCGCCATCACTCTCATTGTCGTTAAGACCATGGATGTAATAGATATAGAAATAGCCGTTGTTAGCAAAGTCAGGATCGAACGCCATGCCGATCAGCCCCTGCTCATGGTAGTCGCGTACCACGTTGCGGATATCCAGCACGGTAGTGACTTCTAGTTGTGTGACATCACCACGATTTGGGAAGGCGTAGATACGACCCGGTTTATCTACCACATAGAGCAGGTCGTTGAAGCCATCGTGCAGTACCAGAACGGCCGCACCAAACACGCCTTCAAGATTTGGAAACGCATTTTCGAAGCCGTAGTTGCCGCTAGACACCTGGCCTGTGGTTGGGAAGTTCAACGGCTGCGCCAGTTGTGGGCGAGAAGCATAGCCATAGCCGCTATCCACCACAGCAATGGTAAAGCTGTCTGTTGCTGTGCTGCCATCACTGGCCGTCACAGTGAGCGTCACCGCAATATCGCCCTCTGTTGCAAGCACTGGAGTCGTCACAGAGAAACCTTCTAGCGTGCCCCACTCAGACGACGTCCATTCATAGCTAGTGATATCGCCTTCCGAACCCTCAGCTGTAAGTGTCACACTGCTATTGATATTGACCGTGCGGTCACCCCCGCTGACAGCGGTAATCGGCGACGTGACACCGCAGGCTGCAGCGGTGATCCACTGGCCGTCCTTGTAACAGTTATTGTTGCCACTGAAGGTCAGATCCTGAGTCTGATTATTACCCGCATCGCTAAAGATAACGCTGGTAGACACCGCGTTGTCGCCGATATCGAGATAGAACAGGTTATCGCCATATTCGGTCAGTGCTTTGCCAGGCCAACCGTTGGAAACAACTGAGCCTGCTGGCGCTTCGTTCCAGGTGTAAGCCGTTGGTGTCGCCCAACCGTTCCCGTTGTAGTAGAAGATGGCACGACCCGCAGGATGGTTGTAATCCTTACCCTGGCCGTAGCTACAAGTGGCCATATCGACCCAGGCACCGTCTTCATAACAAGGGGTTTCGTGAGTAAAGGTCTGGTCCGGGGTTTGGTTCGCACCACTGTCATTAAACACCACACCCAGAGAGTCAACATGGACGCCAAAGTCATAGCGATACCAAGTGCCGTCGATGTTAGTCAGCGTTGCACCTGGCCATGTGGTCGTCGCCACCGCCCCCGCAGGCACGGAGTCAAAGAAGTGTGCCGTTGGTGAAGCGAAGCCAGCGCTGTTTTTGAAATAGAGAACAGAGTTTTCCTGCGGCGCAGACACGGTTACTGTCACTTGGTCGGTCGCCACCAAGCCACTGTCGTCTGTCACGGTCAGAGTGACTACGTAACTGCCCGCGGTGTCATAAGTACGGTTCGCCGTTTCACCAGTGAGCATGTTGCTCCAGGACCAGGAAACAATGGAGCCATCGCTGTCGTAGGAGGCGGAGCCATCAAATGTCACTGTTTGACCGACTGTGGCCTGAATATCTGCACCGGCGTTCGCAACCGGAGCCACCTGAGGCACGATGATTTCGAATCCACAGGATTCCAGTGTTGCCCAGGCACCGTCTTTGTAACAACCCTGCCCATCTGACGCCAGATCACCGGTTTGGTTGGCACCGTTGTCATTAAAGATAATGTTGAGGCTTTGCAATTCAGCACCAAGGTTATGACAGTAGTAGTCACCCTTGGCAGTCATCGCAACGCCTGGCCAATTCACCTCTGTCAGTACGCCTGCGGGTGACGCTGCCCAGTAATAAATAGTTGGATTAGCAAAACCCGCGGCATTGTCGTAACAGATGCTGGTTGCTTCAATCTCAATCGGGTCAACTGGAATAATCACGGTTTGTTTGGTGGCCGTAATATCCTGGTTACCGTCATTGAAGGTGATCAGGTAATCCCCCGCCCCTTCGGTGATTAGGAAATCTTCTGCCGGATAAGCTTCAGTCCAGTCTGTGTATCGAGTGATCTTAAAGCGTGGGTTATCAGCGCCGAAAGTCGCTGTAAGCTCCCACAATCCGGTTTCACTGTTTTGGGTCATGGCTGTGGTAGCCCAGCCATTAGAGGTTCCACGCAGGTAAGCGTTGTCCCAGTTGAAGCCACCACCACAGTTAGTGGTGCACTCGCCCGTGACTTCGGCGCCAACGTGGATCGCCGCCGAGCTGTAGGCCGCGACTGTGAATGTCGCGTTACCTGCGCTGTCGACAACAATCTCTGTGCCGTCACAGCTGCCGTTTGCGGTGTCGTAGTCACTGTTGACTACATCACAATAAGTGCCTGCCGCCATGCCGGTGGCAAAGCTTTGGCTCAACACGCCATCTTCACGGTTAATGACCACAAAGCCATTGCCACTGCGGCCAAATGCGATGCGGTTATTGCCATTATCCCACCAGTTGCTCACTGCAGAACCACTGGTGAAGTTGCGGAAAGAGACCATGTTCGCGATAGGACGCCAGCGGTGCTCACACTTCCAGTCGTCGGCAAAACAGTTCAGGGTATTGCCATCATGTACTCGAATTCCCGGCGGCCCTCTGTCGGTTTCAACCTTGCTGTTAACGTCACCGAACTGGTAACTGGACATGACTTTGGGATAGCCGTATGGCCAGGCCAGCATATAGACGTTGGCCAGATCGTAGAGAGCGCCATCTTTGAAGGTCAGTACGTTAGCGCCACCGGCACCATGACCACGCTGGTTATCGTGGTTATCAGTAAATACGACCGCTTTGTCATCGGCCATAAAGCCCCAGCCAGTGCCGAAGTTATTCAGCCAGCTGAGTTGCCCATTCTTGAAGGTATCGCCAATTTTGGCTGAGTACTGAAACTCAGTCACATCAGCAATATCGGTATATTCATCACGGCTGATCGCTTCGCCACCGAGGTCGATCACTTCCTGGAAGATATAAACAGGGGCTGAGAGTTTGTTCTGGATCGCCTGCACATCGGCGGGCTCCATATGTTTGGCAGCATCAATACGGAAGCCGGTGACCCCAAGGCCAATCATCTCATTCATGTAGGCGGCGATGGTATTTCGCACATCATCGCGTCCGGTTGCCAAATCCGGCAATCCGGGAATGTTACAGTTACGCACCCGCCAGGCATTGGTGCCATAGTCCTCTTGGGTGACATCACAGTTGTTGTTGTGAAAATGCTGGGAGTTGTATTCCGGATAGTTGCTACCGAATGAGTAGCTGCTACCCGATGTGCCAGTGCCACTGCCACCGGCCATATGGTTAACCACCGCGTCGACGTAGATCTCAACGTCCACTGCGTTACAGCGATTTACCATATCGATAAATTCGGCGCGGGTACCGCTGCGACTGTTATCGATGCTGTAACTGACAGGTTGATATCGAGTCCACCAGGCATCGCCCTGAATATGCTCGTTGGGGGGTGAGACTTGAACCGCAGAGAACCCTTTTGGTCCCAGCTGCTCCTCACACTCGATGGCAATATCGCTCCATTGCCATTCAAACAGATGCACAAATGCAGTTCGCGGCTCTGCACTGACTTGGGCTGATATGCCCAAAGCGCCCGCAGCAACCACGCCCACCAGGCTATGCCTTATGGTCTTTTTTAACACGGCGGCCTCCTCGCCATTGGTCGCCCGGCCAGGAAGCGGTCCCCAGAGGCCAAGCGTTGTAGGGTCTCAGATTGGTCGGGCCCGGCTTATGTTAACGATATCTTCTAGGGTCTGTTGGCCTTTGCTGCATGGTTTTCACGCAATTTGTTGCTGATTTAGCCGAGGCGGAGGTCATGTAGTTGATTGAACATCAACAAATGACCGACAACGACGGATAAAGCGTCTACAAATGCGTCCCGAAGGGTTCGTTGAAACGCCCTTTGCGCTGCGTCATTCGCCACTCACATAGATGTCTATGCTTCGCGGCTCACTTCTTGCTCAAAGCGCGTTTCATTCGAACAAAACCTTTACACCAAAGGTCGCCAGACCCTGGTATCATTTCTTGCCGTTTCGCCCGCGATTTATGATCCAAAAATGAATATAAATCGAACATTAGCGGTACTATTAGTGCACAAATTAGGGGCATATTTGTACAACTTTTGACGGGGCATTGCATAGTTTGTGAGCATTTTCACAAATCTGTTACCGATATCATTGTAATTTTAACATTCACTGATGAATGCACTGTTTTTGAAATCAATAAGTTAGATTGAGCAAGCCGATTGGAGCACTTGAATGAGTGCAAAAAACACCTTTGCATCTCACAAAAATCCAGCTACCGTCAAAATCTCGACACTGGCTATTTGCAAAAGATTACCGTTGATTTTTTATGCAGAATTGCCTCAAATCGTCAGAAGTACATTTTCGAAAAACGCGCGCTGAAAGAGATAAAAGAGGCCCGCAAGATTCGCGAGCGAAAGAAACAGAAACAGAAACAGAAACAGAAACAGAAACAACAAAAACATAATAACAATAACTAAAAAGCTGAAGCTGAGGTCTCCCATGCCCTATCAACCGATTACGCCGCTGCATTTCGAGGCGCACACCCAAACCGTGCAAGCCAGCTTTCAGGTGCGTTTTGATTATCCAGTTTGCTTTACCCGTGATGCACTCAACCCACGTAATCCCCTGCTCGCTAATCTGGTCAAAGCTAATCTGGTAAAAACAGAACATTGCCAACCCCACGCACCTAAACTGCTGCCAGTTATCGACAGCGAAGTGATGCATCATCACCCTCAATTGACTCAACAACTGGTGACTTACGGTAAACGCCACCAGCTCGAAATGCAGCCTTTTGAAGTGGTCAGAGGCGGTGAGATCTGCAAACAAGAGCCAGACGCTATGCTGCAGGCACTTTATCGTCGTATCGCTGATGAACAGATCGACAGGCACAGCTATATCTTGGTGATTGGTGGAGGGGCAGTGCTCGATGCGGTAGGTTATGCGGCAGCTACCGCGCACCGAGGCGTGCGATTGATCCGAATGCCCACCACAACCCTGGCGCAAAACGATGCGGGGGTTGGTGTTAAAAACGCCGTCAATCATCAACAACGTAAGAACTATCTGGGCACCTTTGCGCCACCGTTTGCTGTTATCAATGACTTTGATTACCTCACTACCCTGTCTGATAGAGATAAGCGGGCAGGTATTGCCGAGGCGCTGAAAGTCGCCATTCTCAAAGATGCCGAGTTCTTTGACTTCCTCTATCAGCAGCGAGAGCCACTGGCCAGTTTTGAAACCCATGCGATGCAGCACATGATAAAACGCTGCGCCGAATTACATTTAGCCCATATTACTGGCAACGGTGACCCGTTTGAGATGGGCTCAGCACGACCACTGGATTTTGGCCATTGGTCAGCACACAAATTGGAAGCACTGTCCGGTCACCGCTTGCGCCATGGTGAAGCAGTCGCCATCGGCATCGCGCTGGATTCGCTGTATGCCTGGCAAACCAACCGTATCGATAGAGCATTGTGTTGTCGTATTCTGACCTGTATCGAAACCCTGGGGTTCGCGCTTCATTGCCCCGAGCTTGGCGAGATGCAGATGACTGACGCACTCGATGAGTTCAGAGAGCATCTTGGCGGACGGCTTTGCATTACCTTGCCAACCGGGTTGGCGCAGGCTGAAGAGGTTTCGGAGATTGACGCAGACCTGATGCAGACTTGCGCACAATGGCTGACACAAGAACAGTTGCCACATCGCCAACAGCCAAAAGACGCGACCTACGACTAGGGTAGTAAATATGAAATTCAAACCCTGGCTGCAGCTGATCCGACTGCCTAATGGATTCAGCGCTATCAGCAATGTCGTGGCCGCCTTCCTGATCGCCACACAGGCAAATGGCGACATCGGTCAACTGTTTATCCTAGTTTGCGCCAGCCTCTGTTTTTTTCATGGGGGCATGGTACTCAACGATTGTTTCGACTTTAAAGAAGACAGTCGCGAGCGTCCCAGTCGTCCATTACCCTCCGGCGCCATCAAGCAAACCAATGCGTGGAAAGTAGGGTTTGGATTGTTAGTCTGTGGATTAGGACTTTGTTACCTGCTCGGCAAACAGAGCTTTTACATCGGGCTGGCACTGGCCATCAACATTGTGCTTTACGATGCCATCAGGCACCAGGGCTGGCTCGCTGCCTTGTTGATGGGGGGCTGTCGTTACCTCAACTGGCTGTTAGGGTTGTCGGTTATCGAACTTAGCCCGCTCTGGGCGCTGCTGCCTCTGCCTCTGTTGGCCTATATTGTGGCAGTGACCTTGCTCAGCCAGCAGGAGACCAAAGCCAGCTCACCCAACAAGCTCTGGCAAGTCGCGCTGGCATTGAGCGTCTCGCAAATCCTTCTGGTGGCTCTTTGGTTTGGACAAACCGTTCACGGCTATCTGTTCCTGCTGATGAGCCTGTCAGCCTGGCTAATGTTGATGCTAAAACTGCGATATCTGTATCAAAACTTCACGCCGAAATCCGTCAAACAGCAGGTCATCATGCTATTAAAAGGGATAGTGCCGTTTGACGCATTGTTGCTGATAGCGGCCGGGTTACCTCTGGCGGCATTAGCCTTGTTACTTTTGATGCTACCAGGAGGCTTTCTGGCTAAGCGGATCTATATGACATGACAGCTAAGATAGAGTTGGACGCACATTCGTTACTCGAATCGCTTCAAGACGCAACCAAACAGCAGTTAGCTCCGGCGCAGAAAGACTGGCTTACGAGCTCACTGGCACATGTCCAAACAAAGCTGAAGTGCGCCGCAGATTCCCCTAAAAAAGTCAGTTGTATGCTAATCCCAATACTGGACGAAGCAGGCCACCAGCTGGGCCCAGCTCCTTTGCAATGGCAGACCCATATCAAGCTTGCGTCAGAGAGCAGCGTGTTGCCGTGGCAGCCTCAACATTGGACCCTCTCCGATGCTGGCCGTGTATTACTGCAGTCTGCATGTGTTGAGCCCAATCTTTTTGCCAAAGAATCAGACTGCCTTGAAAACAGGCCGGAAAATCGATGCCAAAATACCTTAGAGCAGCTATACAAGCGGGGAGATGAAAGTGAGCGAGGTGCATTATTAAAGGCCTTAGTAATGCTTGATCCCAAAGGTGACAGCCTTGAGTTCGCCGTGAATGCCTGCCGGGTAAACAGTCTGACACTGTTTATTTCGATCGCGCTTTTTAACCCCTACCCTGCACTGTTTTTTGATGATGCCGCATTTAATCAACTGGTACTTAAGTCGCTGTTTCAGGGGGTAGATATCGGCTACATCTGGGGGCTGGAAGAACGCCTTAATGATGATCTTTCTGTGATGGCTCAGCGTTATGTTGAAGAGCGGCAGGACGCAGGCCGATCGGTTCCTGACTCTATCTGGCGAGTGATCGATGTCAACTCGCTAACTGAGCGTTGCAAAGCCCTACTGACCGAATTACTGGCACAGCCAAATCACCCGGCGCATAAGGTGGTCCTAAGTGCGGTATCACGGTCAGGCATCAGCATAGCGGCGTTTGAAGCGCCTCACTGATATTGGCAGAAAAATCAGATATAAATCGGTTACAAAGGTGTTCTGAGCAACTCTCTTAAGCCAAAAACAACAATAACAATTATCCCAGACTCGGTTTCAGCAAAGGTTATCTGTATGCACTACTTCGACCCTCACATTCATATGGTGTCACGCACCACCGACGACTATCAGAATATGGCCAATGCGGGCATTATCGGCGTTATTGAGCCGGCGTTTTGGCAAGGTCAACCACGCACATCTGTCGGTAGTTTTGTGGACTATTACGATATGTTGATCGGCTGGGAACGCTTTCGTGCCAAGCAATTTGGGATCCTGCACTACTGCACCATTGGCCTAAATCCGAAGGAGTCGAACGACCTGTCTATTGCCGAAGAGGTGATGAAGCTATTGCCAGGCTATCTGTCCAAAGAGGGCGTGGTTGGCGTCGGAGAGATCGGCTATGACGATATTACGCCAAACGAAGAACGCTTTATGGCCGAGCAGATGGAGATCGCCAAATCGATGAATCTGCCAGTGCTGATCCATACCCCACACCGAGACAAACTGGCGGGTACCGAACGCACCATTGCCCTGATCAAAGAGATAGGCATAGATGAAAACCTGGTATTAATCGATCACCTGAATGAACAGACTTTGCCGCTGGTACTGGAAACCGAATGCTGGCGTGGCCACTCCATCTACCCCAATACCAAGATGTCGGAACCTCGCATGGTAAAACTGCTGCAACAGTACGGCACGGAAAAGATGGTGATTAACAGTGCCGCAGATTGGGGCGTCAGTGATCCTTTGAAGGTTCCAAAAACAGCACAGGCAATGCGCGAAGCTGGCTTCAGCGAGCAGGACATTTCTCTGGTGGCTTTTGAAAATCCGATTAACTTCTTTGCTCAGAGCGGTCGTATCAGCATTGATCAGGTGGCCAAGCCAGCCATCGATCAAACCCAGCTGTGGATGGATAACTCCGCACTCAGGGGACAAGAGCCAATTGTAGAGGCGGCACCAGAAGCAGACACAGAGAACAGCTAACCATGGTCTACACCCGCCAACAACTGGGTTATTGCTCTAATGTACACCCCGGCGAGGCTCTGCCCGATGTGTTGAAGAACATCGAGACAGTCGTTGCTGCTGTCAAAAAGCAGCGAGGCTTGCCAGAGATGGCGATGGGGCTCTGGCTAAGTGCCAAAGCCGCAGCAGAACTTCGACAAAGCGAATCCAGCTTTGAGCACTGGAAACAGGTACTTCGGACAACCGGGATCCAGTTGACCTCCATGAATGGCTTTCCGGCAGGCGACTTTCACCAACGCCGGGTGAAAGAGCTAGCCTACAAGCCCGACTGGTGCGAGGCGGCCCGACTCAAATACAGTGAGGATCTCGCCTGGGTATTGGCGCATTCACTACCAGACGCTACCCGTCATGGCACCATATCTACTTTGCCGCTGGGATATGCCCAAAACTGGACGGAATCAGACACTAAAGCGGCCGCAGAGCAACTTGTAAAACTCGCCCTGTTTCTGGCTACACTGGAACATCTGACGGGCAAACACATACAGTTCTGCATAGAGATGGAGCCGGCCTGCGTTCTCGAACGAACAGAACAACTGGTGACATTCTTTAATGGCCCACTGGCAGACGCGTGCAGTGCCAACGGACATCCAACCACCTTAATTCGACGCTATTTGGGATGCTGTTATGACATCTGCCATCAGGCTGTCATGCACGAAGATGTAACTGCGTCATTAGAGGCTATCCATCGTGCTGGTATCGCCATTGGTAAAGTGCAGGTTTCCAGCGCCTTGATAGCAAACAAACCAAACACTGAAGCAGGCAGGGCCGCCCTAGCTGACTTTGCAGAGCCAAGATACCTGCATCAAGTCGCTACGCAAATAAAGACCGAATGTGGCAAGCAAACACAGCGAATAGATGACTTGGCAGACCTGCTTGAGGGCAAGCAGCAACTGGATGCAGAAAAGCCCTGGCGCATTCATTTCCATGTACCTCTACAGTGGCAGCCGGAAGCCGTGAATGGATTCACGCCTCTGCTGGATACCACCAGTGGCACGATTTCCCAACTCTGTGAATTTCTCGCCAATCACCCAGAGGTAAGCCCGCATATTGAGGTTGAAACCTATACCTGGCAGGTATTGCCGACGTCAGAACGCCCTAACAATGATAGAGCGCTGGTTGAGGGTATCTGTAGCGAACTGGCATGGCTTGAATCACTGTTTGCTGAACATCAATTATTAGAAGAGTCTAACCAGACCGAGGAAGCGTCATGACCACCACTAAGTCACTGGTAATCATCAACATCGTTGGTCTAACGCCCGCCTTGCTTGGCAAACATACGCCTAACCTCAATAGACTGATAAACGAAGGTTTTTGCTGCCCGCTTGGGGAGGTGTTCCCAGCGGTAACCACCACCGCCCAAGCCAGCATGCTTACCGGTAGGCAACCCAATCAGCACGGCATTGTCGGTAATGGATGGTACTTGCGAGACATCGCAGAAGTGGCATTCTGGAAGCAGTGCAACCGATTGGTTCAGGGGGATAAAGTCTGGGACACGCTAAAACGCGAAGACCCAACCGCCAAGGTCAGTCAGCTGTTCTGGTGGTACAACATGTATGCCGATGTGGACTTTAGCATCACACCCCGCCCTCACTACCCGGCTGACGGCAGGAAAATCCCAGATCTCTACTCCTCACCCAAAGGCCTTCATCAGCAGATCGAAGAGAAACTGGGCGCGTTCCCCTTTTTCAGTTTCTGGGGACCAAAATCGGATATTAAATCCAGTGAGTGGATCGCGCAGGCAGCAAAATTAGAGTTCGATATGCATCAACCTAATCTGCAGACCGTTTATCTGCCTCACCTGGATTACAACATGCAAAAGCTTGGGCCAGACCATCCGGATATTTGGCAGGATGTCGCAGCCATAGACCAAGTTGCAGGCGATCTTATCGACCATCTGAAGGCTCGCGGTGCCGAGGTGTTGGTGGTATCTGAATACGGTATTAACCCCGTGAGCCAACCTGTGCACATTAATCGAGTGTTGCGTGAACACGGTTATCTGGAAGTCAGAGACTCCCTATCTTGGGAGCTTTTGGACCCAGGTGCGTCAGCCGCCTTCGCCGTGGCGGATCATCAGGTTGCCCACATCTATATCAAAGATCCGAGCAAACTCAACGAACTGCAGCGTTTACTAGAAAAACAACCGGGCATCGCACAGGTGCTCAACAGAGAGCAACAAGCCGCGCTGCATATCGATCATGAGCGCTCAGGAGAGTTGATCGCCATTGCCGCGCCAGACGCATGGTTTACCTATTACTACTGGCTGGATGAGGCCAAGGCGCCAGATTTCGCCAATACCGTAGATATTCACCGCAAGCCGGGCTACGACCCGTGCGAACTGTTTGTCGATCCCAGCATCAAGATGCCCATGCTTAAAGTGGTGTCACGTCTGATCCAGAAGAAACTGGGTTTCCGGATGCTGATGGACGTGATCCCCACAGATGCCACCTTGGTGAAAGGCAGTCATGGCAGGCTGGCCAGTTCCTCAGAGCATGGCGCGATTTTGATTGGTCCAAAAACAATTGCAGCAGACCATTATCAGATGACTCAGGTTCGCGAACTGATTGAGCAACTGACAATGGTAGGAAAGATTGCCACTGCATCACCATCGCCTGTATTAGCCTAACGGGCAAAAGTCACACTATTACACTAAGGTTTCTTTGCTAACTTGCGACCTTACCATGTTAGCGATATCTTTCTTCTCTAGTTTTAACATCAAATGGCCAGGAGGGTGATCGTTTGAAGAAGGGACAGGTTGTACTGTTAATGGGTGTGTCCGGTTGTGGCAAAACAACCATAGGAAGAATGCTCAGTGAAAAGCTGGGTTGGCGCTACTACGACGGTGACGTGTTTCATTCTCCCACCAACATCGCCAAAATGCGTCGTGGCGAAGCGCTGACCGACCATGATCGCGCCGGTTGGCTGGAAACACTTAGGCAGCTTATTCACGATAAAATTCAGAGTGGAGATAACGCTATCATTAGCTGCTCAACACTAAAGCGCGAATACCGAAAGTTGCTATGTTCCAACAATCCAGAACTACGATTACTGTTTCTTAAAGGCGATTACGCCACCATTCTACCCAGATTTAAAAATAGGAAAGGTCACTTCTTTACTGACGAGACACTGCTTCACAACCAGTTCGAAGTATTGGAAGAGCCCAGTGCCAATGAAGCGATTGCCATCGATATCGACAAAACAGCTGAACAGGTCACTGAAGACTGCCTCGACGCTGTCAGGGAATTCAAAAAAGCCAGCTAGGTTCGCTGGCTTCTCACCTTGGCACTATGACTCAAGACTCAAGCTAGGCGCTTTCTCGGCCCTTGACCTCAAAGCCCAAATCAATTCTCAACTCTTCGGCTTCTTCGCCCTGTAGTAACTTCAGAAGCTCCTGTGCGGATCTTCGCCCCACTTCATACCGTGGCGTAGCCACTGTTGTCAGAGAGGGTGAGGTAGACGCAGCAATCGGCAAGTTATTAAAACCGATCACCGACAACTCATGTGGGACACGAATATTTCGGCGTTGACACTCGAAAATAGCGCCGGCAGCCAAATCATCATTACAGAAGAAAATGGCATCCAGATCAGGCCAGCGCTGAACAAACTCTGCCAGTAGATTCGCGCCCATATCGTAGCTGGAAGCAGCCTGAGATGTGATCAGATATTCATCGCTTAAACCGGCTTTCCACATCGCTTCACGCCAACCGCGTAATCGCTGCTGAGCACGATGATCCATACGAGCGCCTGCAAAGCCGATACGTTTATGGCCTTTTTCAATCAAATATTCGGTTACCGAGCGACCAGCTTCAACCTGATCAAAACCGACACAGATACCCAGCGGGTTATCAGCCAGTTCCATCATCTCTACCACCGGGACATTGGCTTGTCCTAACATGCGGCGAGCACGCTCTGTATGTTGGCTGCCCGATAAGATCACCCCATCGACGGCAAATTGCAGGAAAGTTTCAATCAGGCGTTCTTCTTCCAGTGTGGAATAACCACTATGCCCAATAAGCACTTGGTAGCCTTCGGATAGCATTACCTCATCAACACCTTTTACCACTTCGGTAAACACTGCGTTGCTGAAAGATGGCACCAATAATGCGACAGTTTTGGATTGCGAAGAAGCTAATGCTCCGGCGGCACGGTTGGGAATGTAGCCGTTCTCGTCAATACAGCGTTGGATTTTTAAACGTAGTGCTTCTGAAACTTTATCAGGCGTTCTGATTGCCCGAGAAACAGTTATTTTGCTGACCCCAACTTTGGCGGCGATATCAGCTAGGGTTACGCGCCCAGATCCCTTTCGACGACGCTGACTACTCATGGATTCCTTTCTTCCTCTCTAGATTCAGCTTAATGCTCTAAATTTGACCAATAACAGTAATAAAGAATGCATATTATGCAAGCGTACCACTTTTACCGAGCTTTTACCTAAGCTTTTACTTATAAACCATTCTAATCAGCGGGTTGCCATAGCAAGCTCTAGCTTAAAGCAACTTGCATTTCGCGCCAATAGAGTGTCAGATTATTTCTCAATTTGCTCATATTGAGAGCTAAATCACCAAATAAGCCCCATAGCGGTTGGCGAATAGTCACTAAATGATTTAACGCGCTCTGTTGCTTAATATCCCCTTGATCTTACGATGCTTTTTCCTCTGGTTGCGATACAACTAAACGACCACTCGAAGGATGGAACAATTGTCATGGCACAGTTCTTTCATCTGACTGGATGTAACCGGTTGGATATCGGCAGCTCCTTTACTCGCTCATAAGTATTGCGATCTTCTCGCCTTCAAGCGTCGTATCCAGATTATCAGTTCTGCTTGTTGTATCGCAGAGATGCCGACATGTGGGAGTGGGTCATGAAGATACCGAAAGAAACCAGCGAAGAGCAGTTCGAGTTTGAGATGATCGAAATGCGGCAAGCAGTCAAAGGCGAGCGCCAAAAGCAACGACAGGGATCGCTCAAAGATCCTATGAGTGAAACACCTGATTCCTCTGACATCGACGAACAAGCCAAGTGAATAACACGCAAACACACACACTTGTTGTCGGCAGTGGGGCGATAGGATGCGCTTTGTTAAGGTGCGCTCACAGGCAGGTGCCAACCAACAAACTGATGCTGACAACCCGAGCAAAAGACGCCGGAGAGATCCCTCACGAGATACCAGAAGGTACCGAGGTCATTCGGCTGGATCTCGAAGATGAGTCCACCATAGAAAGCGCTTTTGCCTATATCAATGATACTTGGCCGCAGATAGACCAACTGTTTGTTACCTCAGGGATGCTACACAACGCATTGCTGAAGCCGGAGAAATCCCTATCACAGTTAACTAGTGCCCACCTGGCGCACAGCTGGCAAATCAATGCAGTTGGGCCTTTGCTAGTTGCCAAACATGCAGAAACAATGCTTAAGCGGTCACAGCAGCTCAGTGTATTTGCCGTATTATCGGCGAGAGTAAGCAGTATCAGCGATAACCGGCTAGGAGGCTGGTACGGTTATCGAATGTCGAAAGCGGCATTAAACATGGGCATCAAAAACCTTTCTATTGAGTGGCAAAGAAAACGCCTCAATACAGTCTGTGTGGGTTTACACCCTGGAACGACCGACTCTCCGCTATCAGAGCCCTTTCAAGCAAATGTGCCAGAGGGTCAATTATTCAGCCCTGACAAGGCTGCATCCCACCTGATCAAAGTGATCAGTAAGTTAACCATTCGAGACAGCGGGAAGCTGTTTGCTTGGGATGGTCAAATGATTCCTTGGTAACAGATATTACTTAAGCATTAGCTAACTCATTGATAACGCTAGAGTGTGATCAAAAGAGTAAATATTCTTATTTCTATATGGCGGGTTTTGGTATTCCTGCTACATTGGGAATAGGTTAGAAAACGTCCACCCTGAGTCCTAGCCACACAATTGGAAATTATTTTTTAGAAGGAGCTTTCCCGTGATCCGCGCATTTGTAGTATTAATGCTAACGCTTTTCCCTTTAGCACATGCTCAATCTGCTTTATTGCAGTTCAGCTTCGACGGTATTCTCGCCGATGGCCTCCCAAATCATGGTCCAGATTTTTCAGGTTGGATTATTGTGGACTCAGAACAGGAAGAGGTAGAAGCAGTTTTTTCTAATTCCGGTGACACCGACTATTTCTGGCTTCGCAGCAATCCTATGGTTAGAGGAAGCTGGGATTTACCATTTTTCGAATATGACGATTTCCTTGGCTCTTTCGTGTTGGTGATAGAAGGGTTTACTGAGGGCGCAAATAACCCCGACGAACTATTTGATATCTATCTAGACATCGAGCTTGAGGGTCCTGATGATGCACTTCAAAATCGGCGTTTTGATGAAATGTATGTCGCCGAGTTTGGTTCCTTCGGCAACTTTATCAACGGCTCCGACGGTTCAGATGCTTATTTCGACAACTTGATGCTCGATGTAGTTGACGCTATTCCTCAAGTGAATACCCCGGCTCCTACTGCGCTGATATTGGCATCTGTAATGCTAATCTGGAGCGGTTGGCGAAGAAGAGCATAGCTCTCTAGCGCACAACTAAAGCCCCCTAAATTGAATAAGCCGCATAAGCGGCTTATTCTCTATTTGAAGACCTTAATTCGACTTTGGCAGCAGAGATCACAGTTTTGATCTTGGGCATTGGATGACAATTGCACTACAATAAGTGTCAGATAATTTTACACTCCGTTGCGAGCTGTGCCATGAAAGCGGTAGGCGAACCATGACTCCCAACAATCTTATCAGGGCATTACTGCCCTCTTTGAAGCGTCAATTAGCCCCTCAGGGGGGCTCATTATTGGCTCTGCCACAGAACGTACTTGAGGTGCGTCGCCTTTGTAATGATGACGACACGTCCATTGCTCAGGTATCTCAAGCTGTTGTGCAGGATCCAGCTTTTGCCGGCTACCTTCTGCAGATGGCTAACTCGGCCATGTATGGTTTTGGTTGGAACGAATGCACACGTATTGAGGATGCAATTAAGCGCCTTGGTCTACGCCGTGTATCTAAAACATCACTACTTTATGCTAGCCGCCAGTTACACCAAGACCAACACGTACCAGCGTCTCTCAAGCCCTTGCTGCAGGCGAACTGGCAACGTAGTTGGAAGCTGGTAAAAGACGCATCTGAAGCTTATTGGAAGCGTCGCGGCAAACTACCGGAACATCACTTCCCGGTAGCGATTGCGGATGTTTTAACTGCCAGCGTGCTGTATTTTTCAGGTGCTCTTGCGATCCTGACTATCGCTGCAAATGAGCGGGAGCTATTGGAGCAGAACTCTGAGCTGCCACTCGAACGTACAGCTCTGCTCTATAACCGCGGCATGTTGCGTTCAGTATTGTCCATGTGGGGCATGGGAGCAGACTTCGCCAAAGGCTTGGCAGACCTCCCTGTAGAACAAGGCATGTGTCGTAATGACTTCCTCCGTTTAGCACTGCTTAACCAGAGTGAAATAGCCATTCAGATGGGCTTCACAATGGATCAACAAGAGGCTTGGAAAGCACGACTCACAGATCTACGTATGCTCGATACTGCGCGCGTAGCCTGAACGCTGACGGCTGGAATTCGCAGCAATCTCTCATATTCCTCAAGGCCCACTTGTTGACGGCAATGCCGATTGATACGCTGGGTCTAATTCTTTGATATGCAGAAGCTTATGCGCCAGCAACCACGAGTCGTTCTGATCACAGGAGCCAGTAGCGGCATAGGTCATGCCCTCGCCAATAGTTTTCTGGCTGCTGGATGTCTCGTCGTCGCCACCGCTCGTAATATCAAATCCCTTGAAAACCTGGAGCAATCCGGCGCTTACCCACTCAGTCTGGATGTCACCGACACCGCCGCCTGCCACCATGCCATTGAGCACTGTATTGAAAAATTCGGACGTATCGATGTACTGGTAAACAATGCAGGCTACGGGCAGATTGGGGCCTTATTAGACCTTTCGGATGAGCAGTTGCATAACCAATTTGCTGTTAACTGCGTTGCACCTTTAAGGCTATGTCGGTTGGCGGCTCTTAGGATGACAGAACAAGGCAGCGGGCTGCTGGTAAATATAGGCAGTGTTTCCGGCATTACTGTGACACCATTTGCAGGCGCTTATTGCGCCAGTAAAGCCGCTTTTCACGCTTTAGACGATGCGCTACGAATGGAATTAGCCCCTTTTAATGTCAAAGTGGTTACGGTGCAACCCGGAGCCATTCAATCCAGTTTTACCAAAGCGGCAGATCAACACCTGGCTCCAGCAGGTTCACTTTACAATCGATATAGAGCCGGGATCGCAAAACGGGCAGGAATGTCTCAGAGAAATGCCACTCCGGCTAAACATTTGGCTGATTACGTGGTCACACGGTTACTAAAAACAGAGAATCCGCCCGCAATAATACGATTTGGATACGGCGCCAGGTTGCTGCCCTTAATGAGCTTGCTAGTACCACGTCGCCTGCGGCAACGAATTCTGTCGAAGACTTTTGGACTGTGTTAACAGTCTTTAGGAGAGAATGATGAGATTAATATTGGCCTCATTTGTCGGCCTCGCACTGGCGGGATGCGGCGAGAAAGCAGAAGAAGCTCCCTATCAGCAAGCCTGCAGTGATCCACGCCCCCAAATCTGTACCATGGATTACAACCCTGTTGATG
Source organism: Corallincola platygyrae (assembly GCF_039544265.1). NCBI lineage: Bacteria > Pseudomonadati > Pseudomonadota > Gammaproteobacteria > Alteromonadales > Psychromonadaceae > Corallincola > Corallincola platygyrae. The sequence continues at coordinate 49,306 of NZ_BAABLI010000005.1, read as the reverse complement.
GTTACCTGGACACTGGAGAGTGGAAGTCCTTTTCTAATGCCTGTAATGCATGCAGTCATCCACAGGTGCTTGGTTATAAAGAACCGGATGAAAACAGCCAAATGCAGAAAGTTTCTCCTCCCTAGGTATATAGCGTTTGAAAACGTCTCTGCTGTTACTGACGCTTCTGATCCTGTCGTCTCCTCTTTTGGCAAAAGAGTGGCAGCTTCAACTGTCTGAAAACGGTATCAACATCTATAGCCAGACTATGGATAAGCCACCCTATATGCGTCTCAGGGCAGAACTACAACTAGAGGCTACCAGAGGTTCATTTCTTACCTTACTTCTTCATACTGAATCGACCAGAGACTGGGTTGAGCATGCTGAAGGTGCCGATGTCATTATATTTCAACCGCCAAACAGGCATTTGGTGCACACCCGGTTTAACCCGCCCTGGCCCGTCAATCGGAGAGATCTCGTAACGGTTTCCCGTTACTGGGAAGAGCCAGTGTCCGGCAACCTCTATTTGGCAGCGGAATCCCGCCCTAACGCTTTCCCGGCACAGGAAGACTACATTCGTCTACTGAAGGCAGAAGCATGCTGGCAGATATCACCGCTGAAACCGAATGCTATTCGTGTGAGGTATGAAGGGTTCACCGATCCCGGCAGTCACTTGCCCTATTTCGTTACCAACCAAGTAGGGATAGAAGCGCTGCATGAAACCTTCAAGAAATTGAGAAAGCAGTTGCAGCGTCCGGAGTACAGATACGCTCGCCCTGAGATTCCCAAAACTCGCGAGCGTCAGTCAAAGCCATGTGATTCACTACTGGCCAATGAACCCTAACACTTCATTGGGAATCGCTGCCTGATACTGCTCACAGATTAAGGAGCCAACCGCTCGACTTGCCAGTCACCTGAGAATGGCTGTTCGCGAGTATAGAGAAATCGATCATGCAGCCGATGCTCTCCTCCCTGCCAATATTCAATAGACTCGGGCACGATTCGATAGCCTCCCCAGAAGCTCGGCAGAGGTACCTCGCCTTTGGAGAATTTACTTTTAATCTCCATAAACTTAGATTCCAAAACCTGACGGGCACTGATACGACTACTCTGTTTGGAAACCCACGCCGCGATTTGGCTTTCCCAGGGGCGGGTGACGAAGTACTTCAATACCTCTGTGTTGGTGAGCTGTTCAACACGTCCGACGACAGCGACCTGGCGATCTAACGTATGCCAGGGAAACAACAAACTGATTTTGGGATTTGTTTCTAAATGCTTGGCTTTGCGACTGCCAAGGTTGGTGTAGAAAACAAAGCCCTTTTCATCGAACCGCTTGAGCAACACGATACGTTGGTAAGGTTGGCCTGTCTCGTCGACCGTTGCCACGACCATAGCAGTAGGATCTTCAAGCTTTGCCTCGCAAGCCTGCTCCATCCACTTTTCAAACAGCGGCCATGGCGATTCAGGCAAATCAGCCTCAGTTAATCCACCGTGCGTATATTCTCTACGCAAATCGCTTAAATCACCCATTTACTCGTTTTCCAATCACATCTGTTGCCCATAGTTTACGGCCTGTTTTAGGGAATAGACCAACAAAAAATGCGTCTAATTGATGAGCTAACTTGTTGAAATCGTCAGCAAGGTGCAATATCAACCAGTCGACGTTATCGGATTTTTGTCATATTGCCGAATATGAGTATAGAAAAATACCAACCTATACCCGTGGTCATCCTCGGAGGAAAAGACCAGCGACCAGCCAAGCTTCCCGACGAAGTCGAGGACAAACGTGCCCTGTCTGCCTACAAGGGCATGGCGATCCGCATTGACGGCCAGCCCATTATCTCGCTTATCATCCAGCGGTTGAGAGCAAGCAAAGCGTTTGGGCCTATCTATATTGCAGGCCCAAGTGATATCTACCAGCCAGTCTCAGACCTAGCCCATATCATTGATACCGATGGCCAGTTAGATGAAAACGTCGACAATGCCCTGCAGACGATGGCGCTTTTTCACCCAGACCGCGCCATCGCCTTTTTTGCATGTGATGTGCTGCCTACTCCGGAAAACCTGGTAGAGCTGGTGAAGCTTTATCGTGAAACTGGCCGAAGTGATATTTTCTTTCCTCTGGTACGCGTTCCACCAACACCAGAGCAGTTAGGCTCATCTGATTGGAAGCCCCGGTACCAGGTGATCCCAGCCGGTGAAGAGCAACCAACACAAGTACTGCCAGGTCATCTACTGATTATTCGCCCCAACAGCCTGAGGTTAAGGTTGATTTTCACTCTGACCCGGCTGGCCTATCAGACCCGAAATCGCGGCATTGAGTACCGTAAAAGCGCCATGATCCGAGGCGCGCTCTGGTTCTTAATCAAGGAAGATTTCAAGCAACTGACGAAATTTAAACTACCGCACCTGACCGCCACCGTTATTAGCAATGCTATTGCTGGCGCGCGTGAATTAGCCTCAGGGACGGTTTCGCAGCGCAAGTTGGAAAGGCGTATCCGTAAAATCGTAGTAAAGGCCCGCCACCGTGTTACCCACAGGGGGCCGACAGTATTCTTCCCTGTGGTTGATGCGTTGGAACTGGCGAAAGATATCGATACTTATGAAGAGGTTGAAGAGCTGGGCGGAAAAATTGAAGAGTTTGGACAGGAACCCAAAGAGGCACCCTAGGGTGCCTCTTTGACATCAACTGTTCACTGATTATCAGAACAAGGTATAGATAAAGGTTGCCAGTGCACTCTGTTGCGTCACTACTACCAGTGAGCCAAGCAGGGCCAGGATCACCACGATGGGCAGCAGCCACATCTTCTTTCTAACGCGCATAAAGCGCCATAAATCACCAAGAAACTCCACCATTAGAAAGGGTTCTCCATCTGTTTTTCATCCAGCGCCTTGCGACGCTCTTTGTACGATTCACGCTTCGGGTCAAAGCCCTGCTTAAAGTGCAGCTTACCGCGCCAATAGAGCCAGCCGCCCAGCGGCATAATGAGCAGGAAGAATACCACGCCCAAAATCAGCCGGGTATTAATCCACCCCAGAATAAGGGCGATCACGATCCAAACTCTGAACAATGGATAGATTGTTATCGGCAGCACGAAGGCCAACGCTGCAATCACACCACCGGCATAAATAGGCCATAGGCTACGTTCATAGCCAATCCACCAGGGCAACAGCGCCCAAAAAAACAGGGCCAGCAACGCAGCAAAACCAAGTCCAAATTTACGTAATTCGCCTTTATCACTGGCGGCGATCATCGGGGGCTTTAGGGTTGAGTCAGTCATTAGTCGAGTTCAAACTCCCGTTGTTTCGCTTTCGCGATCGCTTCTTCGGGCATCGCGGATTTCTCCAGTCGCCAGTTACCCAAAACCAGCGTGTCCATCTCTGTGCCTAGGAAGCAGTCAATGGCATCATCCGGACTACATACGGGCGGTTCGCCGCGCACATTAAACGAGGTGTTAATCACCATAGGAACATCACTGCGCTGAGAAAACTCGCTGATCAATCGGTGATATCTTGGGTTGGTTTCTTTGTGCACCGTCTGTACTCGTGCTGAATAATCGACATGGGTAATGGCTGGCAGCAAAGAGCGAGGATATTTAAGTCGCTCAATACCAAATGCTGGCATATCCTCGCCTTCCGGCAGTCGATGAGCGTCTGCAACATTGGCAACCAACAGCATGTATGGGCTGTCATCAGACATGGTGAAGTAATCACTTACGTGCTCTGCCAATACCGAAGGTGCGAAAGGTCGGAATGACTCACGATATTTGATTTTCAGATTCATAACCGACTGCATTTCCCGGCTGCGGGGGTCACCAAGAATAGAGCGGTTACCCAACGCGCGGGGACCAAATTCCATCCGCCCCTGGAACCAGCCAACCACATGCTCACTGGCAAGCTCATCAGCCACCTTGCTGAACAAGGCATCTTCTTCCATCAATTCGCCGGGCAAACCTCGGGTTTTCAGCACTTCACCGATCTGCTCATCGTTGTAATCAGGTCCCAGATAACTGCCCTGCTGGCTGTCCAAAGTTCCTGTATTACGATCAACACCGCAATGCTGATACAAGGCAGACAGTGCACATCCCAGGGCACCGCCAGCATCACCCGCAGCGGGTTGGATCCAAATCTGTTTAAAGACTTTCTCTTCCAGCAGCTTGCCATTAGCCACGCAGTTCAACGCAACACCACCGGCCAAACATAGGTAGTCAGCACCCGTTTCCTTTTTCAGGCTGGTTGCCAACTTCAGTACCACCTCTTCGGTCACCACCTGAATAGAGCGAGCCAGATCCATTTCACGCTGGGTCAACTCATCCGCTTCAGTCCGAGGCGCACCACCAAACAATTGGTGGAACTTCTCCGACGTCATGGTACTGCCGGTCACGTAGTTAAAATAACTCAGATCAAGACGGAAGCTCCCGTCTGGCTTGATATCGATGAGGTGCTCTTTAATCAGGTCGACATATTTAGGCTCACCATAAGGGGCCAACCCCATCAATTTGTATTCGCCCGAATTCACCTTAAAACCGCAGTAATAGGTAAAGGCGGAATAAAGCAAACCCAGCGAGTGGGGAAAGCTAATCTCCCACAAGGGTTGCAGAGAGTTGCCTTCTCCCAGCCATGCACTGCTGGTCGCCCACTCTCCGACACCGTCGAGACAGAGCACCGCGGCTTTGTCGAATGGGCTGGGGAAAAATGCGGATGCGGCATGAGACTGATGGTGCTCGGCAAACAAAAGTTTCGGCAACTCTTGTTTACTGACGCCTGCAAGCTGACTCAATTCTCGACGCAACAAGCTTTTAAGATACAGCTTCTCTTTCAGCCAGATAGGCATTGCCCTGACAAAGGACGCAAATCCACGGGGCGCCGATGCCATATAGGTTTCAAGCAAGCGCTCAAACTTCAGCAACGGCTTGTCATAAAAAACAATATGGTCGAGATCCGTCAGCTGGCAGCCAGCGGTTTCAAGACAGTAGTTGATCGCCTGAGCAGGAAAGCTGGGATCATGTTTTCTTCGCGTAAACCGTTCTTCCTGAGCGGCAGCGATAATGCGTCCATCTTCCACCAGTGCGGCAGCACTGTCATGATAGAGCGCAGAAATACCAAGAATACGGGTCATGTGCTGCTTCACAATTCTGAGATTGCGGGCAGTCTAGAGCCGCCCACAGATTGAAGCAATGGGCAGTTTTAGCTAGTGTGAGGCGCCTAAAACACTTACCTATATCTATGTCAGAGATGAGCAAAAAAACCACAAATTCTCGCTCAAAATGGTTCCTTCTTATTACCCTTGCCACTCCAGTCGTTTTCTTTGTGCTGTTGGAGTTGGTATTGCGCCTCAGCGGTTTTGGCCACACCTACCCGCTGTTTGTCGATGCCAAAGGTATGCCGGGCTACTACCAGCCCAGTGACCAAGTCATTAAGCGCTACTTCAATGACCCGAAGCAGGCTCCTAATGTCAGTATTGATACCATCTATTTCCAAAAGCAGAAGCCAGACGACACATTGCGAATTGTTGTTCAGGGTGGCTCTAGCGCCGCAGGTTTCCCTTACGGGCGTTGGGGTGGCCTGGCAGGCATGCTCAATGACCGCCTCGAAGCGACTTTTCCAGATAAGAACATTGAAGTGATTACCACGGCGATGAGTGCCGTGAACAGCTACACCTTGCTAGATCTGGTTGACGAAATCATTGAAGTCCAACCCGACGCAGTGCTGATATACGCAGGACACAACGAGTTTATTGGTGTGATGGGCGCAGGATCTGCGCTTACATCAGCGCAAAGCCATGGTGCCAAGTTACTTTTTCTTAAACTAAAAGAGCTGCGCCTGTATCAGCTGATGCAGCGCGTAGTCAGTTGGTTCTCCCCTGCACCTCCTGCCGCCAAGGGGGGGGCCGAGCGTGGTACTTTAATGGCAAAAGCCGCAGCCAACAGAGAGATCCCCTTTGGCTCCGAGTTGTATGAGCAGGGCAAAACCCAGTTCGAAGGCAATATGCGCCTGATACTCAGTAAGTATCAGCAGGCTGGAATCCCCGTTGTGATGGGGACCCTGGCCAGCAATGAAAAGGACCAAAAGCCTTTTGTCAGCGCGCAACCGCAAGGTGACGAATGGCAAACCAAGTGGGAGGCATACCGAACTGCACTTGAAGCGGGTGAGGACAAACTCGCGATCCAAGGTCTGACCGAAATGGCAGAGCAGTTCGATACCGCCAATGCTTGGTTTACGCTGGGTAATGCTTTGATTTTGAAAGGCGAACAGGACAAAGCTCGCGAAGCCTACCTGAAAGCAAAAGACAGAGACCAGCTAAGATTCCGTGCACCTGAAGCGTTTAATGACATCATTCGAAACCTAGCCACTGAATTTAATACACCAGTTGCCGATGTGCAGAATTACATGCGTCAATACTCCAAAGACGGTGTCATTGGTGACCGCCTGATGCTGGAGCATCTGCACCCAAACAAGCGGGGGTATTTCCTACTTACCGAATCATACTTCAACACCCTGCGCACCATCGGCTTGATGGCGGACTGGTCTCGTGCCCAACCCAGCGCGATCGCATGGCGTGAAGTATCTATAACTGAAGTGGATGAAATTCTCGCCAAATACAAAATCGATACCCTGAAAGCGGATTTTCCATTCACAGATACACCATATAAGGTGCCCTTCCCTACGCCAACAGATACCGTGACTCAATTGGCGCTTGCTCGCCAATCTGGCAAACAGAATTGGATCGCCAATATGCAGAGCCTGTTGGGCCACTATCGTCAGCAGCAGAACCACGGTCAGGCGTTGATTGTGGCGCGGATGCTGGCGCAGGCATTTCCTACACAACATGGGCCCCAATTTGCCACGGGTATGCTGTTTTTAGGCGTGAAGGAGTATCCAAGAGCCGTCAAGTACCTGAACAAAGCGTTAGAGTTAGAGCCAAAGAATACCGAAGCGCGCAAGGGACTGGTTTATGCCTTAGTCGCGTTGAAAAAGATCGCCCCTGCTGAACAGCAGTTAACCATGCTGAAACAGCAGCTGGGTAACGACCCTTCAATTCAAGGCTTAGAGCGTGCTGTAAGAGCTGCACAGAAGCCATAGTCAAGGCTATCTCCACAGATAAACTAAGTTGTTTATTTATTCAGAAGGCTGCATCATTAACGTGAAGCAGCCTTTTTGTTTGGCCCCGGGCCGAACGATTGCCACAGGAAGTTAAAGTATTAAATGAACGCAGCCGCTGACAAAGTCCTCTACCTTCTGAAAACTCAGGGCAAGCTGACTGCACAAGCCTGTGGCGAGCAGTTGCAGATGACCTCGATGGGTGCCCGCAAACACTTACAGCAACTGGAGAGCAACGGCCTTGTTGATAGTGAAGATATCGCCAGTAAAAAGGGCCGACCCAACCGTTTCTGGTTTTTAACCGAGAAAGGCCATCAACGCTTCCCAGATCGCCACTCTGACCTCACTCTGCAGCTAATTGATTCAGTAAAGAGCGTGTTTGGTGACGAAGGTCTGCAGCAACTGATCGACAAGCGCGAAAATGTACTTACCCAAACCTATCAACAAGCGATGGCAGGTTTGTCCTTACCTGAACGTGTTCGAGTCTTAGCTCAGAACCGTGCCAGCGAAGGTTATATGGCATCTGTGATTGAAAACGAAGACGGCTGGCTGCTGATTGAAGACCATTGCCCCATCTGCGCCGCCGCGACTGAATGTCAGGGCTTTTGTCGCGCAGAACTCAACCTGTTTCAAACCTGCATTGGACCTGACGCCACAGTAAAACGTACTGAGTACCTGTTGGAAGGCGCTCGCCGCTGCGCCTATCAAATATCCCCAAAGTAACAAATATCCCCAAAGTAACAAATATCCCCAAAGTAATAAGATCCTTTTCTTTCTTTTTATTCGTAAAAAGCAGTGAGGAAAGCTTTTTGCATGCCGATAACCAAGTAGTCAGTTAGTTGACACCGAAAGGTGCAGGGGGGCGACATGAAATACGCCTCGAGACAAAGCAGTAACAAACCGACAGCCATCCACTTTTGTCATCGTGCTGACTGGATACCTCAGGTCGAAAAGGCGATGGATAGTCTGGGGGCTGCTGGCTTCCGAGACCGGCAGGGACACCTGATTTTGGTCACGCGAAGCGCCAAAAAACCAGGTTATTGGCAAGCGACGTGGTTTAAATCCAAAGGGCCATACCAAGACAAGCTCAGCCCCAAAGCAAGTCAGCTTCTGCTTTCCATTGCTCCGATGCTTAGAGAGTGGCTAAGTCTGAGTTTGATTGACCAACAATTGTGTAGTTGGGCCAACAAGGCTTAGCTAAACGGCTGACGGGAATCGACAATCCGTCAAATGTCACCGCTTTTTATGGTGCTTATAAGCTATTTTGCATACACTGACGCGTAATTTTGTTCAGGTCAGGAACTACCCGTCATATGAGTCCGATTCATGATCACGGCAGAAGCTTTCCTCTCGGCCCTACCATCATTGATGGTGGCGTCAACTTCAGCCTGTATAGCCGCAACGCGACTGCGGTAGAACTTCTTTTATTCAAGTCAACCAGTGATACACGCCCCAAAGTCATTACTCTCAAGCCGGACGTTAATCGCACCGGGGACTACTGGCACATTTTTGTTAAAGGTCTGGGCGAAGGCCAGCTATATGGCTATCGCGTCTATGGTCCTTATGACCCAGCGCGTGGACTACTGTTTGACCCACAAAAAGTACTTTTGGATCCCTATGCTCAGGCCGTTGCCATGGGTGACAACTACAGCCGAGCCAAAGCTGCTGCGCCGGGAGACAACGTCGCCCACTGTATGAAGGGCGTTGTTGTTGAGCATCGTGGCTACGACTGGGAAGACACTGGCCCGGTAAATCGCCCGCTGGCTGAAACCGTCATCTATGAGATGCATGTAAAGGGCTTTACCGCGAACCCGAACTCAGGTGTAAGCCCTGAGAAGCGCGGAACCTATGCTGGTGTTATCGAAAAAATCCCATACCTGAAGAGCCTTGGTGTCACTGCCGTTGAATTACTGCCAGTGCAGCAGTTTGATCCACAGGATTGCCCTGAAGGCGTTTCAAACTACTGGGGTTATGCACCGATTAACTTCTTTGCGCCTCACTCTGAGTACAGCTCAGACAAAACACCAACCGGTGCTTTCCGTGAGTTCCGAGACATGGTCAAAGAGCTTCACAAAGCAGGTATCGAGGTCTATCTCGACGTGGTGTTCAACCATACTGCCGAGGGGGATGCCCGAGGACCCACTCTCAGCTACAAGGGTTTGCAGAACAACACCTATTACATCCTGAGCGGCGAAAACAAAGAGTTCACCAACTACTCAGGTTGTGGCAATACGATCAATGCCCACAACTCCATCATGCGCCGCATGATCAGGGACTGCCTGAAGTTCTGGGTACAAACCATGCACATTGATGGTTTCCGCTTTGACCTGGCATCAGTGATGTCTCGTGGCCCTAAAGGCGAAGTGCTGAAGGATCCACCGGTACTCTGGTCGATCGACACAGACCCTGTATTGGCAGGTACCAAGATTATTGCTGAAGCCTGGGATGCTGCGGGCCTGTACCAGGTGGGTAACTTTATCGGTGGTCGTTGGCAGGAGTGGAACGGTAAATACCGCGACCACGTGCGCAGCTTCCTGCGCGGCGAAAAGGGCTATGTCAGCCGCTTTGCTGACCGCCTGATCGGCAGCCCGGACCTTTACTACGACCAGCACCGTAGTCCGCATCGCTCCATTAACTTCGTCACCGCTCACGATGGTTTCACTTTGAACGATCTGGTGAGTTACAACGATAAACACAATGAAGCGAACAACGAAGGTAACCGCGACGGTGATAACCACAACCGCAGCTGGAACTGTGGTGAAGAAGGTCCTACCGACAACCCGGACATCATCGCCTTGCGTCAACGCCAGGTGAAAAACTTCATGACCGTGCTGCTAACCTCTTTGGGCACGCCCATGCTCACCATGGGTGACGAAGTAGGCCGAACCCAGCACGGTAATAACAACGCTTACTGCCAGGACAATGAGATCAGCTGGTTTGACTGGTCATTGGTCGACAAAAATTCCGACCTGTTACGTTTTACTCAGAAGATGCTGCGCTGGCGCCAACAGGACCCAGCTCTGGATCAACAACGTCACTACACCTTGGCTGACGTACTGGATAAAACCAAGATCCAATGGCATGGGGTTTACCCTAACTCGCCAGACTGGTCGGAAAACTCCCGCTCTCTGGCACTGACAATCAGAGACCCAAACACGGGTGAACTGCTTTACCTGGCGATCAACGCCTGGCACCAAGACCTGATGTTTGAGCTGCCACCACCAGAGTATGGTCGCTGGCATAAGATCGTCGATACCAGTCAACCTTCGCCAAACGATATCGTCGAAGATCCTGAATGTGCCGAAGCGCTCAGCTGCCTGGTTTATAACGTGCCAGGGCGATCCATTGTGCTGCTGGCAGCATATGAAGATTAAGGCTGATTATTGATCTAACGTTAAAGGGCCCGTCATGGGCCCTTTTTGCAGGTGAGATTTGTAACAATGGAACAGAGCTTAGAGAGCCTCGACTCTCTCGATACCATAGAGATCCAACCGGTTGTAAATCGGTTCGGGCCCACACTGACACTGCTTGGTGGCAGCGCCGCACTGCTGGTTATACTCGCGCTCAGCCTGGTTGATGGACTGCCCAAGCTTCCCTTTTATGTCATGCTAGGTGGCGCTCTGTTTACCCTGCTATTGGGTATACTCAAATGTAATGAGCCAAAAGTCAGCCTGCGTCTCTGCCCCAACTACCTGCAGTTTTTTCACAAACATGGCCAATGGACGCTCAAATGGGAGGATATCCAGCGTATTGACGTGCCTAAGCTGGGCATCAGCGAAAACTATGAAGCACTGAACTATGTCGGCCTGAAGTTAAGCAGTCACCATCTGATCCTCAGCAATATTTCACTCCGGCTGGCTCGAAGCATTCTGTTGGAACAGCGCCCGGTACTGATGCAGGCGATCAAGAGTGATTGCCCTGACGGCACCTGCCCTACCGACCTGCTATTTGAAGCTGATGAGTTTACAGATGAACAGGGCGAGCATTACAACGGCTTGCTGGCCATGCTTGGCCATCGCATGGCGCACTTAAGGCAGATGCTGGGGTTTGATCTCTACCTGCCAGCAACCGCGTTAGACCGTCCGCTGGAAGAATTTGTCACACTTTTAAGGCGTTACCACTCGCAAGTGCAACAACAGGATGCTTAAATAGGCAGCGATAACCCGAACATTCGGGCTAATAAAAATAAAGTTATTCAGGGAGATTCACCATGTTCAAACAGACACTGATGGCAGCGACCACCGCTGCTATCCTGGCGACGTCAGTTACCGCTGTAGCGAAAGAAAGCCCGTACGCTGATCCTGCCCCCGCCATCGAGTACCGCCAAAAATCGTTTTCACTTATCGCCGCTAACTTCGGTGACCTGGTTGCGATGCTCAAAGGCAAAAAAGAGTACAACGCAGAAACAGCACAAAAACGTGCTGACGCGGTAGCGGCGCTGGCTCATCTGCCGTTGGAAGCGTTCGCCGTGAAAGGTAGCGACAAAGGTGACACCAAAGCCAAACCAGAGATCTGGGATAACTGGGCCGACTTTGAAAAGAAAATGGGCGACCTGCAAACAGCCAGTGCTGATCTGGCGAAAGTTGCTGGCAACGGTGATATGGGCGACCTGAAAAAAGCGATCGCTGCGACAGGCAAAACCTGTAAAGCCTGCCACGACGATTACAAAAACAAGTAATCCACTGTTTTGTTAAAAAAAGGGCCTGAATGGCCCTTTTTTATTGGCATCATAGCTCTTGATCCAGTCAGCTCAGATCAACCCACAGCAAAGATTCGCAGCCTACGCCAGTCCATAGGTTTTCACGATGGGCTCAACCACTGCCTGCACTTTGGTCGACAACTCATCGCCGCTGACCGGCTCCGCCACATGCAGCACCTGAGCCCATAAAAACATGCCGTTGAACAACGCCTCATAACTACTGGCTATCAGGCTAACGTCCATGGATTTAATCACTCCAGCTTCCATCGCTTCACTAAACCACTGGCTAATCGCGTGGGTTTTATACAGACGTTCCGATAGCAATTTAGCGGTTTCTGGCTGCCTGAATAGCTCCATCACCACGGTTCTCGCTAACGCGATCCCGTTAGGTCGATACAGCTTTGCCACCTCAATTTCGGTAATGGCTGTCAGTTGTTCATGGAGGGACTTTTCGGATTCGTAACGGTAGTTGGACTGCGCTTGGAACGCATTTTGTTCCAACGTCAAAACCGCTTCAAACAGCAGCTCCTTGCTTTCAAAGTGGCGATATAAGGTGCGCTTAGATACCTCTGCTATCTCGCAGATCCGATTCATATTCGCAGCAACAAAACCCTTCTCAATAAACTCCTGTTTTGCAGCAGCGACTATCGATTGCCGCTTTAACTCCGTCAGTTTCATTTCGATCTCGACCTCTATCTATCAGCTCATTGATACAGAGGTTAGCAGCTCGCCAAGACAATGTATACCCAACAGTTTACTTTGAGCGCAAACAGTGGTTTAATGCACGCAATGTACACCGCGCAGTTTACTTTCAATTAAAAACTTAGGCGGCTCACTAAAACGGCACAGCTAAACAGAGAGAGCAACGTGAATAAGGTAACAGCAGTCAAACACACGGATAAGCAACAACCCATTTCGATCTTGTTTGCTTTATCTTTCATCATATTGGCGAGCGCCATGCTGACAGGCTGCAATTCAGAGCCAGAACAAACCGCAGCCCCTGTCATTCGCCCTGTCCTCACTGAGGTCGTTCAAGCCGGCAGTATGGGTGACCTGAATTTTACCGGCGTAGTGCAGGCAGCAAACCGTGCAGAGCTCTCTTTTCGTGTTAGCGGCCACCTGACAGAGCTATTGCTAAAAGAAGGTGATCTGGTGAAAGCCGGCCAGCTACTGGCATCACTGGAATCCAGCGATGCTGAAATTGCACTTAAAGCAGCACAGATTGAACTGAACAACTCACGTATCGAATATGAACGCGCCAAAGTCCTGTTTGAGCAGAGCCAAGCAATTTCTCGCAGCGATATGGACCAGCTCACAACCCGATTTCAGCTTGCTGAAAATCGAGTAAACGAAGCCACACAACAACTGGCGTACACCCGTTTGGTTGCCCCTTTTGACGGTATTGTCGGCCAGCGCATGGTCGACAAACATATTCAACTGCAAGCAAACGAACCCGTGATGATGGTGCATGATTTGAATGAGTTAGAGATAGCGATCCAGGTACCTGATCACCTTATGAACGCCAATAGCGAAAGCGGTAATGTATTCGCTGAGCTGTCGGTGATACCAAACAAGCAGTTTGCACTGAGCGTAAAGTCCTACTCAACACAAGCTGATCCGGCCACCCAAACATACACAGTCACACTAAGTTTCGACGATTTGGACGGCCATACCGTGCTACCCGGCATGACGGCGCGTGTGATGGCAAATGCTGGTGATGCTGAAGATACGCACAATTCCCACGTCTATATCCCCCTTACAGCCGTGTCTCCAAACAACCTGGGTCAACAGTATGTCTGGATCATTCGCGACGATAACCGTATTGAACAACGTTTTGTAGAGACCGGCGAACTGCATGGCGATCGTATTGCGGTCATACAAAATCTGGTGCCAGGGGAAAGGATCGCCATCGCAGGCGTTTCCAGCCTGAGCAGTGAGATGGACGTTCGCCCGACCTTAGTCAACACCCAGCAGGAGCAGTAAATGAACATTACCCAATACTCCATTGCCAAGCGCACCAGCGTTTGGGTGCTGGTACTGCTGACTTTGCTGGGTGGCTACCTCAGCTATCAGAAGTTAGGACGCTTTGAGGACCCAGAGTTTGTTATTCGGCAGGCTGTGATTGTTACCCCATACCAAGGCGCAACAGCGCAAGAAGTGGCAGATGAAGTCACCGACCTTATCGAAGGCGCCGTGCAATCATTGCAAGAGCTAAAAGAGGTCGAGTCTGTTTCACGTCCGGGTGTGTCTGAAGTAACGGTTGAAATGGACCTGTCTTTTGCCAAAACCGATGACGACCTTCAGCAGATCTGGGACAAGCTGCGTCGCAAGATCAGCGACGTGCAAAACCAGCTGCCTCCTGGTGCAGGCCCGTCAGTCGTTAATGATGATTTTGGCGATGTTTACGCTCAGTTTTATGCCATTACCGGTGAAGGATTTACAGACAAACAACTGCAGGACTACGTTGACTCGCTGCGCCGAGAACTGGCGTTGGTGCAAGGCGTAGCCAGAACCACCACCCTGGCCGAAAAACAGGAAGCCATTTTTGTTGAATTCGCACAAGAGCGGCTGGCGCAATCGGGCATCTCGATGGAACAGGTGTTCGAGGTACTGGAACAGCAAAATCGTGTCACGGTGGCTGGCGCCATTACGACCAAAAACATGCGTGTGCCCGTTATCCCCGCCAGTAACTTCCAGTCAACGGACGAACTGGCAAACCTGCACCTGACACTCGGGTCAGACAATACGGTAATACGTTTGGGGGATATTGCTACAGTGACCCGCGGTTACCAGGAGCCTTTCAACCAGCTGATGCGATACAACGGCGAGCGAGCTGTGGGTCTGGGCATTTCAAACATCGCGGGCGGTAATGTGGTTACCATGGGTGACGCAGTTAAAGCCCGTATTGCCGAGCAGGAAGAGCAGCGCCCTCTGGGTATTGAGCTGCATGAAGTTTCGCTGCAATCCGACTCTGTACGTGAATCGGTTTCAGACTTTATCACCAACCTGATTATGGCAGTGGCCATTGTTTTTGGTGTACTGCTGCTGTTTATGGGCGCACGTTCCGGCGTGATCATTGGCTTTGTTCTGCTGCTCACCGTCGCAGGCACACTTTGCATCATGCTGTTTGACAGTATCGCTATGCAGCGTATTTCACTGGGAGCATTGATCATCGCGCTGGGCATGCTGGTAGACAATGCCATTGTTATTACTGACGGCATTCAGGTGCAATTGCGTGAAAATCCAAATCTCGACCGCAAGCAAGCGGTGAAAGATGTTGTTAGTGCAACCCAGTGGCCGCTGCTCGGCGGAACCCTGGTGGGCATTCTGGCCTTCAGCGCCATCGGCCTGTCACCATCAAACATGGGAGAATACGCAGGCTCGCTGTTCTGGGTGATCCTTTATTCAATGATGTTGAGCTGGGTGTTTGCTATCACCATTACGCCCATGCTTTGTCACGATTTTCTTAAGGCAGGCGACAAAAAATCCCAGGCAAATTCAGGTGGTGGTGAAGCGAACAAACCCAGCGCATTAATGGCGCGCTACCAGGCGTTGCTAGAGTGGGTGTTGCACCACCGCAAACTGACCCTGACCGTAATTTTGGGTGTACTTTTCACCGCTATCTACTCACTTCGGTTTGTCCCTCCAGGCTTTATGCCTGATTCACAACGCCCACAATTTGTTGTGGATGTATATCTGCCTCAGGGCTCTGACATCCAGCGCACAGCACAGGTGGTCGCGGATATTGAAAAGGATGTGATGAATAAAGCCGGCGTGACCAACATCACCAGCTTTATTGGCGGTGGCGGACTGCGCTTTATGTTGACCTATTCACCCGAATCACCCAATCCGAGCTATGGCCAGTTGCTGGTAGACGTAGATGATTTCCACCGCATCACTCCGCTACTGGCAGAGCTTCAAAACGAACTGAGCGAGCGATACCAAGATGCTGCCATCATGGTGTGGAAATTTGTGTTGGGCCCTGGTGGTGGTAAGAAAATTGAAGCGGCTTTCAGGGGGCCAGACAGTGACGTATTGCGTCAACTGGCCGAACAGGCAAAAGCTAAAATGGATGCCGACCCTCATCTGATCGCAGTGCAGGATGATTGGCGTCAGCAAGTACCAGTGCTGCAGCCCGTTTACGCAGCGGATCAGTTACAACGCTTTGGTCTGACTTCTCAGGATGTAAATCAGGCCATTGCGCAAACCCTGACGGGCAGAAACGTCGGTGTGTATCGTGAAGGCCGAGACCTGATCCCCATTATTGCCCGTGCGCCCGATCATGAGCGCAATCGCCAGCAGGCAATTGAGAATACGCAGGTGTACAGTGCCAAAACCGGACGCTTTGTTCAGGTAAGCCAGTTAGTCGAGTCAGTCGATGTAGTCTGGCAGGACGATATGCTGAGACGTTTTGACCGCGTGCCGACAATCAAAGCACAGGCAGATCCTGCGCCTGGATTACTGACCGCAGAGGCCTTAGCCAGCATCCGCACCACCATTGAGGCGATGCCACTACCGCCAGGCTACTCGCTTGCATGGCATGGTGAATACAAGGATGCGCAGGAAGCGGACGAAGCGATTGCGATATCTGCTCCTTACGGTTTTGCCGCCATGGTGCTGATTGTGGTGCTGATGTTTAACGGCATTCGTCAGGCGTTGGTTATCTGGCTGACCGTTCCCTTGGCTGTGATAGGTGTTGCCATTGGCCTGATTTTGTTCCAAACGCCATTTGAGTTTATGGCGACCCTGGGCTTTTTAAGCTTGGTAGGCATGATGGTGAAAAACGCGATTGTGTTGGTAGACCAGGCTGACCAGGAGATCCGTGCAGGCGTAATGCCGTACGCAGCGGTCATCAAAGCGGCGACTAGCCGCGCCAGACCCGTCGCGCTGGGTGCGTGTACAACCATTTTGGGTGTTGCGCCACTGCTGGTTGATCCCTTCTTCAAGAGCATGGCGGTGACCATTATGTTTGGCTTGCTGTTTGCAACTGTGCTGACGTTGGTGGTGATCCCCCTGTTCTACTCGATGATCTTTCGGGTGAAAACGCCGGGCTAAAGTAGCCACAGCCAGACATATTTAAAGTCAGAAGGAGCGCGATACCTTGTTCATCTCGGTTCGCGCTTTTTTGTTCGAGAACCGGGTCCACAGCTGCTAGCGACAGCGCCTAGTCATTCTTTAAAAAGCCCGTGGTTTTAAGTTCATTGGCCAACAACTCATACACCATACTGACACGACGATTACTTCTCAGCTCATCATGTACCACCAACCAGATCTCGCCAACAAAAGGCACCAAATCTGGCAGCACCCTGACAACTCTGGGTTCAGCGTCACCTATGGTTTGCTCCATCGCCCCAATACCAATCCCTTGTTTAGCAAGCTGCCAATGTACCAGGTGGTTTTCAGTGGTGACGGGGAAATTAGCATCAGTCAGACGAAATCCAAGTTCATTTAACCGCTCGACGTAAGGCGCATTTTGGTCGAAGCCAATAAAGTCGGCATCATGAAACAACTCGGGCTTCTGAGGATTACCCAGCTTCTCCAGGTACTCAGCAGTGGCATAAAAGTTAACCTGAATCTGACCCAGCTTCTTTGCAATCAGGTTGGGCTCTGTGGGACGAAACCCTCGTATGGCGATATCCGCTTCTCGCCGTCTAAGGTCGCTGGCCATATTCGACGCTACTATTTTGATGTTAACTGCGGGCGCTTTCTCTCTTAGCGTTTGAATCACAGTGGGGAGCACAAATGCCGCCATCGTCTCCGTCGCAGAAATGCAGATATCCCCTTCCAGCGTTTGGGTGCGGCCTCTTGCACCCAAAGACAATGCACTCGCCGCCTCTCCCATGGCTTGAACGTGCTCGAGCAATTGCTCACCACTTGGGGTTAGCTCCAAACCTCGCCCGACCCGTTCAAACAAAGAAATACCAAGCTCCTGCTCAAGCGCAGCGACCTGTCTGCTTAACGTAGGTTGCGTCATATTCAGTACTTTTGCTGCCGCGGAAAGCGACCCCTCTTCCGCGGTTACCAGGAATGCCCTGGCCCGATTCCAGTCAAATTGCATCGGTCACCCACTTATACAAATACGCATACTTAAGATGCCTTTATCCCCATATTATCTGCATTTTTGCATTGATATCATGCTTTCTGACCTCATCAGGGGATTGCGGACAACGGCATGAGTAAGGCTGGCGTGTGACTAATGCTGGTCTCTGTCGCAAAAAGTTGCTCATTGGCAAAAAATCGCTCATTGGCAAAAGGAGAAAGGATGAATACCACAGCAAAGTTTTGGAATGGTATCGCTGCACGTTACGCGAAGAAGCCAATCGGTGATGAAGCTGCCTACGAGAAAAAGCTGGAGATCACCCGGCAGTACTTCGAACCGCATATGCAGTTGCTGGAGTTGGGTTGTGGCACCGGAAGCACCGCGTTGCTGCATGCCCCCTATGTTAAACATATTCGCGCTGTCGATATCTCCTCTGAGATGCTCGCCATTGCAAAGCAAAAAGCCCAGCAGCAAGGCATTGAAAATGTCAGTTTCGAACAAGCATCTATCGACCAATTCGAAACGCAGCAACAGTTTGATATGGTGCTGACTCTTAGCGTTTTACACTTAATGGATGACAAAGACGCTGTCATCAAAAAGATCGCTCAACGTCTGAAAAGTGGTGGGCTGTTTGTCTCCAGCACCGTGTGTCTGGGCACATCAATGCGCTGGTTAAAGCTAATCTGGCCACTGGGAAGAGCACTTGGTTTGTTTCCCCCAACATTAAAACACTTCACTCCCGAACAGCTAACGCAGTCTGTCATAGATGCCGGATTCACTATTGAGCACCTTTGGCGTCCTAATGACGGACGAACGGCATTTATTGTGGCCAGAAAAGAGTGACATAAAAGACGTATATTGATCGACTGATAGAGGGGCAGCCTAAACGCGATAGCCTGCATCTCTTAACCAGGCTCTGGCTTCAGATTCGGTTTCAAAAAACTGAGATTCAGTTTTCGGAAGAGCTTTTTGTAACTCTCGCAGAAGTACTTCCTGAAGCTTTACCGTACACACCACAGCTTCCATTGCCTGATTGTTTTCAGTGCACCAATTATTTACTTCTATAATCGGTGCCATCACTTCCGGCCCGCCTAGGCCCCAATGCACTAAATCCACCAGACAAGCCCATGGTTTATCAGCGATTGTAGATGCCACTTGCAAAAACTCAGCACACATACGCCTGGAGGTTTCCTCGTTCCAGGCATCGAAGAAGCGAACGATTACAACACGATCCTGCAGTTCGATTTGATAGCGACCATGCTCTTTCATCTAAAATTCCAAGCCGATTAAGTACTCTTGATACGTAATGAGATAGGGCTGGGCCCACCACTTAGCCATAGTTACGAAAGTAACTCTTATTTTATGTTTTGAGAATGATTCCGGGGGCAAGTCAGGGAGTTAAGACGCGTTCGCTCCCGAACAGCAATTCTGTACTCGCAGAGAGAGCCTCTCAACGATGTGCTTCCCCCGCGCTGCCACCTGAGCCTCAGCCCACGGCTCGATAGATAACCCTGTTTAATCAGCCTAAGATGGGTACCCTTGCTTGTTAATTACTCACAAAGGAAGAAAGCAAGTCAACACCAGTCAAAGTAAAGTAGCCTTTGTCTTCCCTATTTTTTATTAATACTGCTCCTTTCCCATTCTAAATTCACATTTTTTATTTTTATTATCATTTTCGCTTTTACACACACCTTCACCGTGAGGAAATCCTTTATAAAAAGGACCGGTGTAAGAATAACTATCATCAAACCATACAATAGTACCTAAACCTTCTTTTTTACCCTCGGCCCAGCTTCCTCTATATTCATATAAACCTTTTATTAAAAAGTATCCTTCACCGTTTTGAACACCTTTTTTGAACTCACCCTCATAAATAGCCTTGCCACTTTCCCACGACATAATGCCTTTTCCATGAGGAAAACCCTCGTACCATTCACCTACATAAGAAATATTGCTCGAGAGATATTTTATTCTTCCATTTCCGTGAGGCATACCTATGTCATTAACCTCTCCTTCGTATCCATCAATAGACTGTGAGCGGAATGGTTTACCAATCTTTTTACCATCTCGATAATATTGATAACTCTTATACCCCCCATAAACAATCTCAACTCTACCGTGTGGCTTTCCATTGATGAAATCACCTAAATACTTTGTATCAGTATTTTCATCAATAACTTCGGCATTTCCAGTCAACAGAGCATCTTCAAAGAAACCTCTGAAGATTAGACCAGAATTGTTTGAAAATACTCCTTGCCCGGCTGGACTTCCATTGCATGTTTCTCCTTCATAAATCCCAGCAGTGGTGATCCCATTTAAATCAGGGTGAGATAGCCCGACCTCAGCGACGGTGAGTACGCATTTTTCCTTCCCCAGCGCTAAATTACTAGAGCAGCCAAATAAAACTACTATGGCAGCTTTGAAGAATAAATTAAATCGCCATTTCATAGGCTTTTACGAACCTCATTGTAACTTCTAATTTTTCCGTCTTTAGTTAGGCGAACACCGATCATTTCACCAATACTAGTTGACTCTACAGCTTCTACTCTCTCATTCAAAACTAGAGATTTATCGGCCATTACCAAAAACCTCACAGGCTCTCTTCTAGCAACAATTTAGCCTAACGGTAAGCAACTTATTGGTTGAATTGTATGGCAAATCTTAACACTTTCTCAAACCAATTTTCTTGTATGCTGCATATGGAAAACACAAGCGGCTAAAAGAGCTCTCCTTTGTTGAAACTCAAATGCAAGTAAGAAGCTGGTGTGGCATTGTAAGTTTCTAGAAAATCGTATCGAACAAAATTCACGGATGATTCACCTGTCTATTCTAAGTATTTTTTTGGTATTGTGAGGTAAATGCTTGCTTAAAAATTCGCCATCTGATTATATTCGGGTTAAATCAAACGTGCTCAAAGCTATATTTAGAGCTTGGATGCAGCAGTCATTTGAATAAACATGGATTGGATATGTACACAGACTTACTTTTGGAGCAACGAATCAGCCTGTTCAGCAAAAGGATCGCTGAACTCAACAGTAACCAAGAAGTCATTATTACCCACAAGAATCTTGGTCGCTCCCATCGAGCTTCGTACCCCTTATCAGCCTTAAACTCAAAACCCGTTGAATACACAAACTTTAGCTGGCTGGCTTTGATTTTTGCGATTCTCTCTTTCAGTGGTTCGGGCTATTTCCTTTGGTTGCAATCTCAAGGTGGAACAAACAGTGGCGCCCACGCTGCCTTAACATTTTTCATTGGTTTAATAGGGGTTTATTGTGTTATTGGCATCGTCAGAAGCTACCAAAGCCTTTATGTGTTTTTAAACAAGGCAACGGGTGGCCAAGCCTTTTCTCTAAATAAACGTGGCGGTGGTAAAAATGCGGTAGAGAGCTTTATCGCCGAACTAAGTAAACGCATTGAATCGATTCACTACCCCGATTCTCTGACCCCTCAGCAAAAACAGGAAATTTACGCGAAACACCTGGATTTCCTACTTGCAGAGGAAGTGCTGACGGCTGATGAACACAGCTCAATTCTCAATCGCATGCTCAAAAGTTCAGCGGAACAAGAGAACAATCTATTTAAGCTTGTGTAATAACTAATCAAGGGCCAATTTGTCTATCGCCTCCTAGTAGCAAGTGCTCTCTACCAGCCGCCGAACTCAAATAGTTTGGCGGCCACACTCCTTAGATCACCGCAATTCGGCCATCCGCAAGGTGTACTCGCTCTGGGCGATAATGCCAATAGTCGTGGATCATATCCTGAGTCAGTATCTGTTCAGGATTGCCCTGCTGATGTAACTGACCATCTGTCAGCACACAGGCACGGTCGCAATATTGCAGTACCTGATTCAGGTCATGCAGTACGGCAATAACACCAAAGCCATGGTCATGAGCCAGCGACTTTGCCAGCGCCAGAATCGCGTGTTGCTGGCCAAGGTCCTGCGCCGATGTTGGTTCATCCAGCAGCAACAGGGGTGAATGCTCTGCCTGACTTAGTTGCAATAACACCCGCGCCAATTGCACCCGCTGCCGCTCACCACCGGAAAGTGTTGGATAGGCACGATCGGCAAAACTCCAGCAGTCGGTGAGCTCCATCTTGTCACGAACAGTGATATCCGCCTGTTTTCGGCTCAGGCTAAGGGGCGTCAGTCCCAGCGCAACCACTTCTCTGGCGGTAAACGGAAAGCTCAATTGGCTGGCTTGGGGTAACACGCCCAGATGGCGCGCGCGGGCCAGGCTAGGCCATTCTCCCAGCGCACGGCCATAAAAGCTGATCTTTCCCGTAGCAGGCATATCGCCGCTAATAGACTTCAGCAACGTCGACTTACCTGCACCATTTGGCCCAAGCAAGGCCAGAAACTCACCTGCTTTCAGTTCAAGCGCGTCCAGGTTGAGCAAACGCTTACCAGCAACCTCACATTGCACGGTTTTTAATGTCAGCATCCGTTGTTTTCCTCGCTCTATGTCTGCGCTTAACGCCACTGCTTACGCTGCTGGATCAGTAACACCAGGAAGAAAGGCGCACCGAGTAATGCTGTTAGAAGCCCGACCGGAAGCTCCGCGGGCTGCACCAGCGTTCGAGCGATAAGGTCGGCGACCATGAGCAACAGCGCGCCGAGTAGCGCAGATAAAGGCAACAGGTATTTGTGGTTCGGGCCCGTGGTGAGTCTCACCAAATGCGGCACCACCAGACCGATAAAACCAATGATGCCGGCACACGCCACCGTGACGCCTACACCAACCGCTGTCAGGATGATTAACTCCAGCTTCATATGCTCAACGGGGATCCCCAAATGGCGGGCTTCCGATTCCCCCAGCAATAACGCATTCAGAGCAGAAGCGCGGCGTTGAAATGCAAATGCCAACGCCAGCATCGTCACAAAGGCTAACCAAAGGTTGGCCTGCCCTGCGCCCGCGAGGCTGCCCATCTGCCACACACTCAGCTCGCGAAGACTTTGGTCGTCGGCGAAGTAACTAAGAAACCCAATGGCTGCGCCAGAAAACGCCGCCACCGCGACACCAGCTAACAGTAGTATCAATACAGAGGTGCCCTGACTGGATTGCGCCAGGCCATAAACCAAAGCCGTGGTCGCCAAGCCCATTGCAAAAGCTGAAATCGGCACGGTCCACGCGCCCCATGCATCAGGAAACAGAACAATCGCCAGAATAGCACCGACGGCAGCGCCAGATGACACACCGATAATGCCGGGATCAGCCAACGGGTTTCGAAACACTCCCTGCATCACCGCGCCACACTGCGCCAAAATCGCCCCGACAAAAATCGCCAACATCAATCGCGGCAAGCGCAGTTCAAGAACAACGACTTTTTCATAGGCTTCAAGCTGGCTATGTTGTGATCCAAACAATTGCCCGACGCTTGCATCAAACAGTGTTTTCAGGCTTTCCATAGCAGGGAGCGACATGGCGCCGCTAACTAAGGAAAACACAGCCGCAAGTAGGATTAACCCAGACAGTGAGCCTGCAGTAAACGTAACTGGCCAACGATTCAACGCGCTGCTCCACTGCCAGCCACTCCATCGTGAGCGCTAGTCGCTTGGTCGTGAGTGTTAGTTGCATGGCTGATTCGGACAGCCTGACTGATGTGCATAGCCTGACCGGTGTGCATCGTCTGATTAATTCTTAACGCTTCGTCCACCGCCGACACACTCAGGCCTGCCACCAAGCTGCCACCCTCTACCGCCATGATGCGATCATTCTGGCCAGCAGGAGTATGTTTCAGCAAAGGATTGGCTTTCACCAATTCCGCAACAGCAGCATCACTGTCACGGCCAACCACCAGGATCATTGTGGGCTGCATGCTCAATAACGACTCGGCAGACACATTGCGGTAGTTGTTGTAATCCGCCACGTTGGTCGCGTCCAACATATCAATCAGTGCATTGCCTGCCGTCCCTGCTCCGGCGAGTCGAAGCTTGCTTGGGTCCATCGCTAATAGAAAAGCGATGCGCTCTTGGCTCAATGGCTTTGCTGCCAGTTCTGCAAGCTTGGCGTCTAGCTTGGCGATCAGATTCTGCCCTTTTGACTCTAAGGCCAAAGCAGACGCCAACTGATCTATATTGCGCTTCAGGTCCGCCGCACTATCTGCAATGGGCAGTTGTACCAGTGTGACTTCAGCCTTGTTAAGTGCATCCACCACAGCAACAGGTCCCATATGCTCGCTACCCACCACCATGGTTGGTTTTAAGCCCAGTAACCCCTCGGCCGACAGCGCACGGTGATAACCCACACTGGGCAACTTTTTGCTGCCAGAAGGTAGTTTGCTGGTGACATCAATGGCGACAAGCTGCTCTTGCATCCCCAATGCAAGCAACAACTCTGTGGCGCTGGCGTCTGTGCTTACCAAGCGGTGGGCAGCACTTGCATCATCATTGGCATGCGCACCTAGACTGGCGGTGACCGCGAGAAGGGTGATGAATACGGCGGCTGATCTGCGCAAATAAGTGCATGAAGCTAATAGCGAGTGGATAAGCAAACTCATGGACGACTCTCTTCCATTAAAATGTGAGTGTTTTGAACTTGGTGTTGGTTGAGCAGGGCCATCAACTTCAATAACGGCTCAACCTGGCTTTCGCGGTCTGCCGCAATATTGATAGGCTGCTCTTTGTCTTTGAGCCGCTGAACAAGCGCCAGCTTAAACGCATCCCAATGCTCGTAGGTTTGTTGGTCTATCGCGAAGAACGGCGCGGTTTCTTTCAATGTGATGGTTAAGGGTTTGCTGGGTACCACACTCTCACTTATCACCGAATCACTACTCGGGATATCCACCGGCAGCGACAACAACCGGCTGTTGGCCGTGAGCAATAAAAACACCACAACAATAAAAACGATATCGATTAGCGGCGTTAGCTCAATCGAGGTAGAAAGCGATGCGCGCTCTTGGGTCTGGATCATGCCCACACCTCGGTGCCGACACCGTCAATCTTGAGGTTATTCACGTTGATCTGGTGCTCAGCGATTGCCACCAACTTATCAACCCATAGCTGATACCCATGCACGCCCAGAACCGCGGGCACCGCAATGATCAGACCCGCCGCAGTGGTTTTCATGGCGAT
Organism: Corallincola platygyrae; assembly: GCF_039544265.1. Classification (NCBI taxonomy): domain Bacteria; kingdom Pseudomonadati; phylum Pseudomonadota; class Gammaproteobacteria; order Alteromonadales; family Psychromonadaceae; genus Corallincola; species Corallincola platygyrae. The sequence continues at coordinate 24,412 of NZ_BAABLI010000005.1, read as the reverse complement.
CCCCAAACCACCCGCCAGCATCGAAGGCTCAATCGGCCCCTGGTGCACACCAATGGTGTCGAATACCTGAATCAGGCCCATGACGGTCCCTAGCAGCCCCAGTAAAGGCGCCACTAAAGCAACAATCTGCAGTAGCCGAATTCCACTGGCGAGCTTCTGTTTTTTACCCACCAGCCACAGTGCCAGAATCTCCTCTCGGAGGGCTTTGGGCTGCTTGCTATGAGATTGAAGTAACGCCAACCCACCGTGGGACAGCGTGCGTTTACCCGTGTGATACCCCAACACCAAAAGGCGCTCTATCAGGATCATCGCTGCCAGCAGCGCACAACCCATAAGTGGCATTGCCACCGGGCCAAGGGCTTGTTGTAACGTGGAGAAGGTGCTCATTCTATGTTTCTCTTCTAAAGTCTCTTCTGAATTTCTCTTGTGGCATTCTCTTGTAGCTTTCTTTTCTGGCGAATAGCGCGCGTGTTAATTCAGTGAAAAAGCGACCGGGATACGCAGACGCGACGGATGCCCAATGCCATTTTTCTTGTGGGGTAGAAACTGCCAATCTGTTACTGCTGCCAACGCAGACTTATCCAAGCTGTCCCAACCCGAGCTGCGAGATATCTCCAAACGCGATTGTTTTCCGTCGGCATCCAGCCAGATATCCACCCAAACAGTACCTTCGCGACCACGCTTACGAGCGAGCCTTGGATACCTTGGCGGTTTAGGCGGCGCTGCAAACAAGGGTTCGCTGAACTGCTCAGCCTGGTGTGCCCCGGCTCCCTGACTCACCTGCTGTGCCGGCGCACTCTCAGGCAAATCCGATGCTGTCGCACTCTCAGGTAAATCCGATGCTGTCGCATCAGCCACCTCTTCTACTGGCTCAGGAGTCGGCGCAGGGGTTGGTGCTGGAGCTGGAGCGGGGACAGTCTCGGCCACCTCACTTTCTACTATGGGTTCCGGCTTTATTGCTTCCCTGTCTGCCTTGGGCGTGGGCTTTGGTTTGGAGACAGGCTTAGATTTAGAAACAGGCTTAGGCTGTGAAACCGCTTTTGTTTCAGCGAGTGGCTGTTCCGTCTTTGGCTTTCGTGTTGGGTTTGGCACTGATTCTGGTTCAGATTCTGGCTTTGCCGGTTTAGCCGAAACAGGTTTTGCCGAAGCAGGCGCCACAAAACTCACCTGCATAGCAATAGCCCCTTGCTGACCGGCTGGCGCACTGGCCATCTGCTTAGGTAAAACGTCAGGCGCGATTAACCACAATGACAATAGCAACACGACCATCACGCCGCAGCGCATGGTCATCAGGTGCCAGTTTTTTCGTATATATCGCGTCATGGTTTAGCTGATGAATACCAATTGATGAGCACATACTAAAACCAAAACACCTAGATGTAAATGAGATCGATTTTTATTTGCATTGCGATTAATAAATGCTAGATTGCCCTCCCGTAAGCCCCTGGCGGTCTCAGAAAGGCCGTCAGAATCACCATCCAATTTATTAAACCAACAACAAACTAAACCTGGCTTATCAACCAGTTACTTTAGGGAGCAGTATGAAACCAACATCCTTAGCCGTGCTTATCAGTGCCATGTTCAGCACGTCCGTGTATGCAGACCAAGCCAAGTCAGACGGTGAAGTGTTTGAAGTAAAACCCGTCGTCGTCACAGCCACACGTATGGAACAGAAAGTAGAAGAGGTTTCGCGCCCTATCGCCGTGGTAGAGAAAGAACAGATCGATCAGATCCAGCCTCAATCCGTTGCCCAGGTACTTAAGGGCGAACCCAACATCGTTGTTTCAGGCGGCCCACGCCCAAACAACCAGAGCGTGAATATTCGTGGTTTAAGTGGTAATAAGATCCTGCAAACGGTGGATGGTGTGCGTCAGGTATTTGAATCAGGACACCGCCCCTCTTACTTCCTCGATCCCGAACTACTGCAAAGTGTAGAAGCAGTAAAAGGCCCTTCCAGTAGCCTTTGGGGCTCAGGCGCTGTTGGTGGTGTTGTTGCACAGAACACAGTAAATGCGGCCGATCTACTAGATGCCGACCAGGACCTGGGCGGCTTTATCAAACAAGGCTTTAACTGGAACAATGACCAGTCCACTACCACGGGCGCTCTGGCCGGTCGCACTGATAGTCTGGATTGGTTGCTGAGTGGTTACTACCGCGACAGCAACGATATAGAGCTGGGCAGTGGCGAGTCGCTGGCAGGCTCTGGCTCTCGCGATCAGGGTGTCATGGCCAAAACCGAATGGCAGATCGACGATGCTCAGTCAGTTGGTTTTAATCTGCGCGCAGCCAATGTATCAGGCAACGTGCCATCTAACGGTTCCGCAGACTTTAACGGCACTAGTAACTTCTTGATCGACCGCGATCAGGACACCCTTAACGCATCGGTTGATTATCGTATAGATACCGACTCTCCGCTGCTGAACGCTCAGATCATGACGTATTGGAACAGTGTTGAGATGGATGAAAGCCGTGTCAGCGATGGCCGCAGTGACAGCACAGAGCTGGACGTCTACGGCCTGAACATCAACAACGTGTCGCTGTTTGATGTTGAAGGCTTTGGCGAAATAGCAGTGCTCTATGGCATCGACGGTTACCGTGAAGAGTTCAGCGCGGATCGCGAAGGCGATGATCGTCCAACACCGCCAGAAGCGGATACCGACGTATGGGGTGGCTTTGTTCAAGCCAATATTCCATTCGCCAACAGCTGGCAGTTGGAAGTGGGTGGCCGTTACGACTACTTCTCAACTGAAGCAAAGAACCTGGACCAGGACCGTTCAGATTACGAGTTCAGCCCATCTGCCGCCTTGATCTGGCAAACCACCGAATGGCTGGAACTGACCCTGCGTCACGACCGAGCATTCCGCGCGCCGAGTTCTGAAGAACTGTACTCCACCGGAACTCACTTCTGCATGTTCCCCGGCTTCTGTAACACCTTCGAACCAAACCCAGATCTGGCACCAGAAAAAGCCGCCAACACCGAGCTAATGGCAAAACTGAACTTTGCCAATGTGTTGGGTGAAGGCGACAGCTTGTTTATCACCACCTCTGTTTTCCAAAACAAGGTGGATGACTTCATCGAACAGATCGTCACGGATCCAAGCTTTGGCCCCGTAATGGATCCAGGTAAGACCTTCTGGACCAATGTGGATGAAGCCACCATCGAAGGCTTCGAGATCAGTGCCGACTACCGCATCAACAGCTTCAAAGCGGTACTGTCATATGGCATTACCCGAGGTGAAGACGACAACACAGGTGATGACCTCACCAATATCCCGGCAGATACACTCACCGCAGATCTGAGCTACGGTTTCCTTGCGGACCAAATCACGGTGGGTGGTCGCCTGATCCATGCCAAAGATCAGGACAACACCAACTACGAATACAACACTGACGGTACTACTTACGACGGTTACACAGTTGGCGATATCTATGCCAGCTGGCAGCCAAAACGTTGGGATGCATGGAAGGTTGACCTGACTATCAACAACGTCACTGACAAAGATTACCGTCAGGCATGGAACGAGTTGGATGAAGCAGGTCGTGAAGTCATTCTTTCCACTAAATACAGTTTCTAGACCCTAGATTGAGCATATGAGCGATATTCAAACCAATACAGTTGCAGCAACGTCATCACCGGAAAACGGTACACCCGAACAACCGACTGCCAACGGCAGTCCTCGGGTGTTACCCGGTGAACAGGCTCAGGACCTGCTGACCCTGCTTAGCACCTGGCGTAACACCACCACCATCATCATAGTGGCAGGTTGTGTGTTCGAGTTTAAAGGTGTGTTTCCGCCTGGAGAGCTAGGGCATGGCTATTACAACCTTAATGGCGACCTGCCGGGGCTGCACGGCCACTTGAAGTTGCAAGCGGTTCAGCAGATCACTCTGATGGAAAAACAACATAGAGGGATGGACAGCTTTGCGTTTTTATTCGAAGACCGCAAAGGCCACCCCATCTTTAAGGTGTACCTGGGACGCGATGACAAACATGTCATCCACCCAGAACAACTTGAACAGTTTCAACAAATAAAACAAAGCGGCGAGCTCCCGTACTAAAACCGGAATAACGCCCGAAAGAGCGCCCGCAAAGACTACCCCCTGATGGGAGACACTCCCTGACGGCAAAGGAGAATTTATGTCAAGTGAACGTATCGCCGGCCGCATAGGCCCAGAGATCCTCTCCCTGCTGGAGAGCAGAAAGAGCCTGTTTCTCTCTTCTCTGACCAAAGACGGTGAGACCTATGCGTCCTACGCACCGTTTGCGACCAGCGAAGACTGCATTTACGTGTTGCTCAGCGAGATCGCCGTGCATGCGGTCAACCTGCAGGCTAACCCTAGAGCCAGCGTGCTGATTATTGAGGACGAAGATAGCGCCGCAGAGCTGTTCGCTCGATTGCGCGTCACTTATCAGGTGAACGCCGAACTGCTTGAGTATGACTCAGAAGCCTGGCACGCCGGACGAGACGTGCTCAGTAACCGCCACGGCGAACGTATCGTTCAATTGAGCCAGTTGGGCGACTTCAAGTTGTTCAAGTTGGTTCCTCTGGGTGGTCGCTACGTCAAAGGCTTTGGCAGAGCGTTCGCATTTGAGGGACAAACACTCACGGGAGAGACCATCGCCCATATGCGTGATGGCCATAAAAAGCGCACGGAAGCAGACGAAACGGCAGCCTAATCGGCTGCCCTTCACGTCAAACTAGCCAAGGAAGTTAAGGCTGTTATAGCAGCGGTCAGCTTGCAGCGTATTGCAGCTAGCAATAAACCAAGCGGCCGCTATCTCATTTAGCTTTAACTATCGGCATTCGTAAACACCATGACCAACCAGCAATCCTCCTCGCAACTCGCGCTGACTGAACTTCAAGCGGCACAATCTCAATCAGCCCGAACTCACTCAGCCCAATCTCAATCAGCCCAATCGCAATCAACATCAGCTTTGGTGCTCACCGAGGCGATGACAGGCATCAGCTCGCCATCTCCCCTGCAGTACGCCTTTAAAACCAAGACCGGCCCGCACGCAGGCCGTGGCGGTCAGCCACCTTTGCCACCGGCCCAAGCACAACAAAAGCTGACTGAGTTATTGCAACAACCAGCAGCTCAAGTTGAACAAAGCGAGCAAGCACTGCCTAGAGCACTTTATCTGCACATCCCATTTTGCCGAGTCAGATGCAGTTTCTGTAACTTCTTCCAGTACGCGTCCTCCCCCAAAATGATGGCGTCCTACTTCGAGCAGTTGCTGCAGGAGCTAAGCCTTAAAGCCAAACAACCCTGGACCCAAAGCCAGCCATTTGATGCCATCTATATTGGTGGCGGTACGCCCACGGATCTGACGGCCGACCAGATTTTTGAGTTAGGTCAGGCACTGCGCAGCCAACTGCCTCTGAGAGAGGATTGCGAGATCACCCTCGAAGGTCGCCTGAATAAATTCAACGCCCACAAGTTTCAACGCGCACTGGACGGTGGCTTTAACCGCTTTTCATTTGGTGTGCAGAGCTTTGATACCCATGTACGCAAAGCCGCTAAACGCCTCGACAACCGTGAAACCTTGCTGGCACAACTTAAAGACCTCACCAGCGAGCCAAGCTCCACCATTGCCATCGACCTGATGTACGGCCTGCCGCACCAAACGACACAAAGCTGGCAACAAGACCTGGAAGATACCGTGGCAAGTGGCGTTGATGGGGTCGACCTTTATCAACTGATTGGCTTTCAAGGTACGGCGATCCAACGAGACCTGGAAGCGGGCCGCCTGGCACCACTGATGGAATCGCCAGAACGTGCCCTGCTCTACCGTCAGGGCGCAGAGTTTCTAAACACTGCCGGTTTTCATCGTTTAAGCTACTGCCACTGGGCGAGCTCAGATAAAGAGCGCAGTCGCTACAACAGCCTGGCCAAATCCGGCGCAGAGATCCTTGCCGTTGGCGCGGGTGCCGGCGGCAATATTGGTGGTTTTGGTTATATGCAGCCCCGAGATATTGAGCCTTGGCAGCAAAGGCTTGAAGCGGGTGAATGGCCAATCGGCATGATGATGGCAAAGAGCCCAAGTCACCTTCAGGACGCCGCCATTGTTGGTGCATGTGACCGCGGTATTATCTCGTCAGAATTGCTGGGTAATAAGAAGTTCGAACATGCAATCCCGCTGTTTGCTGCCTGGCAGGAGAACGGCCTGGCCACGCTGGAAAGCGATAAAGTGACCCTCACACTGGCAGGACAGTTTTGGTCAGTGAATATGGCCAATGGGTTATTGGCTTATCTAAATGAGAATCCAATAGCAGTGTGATGTGACGTCTTAGTGAGGCTTAATAGGATGTGGTCATAGGTTCAGTGGCAATGTTGTTCAGCGGAAAAATGGGTATAGCCCAAAGTGCTTTTTTAAGAACGCGCCTTGGGGGTTAAAGTCGAGGTACTTCAGGGCGTTTAACACCCCGATAAACTGCAAGTGCAGCGCCGTCGCGCAGTGGCAGTTGCCCCCCGGGCTGGACAGCGACCAATGCTTGATTGTTTTGTTTGTTAGGCATTTCCAGCCTCGCAAGCCTTGGTTATCTCCATAAAGCTAACCAACCGCCCATCAATACTTCGAAAAATGATGTCAAAATCAGCCCTGATTTTGGCTTCGCCTTCGTTTCTCGAACGTGTTTGAGTACCTGCTGTGTGGGCAATGAAATCTGCAACCTCAAGAGCTGGAAAGCTTGTTGACTTGGGCATCACAGCGAGCTCTATTTCAATCTCCCGTGCGCCCTTTGTCACTTTCTTACCCGATAAGCTTCTCATTACTTTACTTTCTATGCGATCCGATGATTCAAAGATAATGAACATGCGGTCAAAGTCAGCCCATTTTGCTACATCAACTATTCTTTGAAGTAAACTGGCCCCGACTATATCGATGAGTCTTTCATCAACTTCACTATCCACCTTGTAACTAGTGGTCGTTGCAATCCTGAAAAATTCGAATTTCTCAAAGAAGTGTTTTAGAGCCCCCATCTGCTCACTACTGAATCGAATATCTGTCGCATGTAATGGTCGTTCCTCCTCAGCAAAGTAATGTTCGCACATGTAGTTCCACGGCTTCTCTATAAGCCTCAGATAGTCTTTTGCCAAAAAGGCACATCCCCCCAAACCGAATACTCGGTAATTGGGGTCTTGAAACTGCTCGTGCCCAGTATCATCGAGCACAACCACGAAAGTTTGTTCGCTAAGCGGAAATTGCCCCTTTTCGGTTTCAAAAATGAGTTCATTCATTATTCAGTCATGCCTAACGCCAAAATCACCGTGCACACAAAACGCAGCTTTGGGTGTCCGAAGGGAGCACCTACGGGGTGGAATAAGCGCTCCTTGCCTTGTTAGAAGAATACACTGTAGATACCAGAGCCTATCCCAACGACACTAGCCAAAAGTGAAAGCGCCCAATGCTTAGCGATGAACTCCAATATAATTTTGGGATGAATTCCATGCTTATCTCGCCACGTTGCATTAGTTTTTATGCTTCCATCAATAACTCTTCCAAGAATGTTAGCAAGCACATCGACCTTTCTTAAGGTTGATTGATGCAGCTTAACAAACTCTTTATTTTCAAATGCTGCGGCTTCACCTGGACCATCGAGCAAATCTCGTGCAGTTATATGATTAGCTTCCATTAACTGTACAAGTCTAGGGTGACCGATGTATTTGTTTCCAAAAATAGAAACCAATGCTCGAGATAGATCGAACTTCCGTGACTCATCAAGCTCAACAGGCTTGCCTTTCAATACTCGACAACGATGCTCAAGCGCAGGAAAGCCGTAATTGATATCACGCATATTCCAATGAACCCAATCATAGCTCTTGTGTTTATCCATAAACTCATAGAACTCTTTGAGCATATCTTTTTCTAGCTTGTCATATTCACTATCTATATCGGCGAAAGGGACTCCCTTTAACTCGGCAATTTTATGAATAGAGAAGGAAGCTGTTTGACCACTTGCGTAATTTCTTGCCGCAATTGACGTAACCCTTGGAGTTTGACCTTCTGGCCGGTCATAAAAACTTTCGCACGAGTAGTGAACAACCAATACATGCTCTTCACGCCCAGATATCTCATCTAAGTGCTTTTGAGCTTTCTTCCTTCTTTCCAGTTTTTTTAGCTCAGATGGCATGATCTTCCTTTTCTTCTAATCACCAAAACAAGGAGTAAGTTTGCGGCGAAGCCGAGCTGTTCAACTTATCCCAATGGCTTTTCTTGTTATGCACCCACTCTTTAGCGCAGGCTACCGCACCACTTGATGCGGGCATCAGCGAACAGCACCACAAGACTTAAATTCGTATCCGAAACGGAAGGGGCAAGAGACTTACTAACGGAGAGCGCCACTTCCTTTCGGCGATTGGATTCAATATAGCCTGCCAAAACATCTTAAGACACTGTTTTAGCCACACTTTATGAACCTGAATCAAGTTTTTCTGCTACGGGGATGACAACTTCAACATATTGCTGCAGAGATGCGATAGATTTGGTTTGACGGTTTTTCGCGCCACGCGGCCGGTCAGCTTTCGCCTCTTTCGATTGATGTAGACTGTCAAATCAAGTTGTGGCTGATCCGCATGAAACTTGAGAACACATCAAACTAAATGGAATTTAAACCACTCGCGCTGTGAGTGAGCGCCTGGCAATGCAAGAGAAAGGCAAAGGCAAAGAAGAAAGGAATCAATGGAAAACATAACCGTTTACTGTAAAGCACTATCTATCTCAACCCTGATCGGATGGACGGTTGCGATCTTTTACTACCTCGGTGTCCAACCTCTTATTGGTCTCTTTTTTCTATGGGTGATGACGGCTTGCCTAATCGTGGCTTGCATTCCCTTGATAGCGCTAATTGTGCGAGAAAAACGACGTTCAAGAGCTTCGAACATACCATGGAACCGAACGACCAAACTGGGCCTTGGCAGTTCGACCATAACCATAGTCATCGGACTGGCAGTTTTTTTCTATATTGCGAGCTCACCCCTTCACTAGGTTTCGAGGGATGTTTCAGTGGGAGTCGCCGACTTGGCAGAATAGGTTGCGGCTTTGCCTCTGAGGCTAAACTGGTAACTCCAACCACTTATACATCACCAATGCATCGACCAAGCCCAGCGTTGGGTGGTTGAACGCTTTCGGCAATCGACCGACGGTATCGTAGCCTAGCTTGCTCCAGAGCCTGACTGCACCTTCATTACTGGCAGCAACAAAGTTAAATTGCATTGCTTTGTAACCCAACGCCACAGCCTGCTGTTGAGAGTGCTCACACATGGCTGAGGCGACACCACGACCTCTGGCGGCTTCTGCCACCATATAGCCACAGTTGCAAACATGGCTGCCGGGGCCGGCCTGATTCGTCTTCAGATAATAGGTCCCAAGGAACTGGCCATCTTGCTCGCATAGGTAGGTTTTCCGGGGGAGCGCCATCCAAACCCGAAATGCCTCCTGTTTACTCATGTCTCTATCGTAACCGTAAGTCTCGCCTGCGGCTGCCACCTGCTGAAACAGCGGCCATATCAGCTCAAAGTCCTCTGCCCTAGCTTCGCGGATATGAATCATAATACCAATCCAAATAAGAATATGGTCTACCAGCGGGTAGTTTAAATCACTTTAGGCAAGGCAGGTGATTGAAGGCATAGTTGTTCTACGCCGAAATCAGCTAACGCTGCATAAAGTGATTTAAAGCCCGCCCTACGGGGAAGTCTGGGCAAGCCCACTTCTACGTTGCTGCCATTTGCAAGGGAACAACCATTGCTGCATGACTGCGCCTTGAATTGAACTTGCCCAGGCTTCCTGGTTGACCATATGTTTATTCGGATTGGTATTCAAAACTAAATCCTTCAGGATAGGAGTGAAAACCATCGTAGTCGGCTTTGCTTACTGGCACGTCTTTTAGCCGCAGGATGGCGTAGACCATATTGAGGTGGAAAAAGAAGTTGGGTAACCCATACAGATAGCAGAACTGGTCACCGGGCAGATCAACATCGGCAACACCCGCTTGCTCAGACAGGGTTTGCTGAGATAACTCATCCAATGCAGTTGGCGGCAACTCGGCTATCAACTTACGAACGTCAGCAATACCGGCCTGCAATCCCGTGATAGACGATTCATCAATGTCGACCTCAGGTACTTTCTTATTCGCCATAGGAAAGCAGATCCTCAAAGCGAACCGGCTACAGGTAGCGACTTGCTGAGCCAGGGCAAACATATCCGGCTGCAGTGCAGAGCTTAGTAACTGTGTTTCTGCATGCTTGTTGTTATCAACGGACTGGTCATTATCAAGAGACTGGTCATTATCAAGAGACTGGTCGTTATCAACTGACTTATGCGCTTTGTCCAGCAGCTGATTCAGCTGCTGCAGAAAGTGGTCGCAGATAACGGTTGGTTGTGCGGCAGAGAGAGGATCAATCAAAAGGTTTGTAGACATGCCATTCTTCCTTGCATTGGCCGCCTCAATGGATGCTGGCCAACCAAGCCTAAGTTAATTGCGAGCTTACCAGCGCATAGAAAGCAAGATCGACAGAAATAACCACCACCGGAACAAACAGCGCGAACTTGACTGCAACGCCCGAGCGAAACTCTAAGCCGATTTTTAGGAATAGATAAGGCACCAGGAAATAGAGTACCAGCCCGATAAATCCCAGCATTGCCGGTAGCTCTAACATGGCGATGCCCATCGACAAGAAGAAATTAATGAATGCCGGAACCAAAACAAAAACCAACGCCATCCACCAATCCACCTCATAGCCATTGTCCGCTTTCAAAAAACGATAGATAACAAACAGAATACTTACTGCCAGTGCCGTTGTGATCATGATACTGCTCCTTCTAAATCACCGTGTTTTTCATTTTCTATCTCACCCGCGCCATACTAAATACATCCACATAACCGCCGTCACGGAAAGCTGACTGTTTATGCTCGCCCTCAACCACAAAGCCATGTTTTTTATACAGCGCGATCGCTGCATCGTTGTCGGTATAAACCTCCAGCTCAACTCGCGTCACCGCGAGCCAGTTATCACACATATCCAGCGCCGCTTTTAACAGGGCTGAACCGACTCCCTGACGCAAAACAGTCTGGCACACACCCATGCCAAAGTTCGCGGTATGTTTTCGGCGAGGGTTGGCGATAGTACTTAAGCCCAACTGGCCCACTAGCTTACCGTCGACTATGGCGACCAGGTTGTGATAGCCCTCAGCAGGTTTATCCATGCGGCATTGCCACATCTGTTGGCTGGGATAAGGGAGCTGCAATGTCCCTGCATATGCATGAGGCTGGGCATAAATGGCCTGCACTGCTTGAGCATCCGAGGGTTCGGCGGCACGAATAATCATATCTTTCATAAGGCTAGAAGAAGGGATCCCTATCGGTTTTAGACCAGAATCGAATGAAATCGAAAATTACCCCAGAGCCATAAAACAGGTCGTAAAAGCCCGTCAAGACTGCGCCAATTAAAGCAGTAAAAAGGAAAAAGGGGTGATCGTTGAAGTAGTAGAAGTAACTGAAACTACTGACGGTAACCACGCCTCCCATCGCAGACCAGAAGTAACTCTGCCCCCAGGCTGCAAAGACAGCCAATACGTAGAATGGAAGAAAGATCCAAAGCTTTCCTACCAACGCAACCAAGGTACCTATAAACAACGCACCGACGGTGATGAACTTAGAAACTGGCATCCACTGCCCTCTTTTTGTCTTAGCTGATTCCCTGATACCCTGAGACCCTAGGGTCTAGCCACCAAGCTGGTCATGCCCTCACGGGGAGACGGTTACATTATCCAGACGCTATTACACTTTGCGCTAATAAACAAATGGATTCTGACCGCGACAAATCTGCGCTGCCAGATTACTGCCAACGGATCGTAATCGGTGTGCCTACGGGTACCAGCGACAGGAATTCATCCATCTCGTCGTTGGTAATAGCAACACAGCCATTGGTCCAGTTAAAGCGCTGCGCAATGGGGGCTAACCATCCCAACCAGTTACGCTGACCATGCACCATGATAAAGCCGCCCGGCGAGACGCCTTTAGCTTTTGCGTTGGCCTTGTCTTCTGCGTTGGGGTAGCTCACATGCATGGACCGATAGAACGCGGAATCTTCCTTAACGTAATCCAGCGTGTAAGTACCTTCAGGCGTGCGTTGGTCGCCTTCCTGCTGTTTATGTCCCTTGGGGTTTCCACCCAGCGCAATATGGTAGGTTTTTAGCGGGTTATCCCCCTGGTAGAGAGTCATCTCGCGCTTAGATTTAACCACCACAACGTGGTCAGCTTTAGCGGCCAAGACATCAAAGGTGAGTAAAGTGGTCACCACTGCCAAAGCAAGCAGCGGCCAGAGTAGTTTTTTACTCATACTCATCCGGCCCCATGCCATGGTCTTTATTTGGTTTTTCAGTACGCCAGTCCAGCATAAATAGTGTGATAGGCAAGAATGCAAAGAAGAACGGCCAGGCCCAGCTAAACCAGGTTTCAAACACCGGCGTCCATTGGGTGCCTATTTCCGTTTGAAAGATACCGCCGGGGTTTGTTTTCCAGTCGATAAAGGTCGGAATAGCGGCGAGTAAGGTTGCTAAAATAGTCGCATTAAGAACGACCTTTGCCACCACCTGCACTGCCTGTTTTCTTTTTGATTCAGCGTTTTCAGGCATCCTTCTTTCCTCCGCGACATTTAATCATTAAAAGCTAACCTGCTTTGTCACGAATTGCACGCCATCACGGCGATTAGGAAATCTTGATGAAGAAAATACGTTAATACGAATGGATCTCATTTACATTCGCATTACATGATCATAGTATTGCCGCCGAAAATAACAACACACATTTAACCACGGGACAGAAAGCCCTTTTCTGATCGCTATCAGCACCCGCGGTTTTGGCTCTCGCATTAAGGGATTTTGATCATGAAGAAGCACTCCTTGGCCATCGCTATTTCTGTGGCGATAGGCTTTACACCGCTCACACACGCAGAAGATGCCGTTGATGAGGCAGATGTTGAACGCATTGAAGTCAAAGGCAGTTATATCCAGGGCTACAACGCGCACTCTGCCAGCGGTGCTTCTAAGCTGGAGCTGCCGATTGCGGAGATCCCGCAGTCAGTTTCGGTGATCACGAACCAGCAACTGCAAGACTTCCAACTGACCGACATTAATGCCGCATTAGACACGGCCACGGGTATCAATGTTGAGCGCATCGAAACCGACCGCACCTACTACACCGCACGCGGGTTTGACGTCACTAACTTCCAGATCGACGGCGTCGGATTACCGCTGGCCTCAGGTAACGCGCACGCTGGCGAAGACACCGCCATCTATGACCGTATCGAAGTTATCCGCGGTGCCAATGGTTTGATGACGGGCGTCGGTAACCCGTCCGCCACCATCAACTTTATTCGTAAGCGCCCTACCGCTGATGACCAGTTGGTCGTCAATGGCACCTATGGCAGCAGGAACAGTGGCCGCCTGGAATTGGATGGCACCAAACACTTCAACGAAAACTTTGCCGCCCGCGCTGTGGTTCTGACCGAAAGCAAGGAGAGTTATCTCGACCGCTATGAAACCGACAAACAGGTGGTTTACATCTTTTTGGAAGGCCATCTAACCGAGTACACCACGGTGACACTCAGCCATAGCTATAGCAATAACGATGCTGAAGGTAATCTCTGGGGCGCCCTGCCCCTCTACTACACCGACGGTTCCCCCACTGACTACGGCCGTTCAACCAGCACTTCTGCGGACTGGTCTAACTGGCAGGTCATTCGCAACAACACGGTTGTCGAGTTGGATCATCAGCTTAGTGAAAACTGGCAGATCCGTTCCACCTACTCATACAAAGACACCGATGAGGACAGCGAACTTTTCTATGTGTTTGGTACACCAGATAGAGAGACTGGCCTAGGCCTGACAGGGTATGGCAGCCAATATGTGCATGACGATGAGCACCACCTGTTCGACCTTTACCTAAGGGGTGATATCGAGATGTTCGGTCGCGACCACCAACTGGTCGCCGGGGTGAACTACGCCAAACTGGATTACACAGACAGGTCACTATACGACTACACCACAGGTGCGGGATTCCCTCCGATGCCAGATCTACATGAATGGGATGGCAACACGCCTAAACCGGTATTTGCGGATGGTGAAACAGGCGGAGACGTCACCCAGGAGCAGAAGGCTGCGTACGTCACCGGGCGCTTTAACCTGTTTGATGGCTTCCACGCCATTGTCGGCGGCCGCTACAACGACTGGGATGTGGATGGCGAGTCTTACGGCGTGGTCCGCGATACTGGCGATGCCGAGTTTATTCCGTATTTAGGTGTGGTTTATCGGGTTGTACCAGAAGTTGTTGCCTACGCCAGCTATACCGAGACCTTCCAGTCACAAACTGAGCTGAACATCGACAACGAAACACTGGATCCGGTCACCGGCGAAAGTGCTGAAATCGGCCTAAAAGCCGAGCTGTTTGATGGTCGATTACTCGCCAGCGTGGCCTACTTTGATGTGCAGCAGAAAAACCTGGCGATCCTCGACCCAAGCACTGAAAACCTGCCGCCGGATCAACAGCGTTACATAGGGGCTGACGGTATCAGCAGTGATGGTTATGAGCTGGATATCGCGGGCGAGATCTACGAAGGCCTGAACGTCAGCATCGGCTACACAGATTTCGATATCAATGGGGATGACCAGGTAGCCGCCTACACCCCCAGCCGTATGTTGAAGCTGTCTGCCGTGTATGAGGTTCCATTCTTGGAAGGCCTGACTACGGGCATGAATATGCGCTGGCAAGATGATATTTCGCGGGTACAGGGCGTTGTTGGCGATGACTTTGATAATGCCGGAGAAGAGATTGTCACTGAGCAAGATGCCTACGCCATTGTCGATCTTATGGCGAGATATGAGTTCAACGAAGACGTCAGTCTGAGTGTTAACGCCTACAACGTCACCGATGAAAAATATCTGACCAGCCTTTACTGGGCACAGGGCTACTACGGTGCCCCGGCAAACTACAGCGCAACACTGAGTTGGGCGTTCTAGTACTTGGCTGGGCGTTCTAACCGGAAAGAAAAGCAATAAACAATGGCACTGACAGGCGTGAGCGGGTCAGTGCCTTAGTCGTATCTGGACCACCCGAGGTGGGTCCGATAGGTAAAAACAGCACTAACAATCCGAGATAGCACCATGAGAAAGACCCTGTTTAAATGGCACTCCTATGCAGCCCTGATCGCCCTGCTACCGATTATTGTTATCTCGGTAACCGGCAGTATTCTGGTGTTTAAGGTCGAAATAGACTCTTTACTCAGACCTGAGCATATGCGGGTCGATACCGCACCAGACACACCACGCGTCAGCCTGGATGCGCTGATGCAAACCACGCTCAACGCTAACCCTGACTACGAATTGGGTGGCTGGGAGATCTTCGATGACAAACAGCGTTCCGATGCGGGGTATCTGATCAAACGAAACACAGATGAGTGGTTCAAGGTTTATATCGACCAATACCGTGGTCACCTGCTATCCCAGCCACAACCCATGGACCATTACCTGACAGACTGGTTACTGGAACTGCATTACACCTTCCTGCTCCACCTGAAAGGAGCAACAGTCGCCCTTATCGCTTCAGTGATTATGCTGTTTCTCGGGATCAGCGGCATCATTCTCTATCGGCGATTTTGGGCGAAGTTGTTTACTCTCAGGTTCAAAGCAGCAAAGCGCATTCTCTACAGCGATATTCATAAATTTATCGGTATCCTGAGCTCACCTGTGATGATCATCATCGCCTTTACCGGCGGCTACTGGACCCTGATGGGCATCATCCACGAAGTCACTGAGCATGGGGGTGATGAACACGTCTATATTCAAGCGCCGCTGCATAGCCCGGACATCTCATTTGAAGCTTTGATGCTGCGGGCTGAGCAGGAGATCCCAAGCTACAAAGCGGGTTACCTGGCCATGCCACACGAACCCGATCGAGATATCACCTTCTACGGCAAAGTCGACAGTACTAACCCCTTTAACAGCGAATATGGCAGCACCGTGGCGTTCGATAAGAACAGTGGCGAGCTTCTTAGCAAAACCGACATACGTGAAGCTAGTAACTTACATGTGTTTGTTGATAGTTTTCGCAAACTGCATTTCGGCTACTTTGGCGGACTAATCACCCGAGTCCTTTGGTGCGTGTTGGGGCTGGCACCTGTGATACTGGCCATTACCGGACTCACGTTGTACCTGATGCGCAGGCGCTATACGGCAAAACCAAAGCGCGTGAAGCCTAAACGCGTGAAAGAAAAGCGCGCAAAACCAAAGCGCGTCAGAGAAAAGAAAAAAGCAGTATTGGAGTCAGTTTGATAGAAACGAAAAAGCCGCCCTTGGGCGGCTTTTCTTAAAACTGAATACAGTTACTAGCAAGAAACACTGGCACTCGATACTTATCTGTTCTGCAGAACAACCGCGGCCAAAGGCACACCGAAACTTATCACGCTCCAGATAATGACATCTGTTTGATACTTTCTAAGCTCTGCCAATCGATTTCGAAATTTCAGCCCGCTCCAAACCAAGGTCAGGTATGCCGATGGCAACAGGGACACGACAAACAATGCCCAGGCAAATATTCCTTCCGCTCTACCGCTGACACATTCGAATCTGCCACAAAAATAGAGTAAGAACGCGCCATCCAAAGCGCCGACTAAGGCATAACCCGTAAAAAGAACGGCGACACTCATAAAGATAAAATAATCGGTCGTCTGGTTCCCTGTTAACTTCTTTTCCATGTCCTTCGAGCGTCCTATTGGTTGAGCCAAAGCGCTGTGGTATCCCCTGTAATAGCTGGCATGATCATCAGCAATAACAATCCAACATAGAGGGCGATTGTAGTTGATCCGATTCAGTAGACACCAAAGTCAAACAAGACGGAGGTGTTTATGCCAGCCTACAAGAACGCAAAGAAGACGAAGCAATACACGACAGAATTTAAAGCGACAGCAGTCAAACTGACTCACTATAAAGGCGCTACAGTGAAGGGAGTTGCTGAGTCATTGGGTATTCATCCTTTCATGTTGTCCCGCTGGAGAAAGGAATATCGGGAAGGGAAAATCATGTCCGATCGTCGTAAAAAGCTTATCAAGAAGCCAGCTTCAGTCAGTGAAAACGAACGTATCGCTGCACTCGAAAAAGAGAATGCCAGACTCAGGCTGGAGAACGACCTGCTAAAAAAGTGGCAACGATTCGAAGCGGAAGAAAACCGACGAGGTTCCGATTCATAGACACCTATCGGAGGCGGTATCCAATCGCCCTTATGTGTCGCTTTCTCAATGTATCGCGCGCGGGCTATTACGCATGGAAGCAACGAGATGTCAGTCATCGTTACCTAGTTGACCGCGTACTGGAGCACCGAATCAAGCAGCTCTTTGAAACTAACCGAGGAGTTTACGGAAGCCCGAGAATACATGCGGCGCTTAAGCGAGAGGGTATTTCTACCAGCCGCAAGCGAGTAGCCCGATTGATGCGTGAAAATGGGCTTAGGGCGCGTTGTGCAAGGGTATACCGACGCTTTGCTGGATTACACCGCTTCTTTCTTCGACATCCAAATATACGCAGAGAGCTGCCAAAGCCGACAAAGAGTAATGAGCATTGGGCGGCGGATCTGACTTACGTCAGGCAGGGGCAACGCTGGCTTTACCTGGCTGTTGTTATCGACCTTTACTCCAGGCGAGTGGTGGGTTGGTCACTTGGGGCTGAGAAATCCGCTGCACTGACACTGTCATCGTTGCGAATGGCGATACGCAACCGAAGGCCAGAGGCGGGTTTAATCTTCCATACTGACCGAGGCTCTGAATACGGTGCAGCAGAGATCCAACAAGAACTGAAGAAGCACGGAATACGGCCTAGCATGAACAGGCCGGGATACTGTACGGATAATGCAGAAATGGAGTCATTCTTCCACTCGCTCAAAGGTGAACTGGTTAAAGGTGTACTGTTTAAAAGTGAGTGTGATTTACGTGACAAAGTCGCTGGCTACATCCAGCATTTTTATAACAGAATAAGATTGCACTCGAGCTTAAATTACATGAGTCCAATCGAATACGAAGCAGTGACGCGGTAGATGAGAAGGGTGTCTATTTTATCGGGTGAACATCAGATGCCTTTCGCACCACGCGTTCTGAACAAATAAACTGGCAAGGTATATGGCCACATCCAAAGCAAAACCGACCCCGCTGTTGGAAAACGGTATTGGCCCCGCTTGTCGCAGTGCAGCCAAAACGATAACAACACGATAAAGACACCCATCCACCAACGTGACACGTTGGTGCCGGGCTCTGCGCCAAGAATACTGAAAGTCACATGATAGATAATCAGTATCAGAAATAGACCCACTATCGATAGCCCCACAAATAGGGCTGTGCCGTTGCCTACTCGCTCAGCTGATATGTACTGTTTATTCCTCAACGCCCTACTCACAGCTGCCATTTACTCCAACGTAAACCCAACGGGTGCCATCGGCTTTTCGAAATAATAAAGGTTCACATAGAGATGAATAGGCTCAGCCAAGCCTTCATAACTCAGCTCATAGACATCCAGTAAACCACCTCCAAAAGCGAGCGAACTATCCTTAAATGCACAACAGCTGCCTAATCTACGCCATTGCACACGTTCACCGTTTGGCCCCAATAAACCTTCAAAATACTCTTTGTGACGCCCTTCATACTCGGTTCCCAACATAAAACCACCCAGCTTTACTGGCTTTTGTGGCGTCAGGCCATACTCAGGATCCAGCGATGTCAGAGGGTGTTGGCTGGATTCAGGGGGGACATAGACCGACCTAGAGGCGCACCCAACCACCAGCGAGAGACATATATAAAACAAAGCGACGCGAATCATTTTAATCATCCCTTATTCAATAATTCCTATCGTGAAGAGTTAACTCCAATTTTCCCTTTAGCTGCTTTCTTGATCACCACCGTCTGTGCCAGGTAATCACCCAGGCGTTTACGCTTTTTAGATAAGATAAAGACGGCATCAAATACGCCGAGAAATGGCACGATAAGGTTTCTCAGAAATGACTGTGTTAGCGAGCAGTAGTGTCCACCGTTCTCACTCACCACTGAGATGTTGAACACTTTCTTTCCCAAACTCTGTCCTTGTGGCAAGGCGTCACAAAATAGGTAGTAGGCCATAGGTATGCCGATAACGACCCAGTCGGCATAGTCTGAGCCACCTTCAACCAACTTGGACAGGGATAACAGTGTGATAAACAGCAGCATAGTCAACAGGCCATCTATGGTATGACCCCAGATCCGAGCCGTCGCGCTGGCAAAAACCCAGGTCACTGAGTTCTCAGGCTGCTGTTCAGATAATGGCTCTTCTGGCTTTGATGGGGGATCTACCTGTCCTACCTGTTCAAGCTGCAATGTTGGTTCCGTTCGCGCCATACTGATTTACTCCTATCCGCGTTGACTAACTGAACAGGTAAGCCAGTACGAGGCCAGCGTAGATCAATAGATAGATAACCAACGGCAACACAACAAACCAAATCATAGCCCGCCAGCGCACCACATCGAAGTTGGCTCGTATCCCCTTGTAGCACACAACAACAGACCAAAACGGAAAGATGAAAAGTATTGCTGACCAAAGCTCATCGGCTTTGAAATAAGTGAAATAGTCTGAATAGACAAGAGTAAATATGACGACAGAAATAATATGAGGTAGAAACTCGACCATGTTCGAAAATAGGAAAACCGTTCTGCCATCCTCTTTTTCGAACTCCTTCGCGCCGCTCCATGACAATCGAAGGTTAAAAAACCAACCACCGATTAACCATGTGAAGAAACCCGATATAGCACCGAGCACAGTGACCAAAGCCCAAAACTTAAACCAACCTTCAGAGGCTATTGAAAGCATGAAATCATTAGAGTTGCTTGCTGCTCCAAGGTCGGATTTGATCAGCTGTGAATCGACTCTACTGATGATGTTTGACATGCCGAAAAACAGCAGAGAAACGTAAATCAGACCAGTGCTCTGCAGCCGCTGAATATCGCTGAAGAACTTACTTGGTTGGAAGAATAGTCTGTGAATATTCTGAAACAGGTAAGCAAAACCTGTCGATGCCTCGACCTCTTCGCTCGCTATGACCTCAGTGGTGTTTTCGCTCATTACAAACTCCTTTTTTAAGCGCACAGATAACCCAGGCCATCCTGCTGAGACCTACTTGATGACTGTGTTTAAAATCATGCAAGACCGGAGCTAGCAGCAAAAGGCACAGTCTCGTACTGCGCTGACAATTAGTCAGACGAGAAAGGAATGAGAGTCTCTTGGAATGCTCGCCACTTCCTTTCGGCGATGAGCAATAAATATACCCCGCTTAACCATCAACAGATACTGATTTAGATTAGTTTTATGAACTGGGCCAATCACTCACTTTCGCACATCCATGCCTAACTCACTCATAACTAATAGATTTAGCTTCTACACTTAGTAGCTGTGTCAGTTGATATTTACTCTTTGTCTCGGAGCTATATGCATGGATAACGCTTCAAGTACCTGGACTACCCGGGCGTTAGATAAGATCGAGGTAGTTGGAAATAAGCTGCCTGATCCGGCCATTATCTTTTTAGTCTGTCTGGCGATCGTATGGGTGGCGTCGGCCATTTTCTCCCAAGTCAGTTTTGAAGCGATCGATCCCCGTACGGGTGACGCGATCGTGGTGAACAATCTGCTGACGGGAGATTCACTGGCAAGCTTCTTAAGCCGCATGGTAACTATCTTTACCGGTTTTGCACCGCTGGGTGTGGTATTGGTGGCCATGTTGGGTGTCGGTGTCGCCGAACACTCTGGTTTTATCAGTGCCGGCTTAAAGCGAATGTTGGATTCAACGCCCAATAGCTTGCTGACCCCCATGGTGGTGCTGGTGGCCATTGTTTCCCATACAGCCACTGATGCAGGATATGTACTGGTGATACCTCTGGCTGGGGTGATCTTCTACGCCATGGGGCGACATCCATTAGCCGGTATTGCCGCGGCATTTGCTGGGGTCAGTGGCGGCTTCTGCGCCAACTTTATTCCCTCTGCCATCGACCCCTTACTGCAGAGTTTTACCCAAACTGCCGCGCAGATCATTGACCCTGAGATTCAAGTAAACCCACTGAACAACTGGTTCTTTAACTCGGCGTCCTCGCTACTGATTATAGCTATCGCCTGGTATCTGACAGACAAAGTGATTGAACCCAGATTGAAAGATGTTGAAGTGGATGGCGATCCGAACGATATCCCCAAATTTGCCGAACTGACTGCCGAGCAGAGCCGCGCTTTGCGCTGGGCCAGCCTGACCATGCTGATAGGCGTGATTATTCTGGTGGCGATATTGGTACCAGAATCCAGCCCGCTGCGTGATGTGCAAGGCAAACTAACATCGTTCAAAGCGCCAATTATGCAATCGATCGTGCCTTTGATCTTTCTGCTGTTCTTGTTGCCCGGTGCGGTTTACGGCTACTTGTCCGGCACCTATCAAAGCACCAAGGATATGATTAACAGCATGACCAAAGCGATGCATGGCATGAGCTACTACATCGTGATGGCATTCTTCTGTGCGCTGTTTATTGACGCCTTTGGTAAATCTAACCTGGGTGCATTGATGGCAATTGAGGGGGCTGAAGTGCTGAAAGCCCTTTCACTGCCGACCATGGTCACTGTGATTGGCATTATTCTGCTGACAGGTTTTGTAAATCTGTTTGTTGGCTCCAGTTCGGCTAAGTGGGCGCTGCTGGGTCCCATCTTTGTCCCCATGCTGATGCAGCTGGATATCTCGCCCGACCTGACCCAGATCGCTTACCGTATCGGTGACTCATCTACCAACATCATTACCCCGCTGATGCCCTACTTTCCATTAGTGGTGGTCTATTGCCAGCGCTATGTGAAATCTACCGGTATCGGTACGGTGCTGTCGCTGATGCTGCCATTCAGTATCAGCATTATTGTGCTGTGGAGTATCTTCCTGTTGATCTACTGGGGTCTGGGCATTCCACTCGGCATTCAATCCAGTTACTTGTACACACCTGCTGGATAAACTATTGCCGGATAAACCCTCCAAAAAACAATGGCGTCAGGCAAATCCTGGCGCCAGCTTCTAAACTTACTATCAGCCTGTGAACATCTGAAACAGGCATCCCCTTTTAAGGCGTAGGAGGCAAACCTATGTCAGACGATACAAACAAAAACAGCTTACCTAGCGGCAGTTCAGATAATGCCTGGCGACTTTATCTCGCAGGCGGCCTGATTTTCATCGGCTTTGTTGCGGCTGGTGTTTGGGGATTTGGCGATCTCAAACTACTGGTCGTCAATGAGCACCTGGTAGAAAGTGGCGGCGATATCTTCCTTAAGTACCTGTTTTTAGCGCTGGCGATCGAACGTGCAGCAGCCGTGTTTGTCAGTAATTATCGCAACCGTAAGGCCGTTGACTGGTCACTTCGCATCTCCCGCATCAAGGAGACGTTGGATAACGCCGAACAGCCAGTCGATGTACTGAGCATGGTTTATGGCCGTGAGATCCGCGTTGCCAGAGGTGTGCTGGATAGTCAGATGCTGGACCTATTACCCAAAGTCAAAGATGGCGCCTCAGCTGAAGAGTACCGCGCAGTATTACTGTGCCTGAAACACAGCTACGAGTTTGCCAAGGCTAGGCATCAGTCTCTGTGTAACCGAGATATCACCTTCTTTGTGTTTATCTCCGGTATTGTTCTGGCGTTTTTAGGCTTAAGTATTCTGGGGGATGTACTGGCTGATATTCAGGGCCTGAACAATACCCAGGAAATATTTCTTCGCTTTGCCGATGTGCTGATAACAGGGGGGTTGTTAGGTGGTGGTAGTTCAGGGCTGAACTTCGCCTCCACGCGTTTTGCAGAGTTGATGAAGAAGGGCTAACAGTCAAAGTTTTATGAAGTTCTAAATTTATTTCTGATCACTTTTTTATCGATAGCTATTTGCTGCCGCTCATGCGGCCTATCACATCTTCACGGCTATCCATTGTTGAAATAGATAGCATGGGTTAAATGGCAGAGACCAAGTATCGGTCTCCGCCCAGAGGCATGCAAACTGAATTGTTTTTTTGAGTCCAACAGACGTTTAAAGATGCCGCTATGAATCTTTGCTTACAGAAAAGAAAGTACCGCCAGCACCATCTTCCTGATACAAGATCGAGTAAAGGCTGGTTTGCCCACACCCGGTGACATCCCACTGCTCTCTCCAAGACATGTTACCTATTTCACCCGAAGGCTCGTTTACGACTTTAGAGGTGATATTTTCAATGCTGTCACACCCCATCGCACTGCTATATAAAGACAGCATGTTTACGGTATCGTTAACCAGAGTTCCATTAGCAAGCGTCTTGCCCTGAATATCTACAGAAGGCTTAGTCGCACAGCCGGATAACAGAAGTAACAATAAAGAGAACCAAACTACTTTTTTCATAATCAACACTCGTTTTTCTTATTGGAAAATTTATTAGGTACGTTTCGCTCTATTGGTAGCTTGACTATTCTTTCGCTGATGCCAGTCTAAAAAGCTCAATAACTGGTTCTAGTAGCAGAGCGCCACCTCGAGTGTCCCGCCCCTGTTTTAGCGCTTGGATACGATGCTCCCTGCTTTCCAGGTAGTAACCAAACTGTCCCTCATTCCAACCTATGTAGATATGAGGTAAATCGGAGGTCTGCTTGATCTGATGAAGGCTGGAGTGACCATTGAGCAACATATTCCCAATCAATGAATAGTTTCCGTCACTTTCGATCTTCTGGGTAAACTCTCGATAGATATAAAGCTGAGTTTATTTGGCGTGACACTTTTCCGGACGATTATCTTCAAGTGGAATATCTATCTCATCGCCCATAACCATAAACTGATGTGTAGAGCGGTCTTCAGCATAGAAGAAGTAGCGACTGCCCACAGCCAGTGACGGGTAACGTGATTCCGGAAGGTGATGAACCTTAACTAGCTCTCCCTTTTTTGCCCCCAATATCTGCTCCTCTATCCGAACAGTAAAGGTGACACCGCAAGGAGCAAATGCATCATCGGCAAAGATAGCTTCACCATCAATAACAACGCCCGTGGCAATTAATTTGCCATCGTGGAAGAAGTCATCAATGTCGAATGACCTCGGCATTATTGCATTCGCACTCGTGGTGAAGAGCAGCAATATCAATCCCAACAGCTTTAAATAGACCAAGCTTAAACCTCACTCTTCCATGCGTTACTGCAGGATTATTCGAACAAAAACCGATACTAATCTATGGTATTAATCACATCTGAGCGGGTGATCACATGGCGTTAAAACGACTCCTAACCAACCAATTTGACTCACTAACAGAAAGTAAATAATCCACCTGCATAGCAGGTGGCTTTGCTTTTGGGCACCCTATAAGGGTGCTTTTCTGCTTTAACTAACTCCTA